>JABDLI010000082.1 GCA_013003065.1 Phycisphaerales bacterium | reverse complement strand
CACCGACGGTTATCGGAGCGGCCCGTCGGTGGTCGACGAGTCGCTGCCGGCCGGATATCCGGCGCCCACGCCGCCGGGCGCCATCGACCTCAAGAGCTATCCTTCGGTCCGACGCGCACAGATCGCCACCGAACGCGGGGGCGGCACCAACGGTGCTTTCTTCCCCCTCTTCCGTCACATCTCCAGCCGCGACATCGCGATGACGACGCCGGTCGAGGTCGATTTGACCGGCCGGGGAGCGCCCCGGCCGCGGGCGATGTCGTTCCTTTACCGCACCGCGGACCTCGGTCCGGTCGGGCGGGACGGAGCGATCGAGGTGGTCGATGCGGCGCCGGTCACGGTCGTCTCGATCGGACTGCGGGGCTCGTACGGCAACCCGCTGATCGACCGCGGGCTGGCGGAACTGAACGCATGGCTCGACGAGAACGACGACTGGGCGCGGGACGGAGACCCTCGAGCCCTGTACTACAACGGCCCGATGGTACGCGACCGGAACAAGTGGGCCGAGGTTCAGATTCCGGTTCGCTTCGTCGGAACGAGCGACCCGAACGCTTCGAATGAGCCAGCGCACGCGGCGACGGAAGCCTCCGGGGCCTCCGTGTCGTCGTTCATCGCGTTGGCCGTCGAGCGTGGCGTCTCGTTCTACAACGCCGGCCAACCGGCGGCGTGCGTCGCGGTCTACGAAGTGGCGATCCGGGGCCTCCTGGCGTTGCCCGAACTTCACCTTGATTCGAACACGCGTCGCGTGCTGCGGGATGCACTCCAGGCGGTCGAGGACGGTGACGATCCCCGCATCACCGCGTGGACGTTGCGACGGGCGCTCGACGCCGCCTCCCAGACGGTTGCCTCCTCGTGATTCGTTCTGCAACGATCCAGCTATACTACGGGCCTCTGAGATGATCGCCGCGGTACAGGGATGGACGTGGAACCGCACGTCCGCCGCCGCGACCCCGGGAGCCCCTTCCGCGTGTCCGACTCTCTTCTCCAACGCGTGGCCAACGGAGACATGGCTGCCATGCAGGGCTGCATCGACACCTTCGGCGGTCTCGTCTGGTCACTCGCGCGGCGTTTCCTCGCCCCGAGCGAGGCCGAGGACGCGGTGCAGGAAGCCTTCATCTCGCTGTGGGAGAACGCGGGGCGGTACGACCCCGCCAAAGGCAACGAGGTCACCTTCGTGGCCATGATCGCCAGACGCCGGCTCATCGACCGCGGCCGTCGCGTGCAGCGTCAGGGCCGGGTCGTCGATGAAGCATCGCAGCTCGCACCGCCGGCTCCCGTCGAACCGGACACGGCCGTGGTGGCGACCAACGAAGACGCGACGCGGGCGCTCGTGGCGATGGAGTCGCTGACGGAAGCGCAGCAACGCGTCCTGCGGCTCTCCATCCAGCAGGGATTGACGCACGAGCAGATCGCGCGGTTGACCGAGCTTCCCCTCGGCACCGTCAAGACGCACGCCCGCCGCGGCCTGATTCGCATTCGGGAGCTGCTGGCCCCCGCCGGCGAGGGCGCGGCGTTGAAGGGAGCGCGGCCATGACCGACCGCCGCGCGCACGAGCCCAGTCGCCTGGAAGAGCTGCTCGCCGATCGGGCGCTCCAGGGACTGTCGGTCGAGGAAGACGAAGAGCTCGCGACGCTGGTCGACCCGGCGGATGACGCCGCTTGGGAGTTCGAGTTCGCGGCCGCGGCCATCGATCTCCCGGCCGCGCTCGCCGCCGCCGAACCGATGCCCGCCGCGGTGCGGGCGCGGGTGGAGGTGGATGCGGTCGCGTGGCTGGCGACGTCGAAGGGCCTGACCGTGACACGTGAGCCCGCGCCCCCGCGCGTGCGGACCGTCGCCACTCCTGCCGCGACCCGCCCCGACGGCCGAACGCCGTGGCTCCCTTGGCTCGCCGCGGCCGCGGGCATTGCGTTGGCGCTTCTCGCGTGGTGGCCGGGCGGCGGATCAACTGCCGGGGAAGGCGACATCGCCACGCGTCTGAGCGCCCTTCGGGCGGACGCCGCCACGCGGGTCGTCGCCTGGAACGACGTCGCGACGCTCGGCGTGAAGGGCGAGATCGTCTGGAACGACCGGACGCAGAGCGGGTTCATGATCTTTGACGGCCTCGATCCCAACGATCCGCGGGCAATTCAGTACCAGCTCTGGATCTTCGACAACGGGCGGGCCGGGTACAGCCCCCACATCGCGGTGGATGGCGGCGTGTTCGACGTCGAGGGGGAAACGGGTCGGGTGATCGTGCCGTTCACGCCCAAGCTCGAAGTGTTCGAGCCGACGCTCTTCGCGGTGACGACGGAGCCGCCGGGCGGCGTGGTCGAGCACAACCCGGAGCTGGACCCCGAACGATACCGGATCATCCTGACGGCGGACCCGACCGTCTGATCGCGGAAGCGCGCACACGGACGCTGCGCGCAACCGCACGACCCAACTTGCCCGAGGCGGCATGGACGCCGCCGGTGAACGCGCGGCCCTGCACCCGCCGGAGGCGGTGCAAACACTAGTCCGAACCCACGTCCAAATCTTCACTGACCAGCTCGCAGGATGCGAGCGTCATAGGAGACCCACGACAACTGGGGTCGAGCCGCAGGACGCGGCGTCAACAACGCGGCCACCGGCGTCCGGCAAGCACAACCACCGTCCCCTGGCAGGACGCCAACGCAAGGGTCCACGTCCAACTCTTCCCAGGCAAGGCGGCATGGACGCCGCCGGCCCCCGCGCAGCAACCCCCCCCCGACAAGCACAACCACCGTCCCCTGGCAGGACGCCAGCGCAAGGGTCCACGTCCGAATCATGGACGCCGCCGGTCCCCCCGCAGCTACGCACCGCCAACCAGGTCCGCCAAATGGCCAGCCCGACGCGCCAATCCGCCCCGCACGAGCGCAACCGCCACGAACGGTGCACCCGGAAGATGCCGAGCCTCCAGCCTACCCTTACCACCGTGCCCACCCCTCTCGCCGCCACCACCCGCCCGCCCGTCTTCGACGACGGCGGCGGCCTCGCCGAGGACCTGGTCTGCCGCGGCTGCGGCTACAACCTGCGGGGGCTGACCGTCGAGCAGGCGTGTCCGGAGTGCGCGGCGCCGGTCGAGCAATCCGTCCGCGGCGACTTGCTTCGGTTCTGCGACCCCGCGTGGGTCGCGCGACTCGGTCGTGGCATCTGGTGGATCATGGGCGGGGAGATCGCGCAGCTCGTCCTCGGATTCGGGCTGGCGATCTGGCTCACGGCGGCGATGGTCCCGGGCCCAGGGGGGACTCCCCCGACGGGGGGCGCGATCTTCGGCCTCCGCCATGCCATCGGTTCCGGGCTTGCCATGCTCGTGGCGATCGCGACCGCGTACGGCGCGTGGCTGTTCACGACGCGTGACCCGGCCGATGCGGAACGCGAACCGCTGCTCAGCACGCGACGCGTCGCACGCATCGGTCTCATGGCCAAGGTGATCGCGGCGCCGGCGGGGACGCTCGGTCAGAGCGTGCAGGGCGCGGTCATCGGCACTGCGACCGTGTCGCTGGGCCCGCTCATCGGCGGCGTCGTCGCGGCGGTCGGCCTCGGGCTGGTCGTGGCGGTCGGCTACATCACCGGGCTCGTGCACATGCGGAGGCTGGTCAAGCGCGTGCCCCGCCCCGTCGTCGCGCGGCAGCTCAAGGTCGTCGCGTGGGGGTTCGCGCTCTCGCAATCGGCTGCGCTTCTCTCCGGGATCATTCTCGCCTTCGCGTTGCCGGGTCTTCTGGCGGCCGCGGGAACGGGCGCCATGCCCCCGACGCGGGCGCTGCT
>JABDLI010000071.1 GCA_013003065.1 Phycisphaerales bacterium | reverse complement strand
ATCGTGCTTGCGCTGGCGTTGCTGACGGCGGGGACGATCGTGATCCGGTTGCGTCAGGGGCGGGGTGTGTTGCGGGGGCCCTGATCCGGGTCGAGCCGGCTGAGAAGCGAGGGCGCGTCCGGGTCCGTGGCCGTGTCCGCGTCCGTGGCCGTGTCCGTGTCCGCGTTCGCCGCGTTACGCCGACACCGCCGCCGGCGCCCCTTTCTCGATCGGCACCCCGATCACGCTCCCATACTCGGTCCAGCTCCCGTCGTAGTTCCGCACGTTGTCGAGTCCGAGGAGGTACTTGAGCACGAACCACGTGTGGCTCGAGCGTTCACCGATCCGGCAGTACGCGATCGTCGGGCGGCTGCGGTCCACCCGCCCCTCATCGAAGTAGATCTGCTCCAGCTCGTTCGCCGGCTTGAAAGTCCCGTCCTCCGCGACCGCCTTCGCCCACGGGATGCTCGTGGCGCCGGGGACGTGGCCGCCGCGTTGGGCGCTCTCGCTCATGCCGGGAGGGGCGATGAGCTTGCCGGTGAACTCGTCCGGGCTTCGCACGTCGACGAGGTTCTCCGTGCCCATCTTGGACGCCTGGGAGACGTCCGGGAGGTGCGCGCGGAGCGAGCGGTCGGGGGTGGGGGTCGGGTAGGAAGTCGCCGCGCGGGTGGGAACGTCGGTCGTCAGCGGGCGTTTCTCGGCCAGCCACTTGACGCGTCCGCCGTTCATCAGACGCACGTTCTCGTGGCCGTACATACGGAAGAGCCAGAAGGCGTAAGCGGCGAACCAGTTGTTGTTGTCGCCGTACAGGACGACCGTGTCCGCGGGGGAGACTCCGGCGTCGCTCAGGAGCTGCGCGAAGTCGGGGGCGGAGACGATGTCGCGGGACGTCTGGTCCTGGAGCTGCGTCTGCCAATTGAGTCCGATCGCCCCCGGGGCGTGCCCGGTGTCGTAGGCGTCGGTGTCGACGTCCACCTCGATCAGCGTGACGCCGGGGGTGTCGAGGTTGTCGGCAACCCACTGCGTGGAGACCAGGACCTGCGGATGCGCGTAGTCGGACATGGTGCACTCCCTGTCGGTCAACGGCCGGCGGGGCCGTCGTGATGAATGCATCGATTGTATCCGCGGCTTCCATGAACGCGTCGACGTGAGCGCGGTCGCGACACGCGAATCGGCTAGAATCCTCTTTTCCTCACCCTCTCACGCGAGATCCGCCCATGACCGCCGACGCCTTCCGTGCCCGCCAGACCCTCGACACGCCGCTCGGTCGCCGGACAATTTACCGGCTCGATACGCTCGCCGGCGTGGGGCCGGTCGAGCGGCTGCCCTACTGCATGAAGGTTTTGCTGGAGTCGTGTCTGCGTCATTGTGACGGGCGAATCGTGACCGAGGACGACGTCCGGGCGCTCGCCACCTACGACGCCCGCACGGTGGGGGAGACGGAGATCCCGTTCACGCCCGGACGGGTGGTGCTGCAGGACTTCACCGGCGTCCCGGCCGTGGTCGACCTCGCGGCGATGCGGAGCGCGATCGTGCGGCTCACCGGTGACGAAGCCAGCGCCCGCAAGGTCAACCCGCTCGTTCCGTGCGACCTCGTCATCGACCACTCCGTCCAGGTCGACGCCTTCAATTCCGGTCTCGCGTTGACCATCAACAGCGAGAAGGAGTTCGAACGCAATCGCGAGCGGTACCAGTTCCTCAAGTGGGGGCAGAGCGCCTTCGACAACTTCCGCGTCGTGCCGCCGGCGACGGGCATCGTGCACCAGGTCAACCTCGAGTATCTTGCGCGGGTCGTCTGGGAGCGGGACGACGTCCTGTATCCGGACAGCCTCGTCGGGACGGACTCGCACACGACGATGATCAACGGACTCGGCGTCGTCGGCTGGGGTGTGGGCGGCATCGAGGCCGAGGCCGTCATGCTCGGCCAGCCGATCTACATGCTGATTCCGGAGGTTGTCGGCTTCCGGCTCGAGGGCAAGCTGGCCGAGGGCTGCACGGCCACCGACCTCGTCCTCCAGGTCACGGAGATGCTCCGGGAGCACGGTGTCGTCGGCAAGTTCGTGGAGTTCTTCGGCCCCGGGCTCGCGGGGATGCCGCTCGCCAATCGAGCGACCATCGCAAACATGGCGCCCGAGTACGGCGCGACCATCGGCTTCTTCCCGGTGGACGAGCAGACCATCCGCTACCTCCGGCTCACCGGACGCGACGAGAAGCTCGTCGAGACGGTCGAGCAGTACTACCGCACGCAGGGCATGTGGCGTGACGATTCGCGGTCGATCGCGTACTCGGCGGAGCTGGAGCTCGACCTCGGCTCGGTCGAACCGGCGCTCGCGGGTCCGAAGCGTCCGCAGGATCGCATCGTGCTCTCGGGCATGAAGTCGCAGTGGCAGCAGGATCTCTCCGTCACCTACGGTCGCTCCTCGCCCGATCCGACGTCGACGATCCAGACCTGGACGGACGAGGGCGGCGATGCCGCGGGGCCGGCCGTCGCGTCCGCCACGGCGACCGTGTCCGATCCGGGGCTCGCCGGGGTCGAGGTGGAGCTCGACGGCGAGCGGTTCCGGCTGCGTCACGGCTCGGTCGTGATTGCCGCCATCACGAGCTGCACGAACACCTCCAACCCGAGCGTCATGATCGGCGCCGGGCTCGTGGCGCGGAACGCCCGCGCCCGCGGGCTGACGCGAAAGCCCTGGGTCAAGACGTCGCTGGCGCCGGGGTCGAAGGTCGTGACCGAGTACCTCAACGCGTCCGAGCTCATGGACGATCTCGAGGCGACCGGGTTCTATCTCGTCGGGTACGGCTGCACGACGTGCATCGGGAACTCCGGCCCGCTCCCCGAAGCGATCAGCGCCGCGATCCAGGGGCATGACCTCGTGGCCGCGTCGGTGCTGTCCGGCAACCGCAACTTCGAGGGCCGGATCCACCCCGACACGCTGGCGAACTACCTCGCCTCGCCGCCGCTCGTCGTGGCCTACGCGTTGGCGGGAACGGTGGACATCGACCTCACGCGGGAACCGATCGGCACCGACGACGCCGGCACGCCGGTCTACCTGCGCGACATATGGCCGACCCAGGCCGAGATCGACGAGACGATCGCCACCTGCGTCACGCGTGAGCAGTTCATCGAGCAGTACGCCAACGTCTTCGTGGGTGAAGCCGAGTGGCAGGCGGTGGAGACCAGCGGGGGCGCGCTGTACGACTGGGATGACGACAGCACGTACATCCAGAATCCGCCGTTCTTCAAGAGCCTCACGCCGACCGTGACCCCGATCTCGGCGATCCGTGACGCGCGGGTGCTGTGCAAGCTCGGGGATTCGGTCACGACCGATCACATCAGCCCGGCGGGGGCGATTGCCACCGACTCGCCGGCCGGTCGCTACCTCATCGAGCACGGCGTGCCGAAATCGATGTTCAACAGCTTCGGCTCGCGGCGGGGCAACGATCGCGTCATGACCCGCGGCACCTTCGGCAATATCCGCGTTCGCAACCACCTTGCCCCCGACACCGAGGGCGGATGGACGGCGTACCTGGACGAACCCGAGAAGCCCGTGATGTCGATCTTCGACGCCGCCATGAAATACGCGGAAGCCGGCCGCGCGCTCGTCGTTTTGGCGGGGCGTGACTACGGCATGGGCTCTTCCCGCGACTGGGCGGCGAAGGGAACGTTCCTGCTGGGCGTCCGCGCCGTCATCGCGAAGAGCTTCGAACGCATCCACCGCAGCAATCTGGTGGGCATGGGCGTCCTGCCCCTCACGTTCGACGGCGATGCCGACGCGGCGTCGCTCGGGCTCGACGGCACCGAGCAGTACGACATCGACGTCAACGACGACCTCCAGCCGCGGCAGACAATCCGCGTGACCGCGAAGCGTGCGAACGGCGAGACGGTGTCGTTCGACACGACGTGTCGCGTGGACACGCCGGTCGAGGTGGACTACTACCGCAACGGCGGCATCCTGCACACCGTGCTCCGCCGCATGGCGGAGTGACCATCGCGCACTCCGTTCTCAGACCCGAACGAGGAGATCCATCGCCATGGCGACGACGCTGACCGCACACGACATCTCTGCCGACCAGGCGCAGGCGATCATCGCCGCCGCCGAGCAGAAGGCACGCGACCTCGGAACGGCCATGGACATCGCGGTCGTCGATGCGGGGGCCAACCTCAAGGCCTTTCTGCGTATGGATGACGCGTGGATCGGCAGCATCGACATTGCCATGCGGAAGGCGCGAACGGCCCGGTACTTCGACATGCCGACGGGTGCGATCGGCGAGCTCTCGCAACCGGGCGGGGCCCTGTTCGGGATCGAGCACTCCAACGGCGGTCTGATCAGCTTCCCCGGCGGCGTGCCGCTCCAGACGTCCGACGGCATCGTCGTCGGCGCGATCGGCGTCTCGGGCTCGACGGTCGAGAACGACCACGCCGTGGCGGCCGCGGGCGCGAAGGCGCTCTGACGCCGACCGCGGGCGGAGGAACTCCATCGGAAAGGTGCCACGGACAGCGAAGCGTCCGTGCCGTCACGCGTCCATCGGGCAGGGGAATCGCCCCCCCTCGCGATAGACGACGCACGGCACGGACGCTTCGCTGTCCGTGGCACCCGCGCGATGGGCGATGGTGCGCTGGTCCGATAGGGCGTGCGGTTTCGTCTGCGCCGTCTCGGCAAGCCAGCCGGTCCTGGCGACGGAGGTCGTCCGGCTGAAGCGCATTGTCCTTCGGGCCGATGAGCGAGGCAGAGGGAGCGGGGCTCCCTTGGTCGACCATCTGAAAGGACTAGGCATGAAGCGAATGATCAAGCTCGGCCTCGGTAGCGCCCTGATCCTCACCGCCGGCGTCTTCGCGAGCGATGAAACGACGGATGACGTCGTCGCCACCGCGGGCGGCGTCGGTGATATCGGTGCGTTCTCGGGCACCAACACCCCAACCGCCAACGAATTCACCATCAAGATCAACCGCCCGATGAAGGTCGGCCAGAAGATGCACGTCCGCGGCGAAGGCCTGCAGGAGCGCACCGTGACGACCGTGGCCGACGGCACGTCGAAGAATGTCGAGGCGAGCTCCGTGTCGGTCTCGTTCGACGCCGAAGCGCACGTGCTCGCCGTCGACCCCTCCGGGCGGCCGACGCGGGTCTCGTTCGACGTCACCTCCTGCACGATGACGACCGGAGAGAATCCGGTCGAGATTGCACCGGCGGGCAGCGTGATCACCGCGGTCCGCAAGGGTGTCACGACCGTCTTTCAGGTCAACGGAAAACCGCTCGGCCCCGAGGCCACGGCGGCGCTCGACATCGTCGCTTCCTTGAACGTCGACGGCACCTTCGACGACCGCGTGCTCGGCTCCGAGCAGCCCCGCGGCATCGGCGAGAGCTGGGCGATGAACGTCGACGAAGCCGTCAAGGTGTTCCAGAAGAACGGCAGCGACGGCATCTCGAAGAGCGACCTCTTCGGCCTCACCACGCTCGTCGACATGATGGAGCACCGTGGTCAGCCCTGTCTGGTGCTGCACACGCAGCTCTCGACCGAGAACGTGATTCCCGGCTTCGACGTGCCGGCCGGCATGTCCGTGAAGCAGGCGAACGCCACGGCGATGTTCCAGGGCTTCTTCCCGATCGACGAGACCCTGCCGCCGCTCACGGACTCGATGCGTCTGGACATGACGGCCGTCCTCACCGGTTCCGGTCAGGGGCAGCCGGTCGAGCTGCGGATCAACGGTGTCCGCATCGTCGATCTGGAGCAGACGCCGCTCCCGTCGAGCACGGCCTCGGTGACGCCGAGCGAGATGGAGTAAGCCGCTCCGCCGCTCTCGAAGTGAGACACACGACGCCCCGGTCCCGTGACCGGGGCGTTGTCATTGCAGACGCGCGCACCGGCACCGGGTGGTCCTACGGGTCACACGTCTGCGGTATCCCCGCCGTTTCGTCTCGCAACAATCATCGGACGTGTTTCGTTCTGTCCCCGGCCCGCGGTACGATTGACGCAACCCCCGGTGAGACGAATGCGTGGACGTTGACATCCAGGCCTGCATCGATGGCGACCCCCGTGCGTGGGATCAGTTCGTCACCCGGTGGTCGAAGCTGATCTTCAGCGCCGTCAATCGGGCGGTCTTGCGCGGGCCGGGCGCCGGATCCCCACGCGATCTCGTCGAGGACATCGTGCAGGAGGTTTTCGTCCGCCTGATCAAGGACGACTGCCGGCTCCTGCGTACGTACGACCCCGCCCGCGCCGGGCTCTCGACCTGGCTCACGCTGGTGGCGCGCAGCGTGGCCATCGATCGGCTCCGGCGGAAAGCCCGGCCCGTCCGGAGCCTGGAGGCCTCCGAGGAGACCCTCGCCGTGGCCCGGACGCCGGAGGACCAGCCCACCGCCGACACGCCTTCGATCCCGCTCCACGTGCTGACCTCCCGCCAGCGGCTCGTCCTGCGGCTGCTCTTCGATGAGGAGCGATCGGTGGAGGAGGTCGCACGCTTCCTGGCGGTCGACCCGCAGACCGTCCGCAGCACCAAGCACAAGGCCCTGAGCCGCTTACGAGCCCACTTGAGCCTCCAGCCGGAGAGCCCGGGGATGGGCCGCAGCGGCTGACCCGTACAACCTTCGCATCGGACGACCGTCTATGAGCAACCTCCTTCCCCATTCCGACGATCTCGACTTCTGGCGTCTCTACGACACCTCGGTGCCCGCACGCCCCGCGAACGTCGCCTGCCCGCCGCTCCTTGAGCTGGCCGGGTATGTCGACGACCGGCTCGATGGGGCCGCGCGGGAGCGTCTGGAGGCCCATCTCAGCGATTGTCTCGAGTGCCGGGATGCCATCGTCCACGCCCGGGGAGCGCTGGAGTCGGTGGCGTCGTCCGGTGATGTCGCCTCGCCGCTCGCGGTGATCCGCCGGGCCCGGACGCTCCGGGCCCGTGGAACGCGGGGCCGGCACGTGCTCCGGCGGATCGGACGCTGGGGCGTCGCGGCGGCCTTCGCCGCGCTCGCGGCCGTTGGCGGTCTGGAAGCGGGGGCGGCGACCAGCGGACCGCAGACGACCGTCGAAACAGCGCTCCAGGACGAGCTTTCCTTCGGACTGCTCGACGAGACGCGGTTCGAGGACGACCCCTTGATCACGTGGCCGGTGGAGCTGGGAGTGGAGTCGGGGGAGGAGCAATGATCAAGAGCACGCTCGGACTGTTGTTGGCGTTGTCGCTGTTGTTCAACGTGTTCTTCGTCGTCGGCTTCGTCCGCGCGCAGCGTCTCGCGGACGCCGCGCAAGTCGAGTCGGCGTCGCTCGTGGGTCGGGAGCTCGACCTCGACCAGGATCAGGAACAGGAGTTCGCCGAGCTCCGCGCGACCATGCACGAACAGCGACGCGTCGCCCAGGAGGCCCTCGCGCTCGTCCACCGCGAGATCATGACGGAGATGTCCAAGGGCGACCTCGACATCGATCGCCTCGAGACGCTCGTCGACCGCGAGATGGAGATCCAGCGTGAGATCCGCATGGCCGCGATCGAGCATCTCCGCCGCTTCGCCGATCGCCTCACGCCCGAGCAGCGACGCATGATGCTCAGCCGCTTCGCCGGCAGCGGGGGCCGTCACCACCGACGCTTCGCCGAGATGCTCAAACGCTTCGACGAGAACGGAGACGGGCAGCTCGATCCTGACGAGCAGGCCAAGGCCCGCGCCTTCCACGAGCAGCGACGACGTGAGCGCGGTCAACGCGGCGCCGGGCCGGATCGCGACGGCTTCGGCAACCGCCGCGACGAAGGACGCCGGCGTTTCATCGACGCCTTCGACGAGGATGGGGACGGGGAGCTCAACGAGCAGGAGCGGGCGGCGCGGGAGGAGTGGATTCGGCAGAGGCGACGGGGGGGTTCGTAGGGACCGCGCGAACACGTCGGTGACGTCGGGACGTCCTGTGTTTTCGCGGGCGGCGTCCTGCCGCGCTCCGATTTCCAATTCATGATTCCCCGGGGCCCCGTTCTCCGGGTCCAATTCCCCTTCGCCTTCCCATTCCCATTCCCCTTCCCCTTCCCATTCCCCTTCCCATTCCACTTCCCATTCCAAATCCAATTCTCCCCCAACCGTACAAACACGCCGGTGACCTCCGGACGCCCTGTGCTTCCACGGGCGGCGTCCTGCCGCCCTCGGCCTCAGAAAGACCGTACGCTGAACGCTGTGTCGTCCGGCGACGAACCGATGCCCGCTCGATCCGCCGCATCCTGCGGCGAAGCACAGGACGGCGGAACGCCCAAATACACCGCCCGCATCCTGCGGGCTCGCGTCTGGATGGTTCAGCGTGGGTTCGGACTATTTTTCGCACCGCCTCCGGCGGGTGCAGACTGCGTGGGGACCGGCGGCGTCCATGCCGCCTCGAGCAGGTTGGGTCGGGCGATTGCGCGCTCCGAATTCCAATTCACGATTCCCCGGGTCCCCACTCTCCGGGTCCAACTCCACTTCCCCTTCCCATTCCCATTCCCATTCCAAATCCAATTCTCTCCCAACCGCACGAACACGCGGGTGACCTCCGGACGACCTGTGCTTCCACGGGCGGCGTCCTGCCGCCCTCGGCCTCAGTTGGTCGTTCGCTGAACGCTGTGTCGTCCGGCGCCGAACGGCCCCCCGCTCGATCCGCCGCATCCTGCGGCGACGCACAAGCCTGCTTGGAAGCCCAAATACACCGCCCGCATCCCTGCGGGCTGGCGTCTGGATGGTTCAGCGTGGGTATGACTATTTTTCGCACCGCCTCCGGCGGGTGCAGGCTGCGTGGGGACCGGCGGCGTCCATGCCGCCTCGGGCAGGTTGGGTCGGGGGTTTGCGCGATGGGCGCGTTCGCGCTGGGCAATTGGGGACGGGTGCGACTTTGTCCAATTCTCCCTCGACCGCGCGAACACGCCGGTGACCTCCGGACGCCCTGCGCATCCACGGGCGGCGTCCTGCCGCCCTCGGCCTCAGTTGGTCGTGCGCTGAACGCTGTGTCGTCCGGCGCCGAACGGCTCCCCGCTCGATCCGCCGCATCCTGCGGCGAGGCACAGGACGGCGTGGCGCCCAAAGACACCGCCCGCATCCTGCGGGCTGGCGTCTGGATGGTTCAGCGTGGGTATGACTATTTTTCGCACCGCCTCCGGCGGGTGCAGGCTGCGCGGGGACCGGCGGCGTCCATGCCGCCTCGGGCAGGTTGGGTCGGGCGATTGCGC
>JABDLI010000022.1 GCA_013003065.1 Phycisphaerales bacterium | reverse complement strand
GCAGGGATCGCGCGGGGACCGGCGGCGTCGTGCCGCCTCGGTGAAGTTGGGTCGGACGATTGCGCGATCGCGCGCGGGCAGCTTTCGCACCGCCATCCGGCGGTGCAGGGATCGCGCGAGGGACCGGCGGCGTCGTGCCGCCTCGAGCAGGTTGGGTCGCGCGCTTGCGCGGTCGCGCGGGCAGGTTGGGTCGTGCGTTTGCGCGATCGCGCGGGCAGGTTGGGTCGCGCCGCTTGTGCGATCGCGCGTCGCCTTGCGGCCGTGCGGAGGCGGGCGGGGACAAAAGAGAAGGGCGGTCACCATCGTGACCGCCCTTCGTCGTTGCCGTGGTTGGGGGAGACGCGCTACTCGTCGAGCCCGAGGTGCCGCAGGTACGCGTCCATCTCCGGCTCGCGGCCGAGGTACCCACGCACCAGGTCAAGTCCGTCCTGCGTACCGCCGCGGGACAGGATCTTCTGGCGGTAGTACCGGCCCGCCGCCGGGTCGAGCATGCCCAGCTCCTTGAAACGCTGGAACATGTCGGACGCGTAGACGAGCGACCACTGGTAGCCGTAGTAGCCGGCCTGGTAGCCGGTGAGGTGACCGAACGCGGCCTGGAAGTGCGTCTCGGGCACGCCGGCGTACAGCTCGACGCCGGAACCCTGCTCGCCCCACAGGTCGTGCGCGAGCTGCGTCGTGTCGACCACGCCGTCGGAACGCAGGTGACAGTTCATGTCGAAGAGCCCGTAGTAGAACTGCCGCTCGGCCATCATGCCCGAGCCGAGGTACCGCCCGGCGAGCATGCCGTCGAGCAGGTCCTGCGGGAACGGGGCGCCGGTCTTGTAGTGCTGGGCGAACGTGCCGAGCGCGTCGGTCGACCACACCCAGTTCTCGAGCATCTGGGACGGCGCTTCGACGAAGTCACGCTCCACCGCCGTGCCGGAGAACTGCCAGTACCGCGCCTCGCTGAGGATCGTGTGCAGGCAGTGACCGAACTCGTGGAAGAACGTCTCGACCTCGTCGTGCGAGAGGAGCGACGGCTTCTGCGCCGTCGGCTTCGTGAAGTTGCAGACGAGCGCCGCGACCGGCTTCGTCACGCGACCGTCGGACCACACCTTGTGCTGCGCGAGACCCCACTGGGCGGCGTGACCGTACTTGTTGTCACGCGGATGGAGGTCGAGGTAGAACTCGCCGAGCTGTTTGCCGTTCGCGTCGTCGAAGACCCTGAAGACCCGCACGTCCTCGTGCCACAGGGGCCGACCGTTGGTGCGAGCCTGCGCGGTGATGTCCTCGTACCGAAGCCCGAAAAGCGACTGCGTGACCGAGAACAGACCGTCGATGACGCGATCGAGCGGGAAGTACTCACGCACCTTCTCGCCGTCCACCGCGTACGTGTCCTTCTTCAGCTTGTTCTGGTAGAAGGAGAAGTCCCACGGGTGCAGCTCGGCCTGCCGGTTGCCGGTGTGATTCCGCTTGGCGGTCACGAACTCGTCGTAATCGCGGAGCGCCTTCTTGCGGACCATTGGCCGCAGCTTGTCGTAGAACGCCATGACGTTGTCGGCGTTCTTGGCCATCTTCACCTCGATCTCGTAGTCGGCCGGGTGGGCGTAGCCCAGGAGCTGCGCCTGCTCCGCCCGAAGCGCGAGGATCTTCTCGAGCAGCCGCACGTTGGACTGACCCCCGCGTCGCTTGTACGCCAGCCACACCTTGTTGCGGGTGGTCTCCTTCTCGCAGAGATCCATGATCGGCAGGAACTCGGGATAGCTCATGCCGACGAGGTACATGCCGGTCGCCGTGCGGGTGAGCCCGTCGAGGTACTCGTCGCTCATCCCGGCCAGCTCGTCGCGGGTGAGCGGCACCCGCGTCTCGTCCTCGCGGATGTTCGTCTCGAACTCGATCGAGAGCTTGTTGAGCTCCTTCTCGACCCCGGCGAGCGTTTCCCGCTGCGCGGCGGGCAGGTTCATGCCGGCCCGGCGGTAGTCGCGGAGCGTGTGCGCGAGCAGCCGCTCCTGCTCACCCGCGAGCCGCGGGCGGGTGTCGGCGTAGGCCTGCACGGCCCGGTACAAGTCCTCGCGTTTGGCAAGGTCGATGAGCCAGTTGGTGACGTCCTGCTCGGCCTGCTGGCCCCGCTCCCGCTCGGCCGCATCGGTCGAGACGTAGGCGAGGAACATCGTCATGTTGGTGTCGAGCTCGATCCGCGCGAGCAGATCGTCGATCGCGCCGATCGTGTTCTGGAAGTTCCGCTGGCTGTTCGGCACGGACAGGATGTTCTGCACCGATGCCTCCGCGCGACGCAACGCCGCCGCGGCGGGCGAGTCCGGCGGAATCGTGGACGACTGGGCCACGGCCACCGACGACAACGCGAGCATGAGGCCGGCCAGGGCGGCCACGCAGGTACGAGCACGCAGGAAGGGAATCGTCATGGATGGAATCCTGGATCGGGAAGAGGAGTTGCGGGGCCGGTTCACTGGTTGACGACCTCGATCAGCTCGACGTCGAAGATGAGCGTCGCCTTGGGCGGGATCGCGCCGGGACGACCGGATTCGCCGTAGGCGAGGTCATACGGGATGACGAGCTTGCGTTTGCCGCCGACCTTCATGCTTCCGACGCCCTCGGTCCAGCCGGGAATCACGCGGTTGAGCGGGAAGGTGGCGGGGCGGCCGCGGTCGTGCGAGCTGTCGAACTTGTCACCCGTGACGAGCCAGCCCGTGTAGTGCACCTTGACCGTCGCGGTCGAGTCCGCCGGCTCGGGGCCGTCGCCCTCCACGATCTCGAAGTACTTCAAACCGCTGTCCGTCTCCGTCCACTCGCCTTCGACTTCGGCGCCGGGGAATCGGGGAATGTCGTTCACTTCGTTCACCTCTCCGCTCTTGAGGTCCACCATCACCTGGTTCGCGCGATCGGAGCTGTACGCCACGACCTCCACCACCGGCGGGGTCGCGTCGAGCCGGACCGTCGCGGACTGCGCCACGCCGCCGACGACCTGCTCGGCCGTCTGGATCGCCTTCGCGAGACGGCCTTGCGTCGGGGTGAGCTGCTGCTGCATCGCGGTCGGGGTGGGCGGGATGGCGGTGTAGTCGGGGGTGCCGCCGGGGGCGAGGAGCATGGTGCTCAGGCTCGCCAGCAAGGCGGTCGAGCCGAGGGTGGCAAGGGGCTTGATCATGATCGGATCACCTCAATTGCAGGGGGTGGGGATGGGTGTTCAGTGGGTCCCGCCTCGGGCGGGGTCGCGGACGGCGGGAGAAGGCTCGCCCGCCGGCGCATCGATAAAGGGTAGCAACCCGGCCGCGGCGGGATGCGGTCATGAGACCCACGACTCGCCGCCGGCATTTCACGTCATTCGGGATTCGATCGGCGTTTCCGCAAGGTCGAACGAGGAAAACCCCCTCGCGAGCCTTCAGGCCGGCGGCGTCACATCGATGGTGTCTCCGACGCTGATGATGCCGCCCTCCAGGATCTCCGCCCGCAGACCACCGCGGTGGATGAGGCCCTTGACGACGCCCTTCTTGCCGGTGAGCCGCTCCAGCGTGCCGCACGGCTCGCACAGCTCGACCCCCCGCAGCGTCGCGCCCCCGATGCGGAAGGTCTTCCCGACGAGGTGGTTCACGGCGACGCCCCGCGTGCAGAGGTTGCGTCGCGACTCCGCCGCCGTGAACGGGATGCCGTAGTCGCGGGTGAGCGCCTCGACCGCCTCGGCTTCCACGAGCGTGAGCTGCCGCTTCGGCAGCACCGAGACGCCGTCGCGTCGCGCTTCCACGAGGATGCGGTCGTCCACGATCCCTTCGCCCGCCACCGTCTCGACCCGCTCGACCGCGGTGGTCGGCGCGCTCGTCGCCGGTGCGATGTGGATCGACTCGATGCGTCCGGTTGTCATGCCGGTGCCCTCATCGACACGCGATCAGGCGACGGCCGCCGCCATCTTCTCGGCCTTCTCCCGCGCGTCGTCGAGCGTGCCGACGTACATGAACGCGGACTCGGGAAGATCATCGCCCTCGCCGTCGGCGAGACGGTCGAACGAGTCGATCGTCTCTGCGAGCGACGTGTACACGCCGGGGAACCCGGTGAACTGCTCGGCCACGAAGAACGGCTGCGAGAGGAACCGCTCGATCTTCCGGGCGCGGGCGACGGTGAGCTTGTCGTCCTCGGACAGCTCGTCGACGCCGAGGATGGCGATGATGTCCTGGAGGTCGCGGTACCGCTGGAGGATCGCCTGCACCTTCCGGGCGACGCCGTAGTGACGCTCGCCGAGCGTTTTCGGCTCGAGGATCCGCGAGTTCGACGCGATCGGATCGACCGCGGGGTAGATGCCCTTCTCGGCGATGCCACGCTCGAGCACCACGAACGCGTCGAGGTGGCTGAACGCCGTCGCGGGGGCGGGGTCGGTCAGGTCGTCGGCGGGCACGTAAATGGCCTGCACCGACGTGATCGCGCCCTTGTCGGTCGAGGTGATCCGCTCCTGCAGCTCGCCCATCTCCGTCGAGAGCGTGGGCTGGTAGCCCACGGCCGACGGCATGCGGCCGAGGAGGGCAGACACCTCGGAGCCGGCCTGCGTGAAGCGGAAGACGTTGTCGACGAAGAGCAGGACGTCCGTGCCCTTCGTGTCGCGGATGCTCTCCGCCATTGTGAGCGCCGAGAGACCGACGCGCAGACGCGCACCGGGAGGCTCGTTCATCTGGCCGAAGACCATGACCGTCTGATCGAGGACGGACTTGCCCGTCGCGCCGATCTTGGCTTCCTGCATCTCGAGCCAGAGGTCGTTGCCTTCACGCGTACGCTCGCCGACGCCCGCGAAGACCGACAGGCCGTCGTGGAAGCGCGCGATACGCGCGATCAGCTCCTGGATGACGACGGTCTTGCCGACACCCGCACCACCGAACAGGCCCGTCTTGCCGCCACGCACGTACGGCGTGAGCAGATCGATGACCTTGATGCCCGTCTCGAAGATCTCGGTCTTGGGCTCGAGGTTCTCGAAGGCCGGGGGCGGCTGGTGGATCGCACGGCGCTCGGTCGCATGGACCGGGCCGCGGTTGTCGATCGGCTCGCCGAGCAGGTTGAAGACGCGACCCAGGGTCTCGTCACCGACCGGCACGCTCACCGGGGCACCGGTGTCCGTCGCATCC
>JABDLI010000383.1 GCA_013003065.1 Phycisphaerales bacterium | reverse complement strand
GTCCGCGACCGCGACCGTGTCCGCGTCCGCGTCCGTGTGCGCGACCGCGACCGCGACCGTGTCCGCGACCGCGACCGCGACCGTGTCCGTGTCCGCGACCGTGTCCGCGACCGCGTCCGCGACCGTGTCCGTGTCCGCGACCGTGTCCGCGACCGCGTCCGCGACCGTGTCCGTGTCCGCGTCCGCGTCCGCGTCCGCGTCTCTACGCTCTCCCCACCGGGTACAACGCGATCACGCACGCCCGGTTTCCCAGACGATCGGTGATTTCCCGCGTCCGCCGGTAGGGCGCGCCGATCGGCAGCCCGCGGTCGAGGCATTTGTTCTGCCAAATGCCGAGATCATGCTCGGCCACCATCGCGTCGGCCACGAACAGGACGATCAGCAGCGCGGCGTGCAGGATGCCGTCGTCCTTGCTCAGCTTGGCGACATCCTGACGCACCGTCGACAACAGGCTTGACGCGTACCGCGCATTCGGCCCTTCCTCGGTGTGCTGCAGGACGACCTTGACCTCCAGCCACAACGCCTCGTCCAGATCGACCGCGTCGGGATCGTCGAAGAGCGTGGCACGCCGGTCGGGCACGCGGAGCGGGCGGCCGTCGTTCGTCAGGACGAGATCGCAACGCTCGCCTTCGGTCTCGCGGCGGCGTTTCCAATCGGACGGATAGCGTTGCTCGCGGGCGACGCCGTAGCCCGCGTGACGCAGGCCGTCGGCGAGGATCGGGTGCAGGTCGATCTCGTCGAGCGTGTCCAAGCCGCGGACCGCCTGCTCGCGGTCGCAGCGTTCGGCCTCGCGTCGCAAGGTCGCCTCGATCTCGTCGGCGATATCCGCGAGGGGCCACACTGCCGGCTACTTCTCTGGTGCGCTCGGGCCGTCCTTGATGACCTTGATGATGTGCCGCGCTGCCTCCTCCGCCGGACGTTTGTTCACGAATCGGTGACAGACCCGGGCGAGCTCCTCGGACTGGATGGCGGCGTTCTTGGAATCCTGGAGGTACTGGTTCGCGGCCCGGAAGATCGGCATCGCGCCCCCGCAGTGCGGCACGAACTCCGGGACGATCTCGCGGTCGGCCACGAGGTTCGGGAGCAATCGAAACGGCGTGCGGAGGAGCAGCTTCGCCACCGCCCACGAGAAGACGCTCGTGCGGTAGACGCCGATCATCGGCTTCTGCTGGCGGGTGATGTCCAGCGTGATCGTTCCGGAAACCGCCAGGCACAGATCCGACCAGGCGATGATGGGATCGACGTCACCGACCGTCATGTGCAGCCCGTGGGGAAAGACGCGGATCTTCTTCCGCACGATCTTCGCCAGCTCGGGTCGGGCGGCGACGATCACGCCGGCGAGACCGGCGTGGGACCCCTGAAGTTCCGCGTAGGCGTTGACGAGCAGCCGGATGTTCGCGCGGACCTCGTGGGCGCGGGAGCCGGGGAAGATCGCCACGTGCGGCGCGCCCTGCGGCAAACCGTGCATCCGCTCGCGCAACGCGGCCATGTCGAGCTTTCGGTTCATCCGCGGGTGACCGATGAACCGCGCCGGGATGTCGCGGTCGTTGAACCACTGCTCCTCGAACGGCAGAAGGCACAGCACGAGGTCCGTTCGGCGGCGGAGCTTCTTGACCCGCCAGCGTCCCCACGCCCAGAGCTGGGGCGCGACGAGGTGCACGACCCGCGCCCCGGCTTCACGCATGTGCTTGCAGACCGGAAAATTCGCCGCGGGCGAGTCGACCGCCACGTGCGCAAGCACGCGATAGGACCGACTCCACCGGCGGATCGCCGCGACCTGCTTCCGGACGGCACGGACCCGCCCGAGCGCGCTCAGCCCCATGGCCGCGTCGCCGACCGTCGACTCGACGAGGGTCGCGCCGGCCGCCTCCATCTCCGGTCCGCCCCAGGCGTAGATCCGGATGCCGGAGACCTTGTCCCGCAGACGCCGGATCACCGGCGCGGCGTGCGCATCCCCGCTCGGCTCGAACGCCGTGAAGAGGATGCTCGCCGGTGCTGCCGTGTCCCCTTCACCCAACCGCGTCGCTCCCGCCTGTGTTCGAACCGATCCCCGCCGAGCGGGATACGATACGCCGATGTCCGATCGCGTGCATCTTGGCTGCCGTCCGCGCACACGGGTCCTCATTGCGCTCGCGCTCGTCAGCCCGCTTGTGATCGCGATCGCCGGACGCGGTTGGTCGGATCCGGCCACCCCCACCTCCGCCCCCGACCCCGACCCCGGACCGCGACGACTGCCCGACCCGGTGCTCGGCTTCGCGATCAACGCGCACCACATCGGAAACCTGCCGCTGTACCTCGAGGGCGTCGACAAGATCGCCGAGATGGGTGCGAACACGCTCATCGTCGTCACCCCCTGGTTCCAGGAGCACGTTCACTCGCAGACGATCCGGCACGACCCTGCCCTGTGCCCGACCGCGGAGCAGCTCGAGGCGATTCTGGAACGCGCCGAGCAGCGTGGGCTCGCCTCCATCCTCATGCCGATCATCCTGATCGAGCATCCCGGCGAGAAGGACTGGCGTGGCGTGATCCGCCCGCGGAGCTGGGAGGCGTGGTGGCGGAGCTACGATCGATTCACCGACTACTTCCTCGGCATCGCCAACCGTGCCGGCGTGGACTGCTTCGTCGTCGGGAGCGAGCTGAACACAACCGAGGATCAGCTCGAACGGTGGGACCGCCTCGTCACGCGTGTGCGCGCCGAATTCTCGGGTCTGATCAGCTACTCCGCGAACTGGGATCGGTACCACAAGGTCACCCTGTGGCCGCTCGTCGACGTGTTGTCCGTCAGTGCGTACTTCGAGCTCGAGCGATCACGCCCCGGGGCGCCCGAGCCCGACATCGCCCGTGCCTGGGCGACCGAACGCGAACGCCTGCTCCAGACCGCCGCCCGGTGGCAACGGCCGCTTCTTCTCAGCGAAATCGGCTATCCCGCCCTCCCGTGGGCCAACGCCCATCCGTGGAACTACGTCGCCGAGGACGGAACCCGCGCCGACCCCGAAGCGCAAGCGCGATGCTGGCGCGCGTTCTTCACGGCCTGGAGCGATGTCGTCGCCGACGCCGACTCGGACGCGCTCGGCTTCTGCGGCTACCGGTGGGATCCGTACCATCGCGGCGGCGCGCGGGACACGGGGTATGGCGTCGTCGGAAAGCCGGCGTACGAGGTGATCGCGGAGGGTTTCAGGGGGATTCGTGATCGGGTCGGTGGGGTCGCGGGGGCGACGACGCGACCGGGGGGGTAGGGGCGGGGTCCGGGTCCGGGTCCGGGTCCGCGTCCGGGTCCGCGTCCGTGTCCGCGTCCGCGTCCGGGTCCGCGTCCGTGTCCGTGTCCGTGTCCGTGTCCGTGACCGCGTCCGTGTCCGTGTCCGTGTCCGCGACACCGTTCGCTGCGCAGAGGAGAGCGATCGCGCAAACACGCCGGTGACTTCCGGAAGCCCTGCGCATCCACGGGCGGCGTCCCTGCCGCCTCGCACAGGTTGGAT
>JABDLI010000366.1 GCA_013003065.1 Phycisphaerales bacterium | reverse complement strand
GATCCGCCGCATCCTGCGGCGATGCACAGGACGGCGGAGCGCCCAAAGACACCGCCCGCATCCTGCGGGCTCGCGTCTGGATGGTTCAGCGTGGGTTCGGACTATATTTCGCACCGCCTCCGGCGGGTGCTGAGCTGCGCGGGGACCGGCGGCGTCCATGCCGCCTCGGGCAGGTTGGGTCCTGGGATTGTGCGATGGGCGCGTTTGCGCTGACGCCCAGCGAGCGTTCGCGAGCGCGTCCGCGTCCGTGTCTACCCCAGCCCGCCCTTCAGGTTGTCACCGAACTTCTTTCCGAGCTGCGCCTTCAGTCGCCGCATCTCTGCGTCTTCGTCGCGGCTGAAGCTGTCGCCTTCCGCTTCCGCCTTCGCGCGTTTCAGCGAGAGGCCGATGCGGCGTTTGTCGGGATCGATCGCCATGACCTGGACGTTCACGATCTCGTCGGGCTTGACGACGCTGCTCACCTTCTGAACCCGCTCGTGGCTCAACTCGGAAATGTGGATCAGCCCCTCCACGCCGGGCGCGAGCTCGACGAACGCGCCGAAGGCGGCCAGCCGGGTCACGCGGCCGGAGACGATCGCGCCGGGCTCCAGCGTCTTCGCCGATGAGGTGAAGGGATCCTCGAGCGTCTGCTTGAGACCCAGACCGATCCGCGGCGGTTCGGTCTCGCGGTCGACCTTGAGGATCTTCACGTTGACCTGATCGCCTTCCTTCACCACCTCGGAGGGGTGATTCACCCGCTGGTAGCTCAGGTCGGAGATGTGGATCAGCCCGTCCATCCCGCCGATGTCGGCGAACGCGCCGAACGGCTGGATGCTCGTGATTACGGCCGGCATCGTCGTCCCCACCTCCAGCTCGCCGAGCAGCTTCTCACGCGCGCGGGCGCGATCCGCTTCCAGCGTCACCTTGCGGGAAAGAATGATGCGGCCCCGGTGGCGATCGAGCTCGATGATCTCGCACGGCATCTTCTCGCCGACGAACACGCTGAGATCCTCGATGTGGCGAAGGTCGACCTGGCCGGCCGGCATGAACGCCTGGTGGTTGGCGACCTCCAGCTCCAGCCCACCCTTGTTCGTGCCGGTGCACCGCGCTTCGATGATCTGCCCGACGTCCAGCGACTCCCACTCCGCCTTGCGCACCGCCCCTTCGCGGGACAGCATGAGCAGCCCCTCGGCCTCGTCGAACCGATCGACCACGAACTCGAGCGACGCGCCGACGACCGGCGGTTCCTTGAACTGCGCGATGGGGCAGATGCCCTGAGACTTGGGTCCGAACTCGACGAAGACATCCGACCCGTGCACCGACACGATCGTGCCGCGTTTGAACTCGCGTTCGCCGCGGGCCTTCGGGCGACTCTCCGCGGTGTAGTCGAGCATGTCCTCGACGCTCATGTCGCCGAGCGCCGCCTGGATCTCGGCCTCCAGCTTGGCGTCCATGTCGATGCCGGGGTTCGGTTGCTCGCCGGGCTGGCTGGTCTGGTCGGGGTCGTTGGTCATGGGGAAGCTCGAAAAGGGGGGAGCGTCGGGGACGCTCAAAGGACGGGCAGGGGTATCGGAGCCGGCTCCGGGCGGCCGATGGTACGCGTTGCATCGACCGAGGTGATGCGCGTGGCCACGATCCGGCCCCGCGGGATGACGCCCGGGAGGTGGACGAGCGCGTAGTGGTCACACCGTCCGGTGCTCCACCCCGCCTCGCCGGAGGCGGCGCGTTCGACGACGACCCGCACCACCCGATCGACGAGCCGCCGGCGGTAGCGAAGCGCGAGGCCGTCCCGCGGGTCTTCCTCCAGATCGATGAGCCGGCGGACACGCGACCGGACCGTGCGGGCGGGCACGAACTGCGTCGTCCACCGGGCGGCGGCGGTGCCCGCCCGCGGGGAGAAGGGGAAGACGTGCATGTGCAGGAAGCCGACCGAGTCGGCGACGGCCATCGTCGCGTCGAAGTCGGCGTCGGTCTCGCCGGGAAAGCCGCAGATGATGTCGGTCGTGATCGCCGGCGGCAGCGGCGGGCCGTCGCCGGTGGCGGGGCGGGTGAGCGTTTCCTCGACCCGCGTGATCATCTCCAGGTAGTCACGGACGCCGTACTGCCGGTTCATCCGTCGCAGGATCGCATCGGAGCCCGACTGGAGGGGCAGGTGCAGGTGGGGCACGACGACCGACGCGTTCGCCACCATGGCGTCGAGCAACGCACCCGTGACGTCGCCGGGCTCCATCGAGCTGATCCGCAGCCGCTCGAGACCCGGCACCTGCGCCACGGCGTCGAGCAGATCGGCGAGCGGCTCGGCCCCCGGCTTTCGCTGCCGGCGTCGCAACGCGGTCTCGTGGCCGTACGCGCCGATGAAGATGCCGGTCAGGACGATCTCGCGGTGGCCGAGATCGACCAGACGCCGAGCCTCGGCGACGGCGTCGGTGATCGTCTTGCTCCGCAGGCGGGGACGGATCGTGGGGATGATGCAGAACGTGCAGTGCGCGTCGCAGCCGTCCTGGATACGCAGCTCCGCCCGGGTGTGCCGGCTTCCCTGTGGGGTCGCGGGGACGACGGGAAGCGACGCGATGGCGGGGGCGTCCGCGGGAGCACTCGCATCGGGCGTCGCCGGCGGGTCCCGGTCGACCGTGGCGTGTCCCAACCAGGTGTCGACGGCGTCGGCGAAACGCTCGATCATGTGCGATCCGTCGTCGTCATCGTGCGGCACGACGAACGACGAGCCGCCGGCGAGCCGTTCGGCTTCGACGCGGTCGGTGCCGGCGTAACAGCCGGTGACCATCACGCGGGGAAGGGGAGCATCGTGCGCGGCGGCGTCCGGCAGCCGGCGGGCGGCGCGACGCACGGCCTGGCGGCTCTTCGCCGCCGCGGCGCCGGTGACGCTGCACGAGTGGACCACCTCCAAGTGCGCGGGCGCATCCCCGGACGCCGTCAGACCGCGCGTGGCGAGGATCGCCTCGAGGTCGCGGGTTTCGGCGTGGTTGACCCGACAGCCGAGCGTGGTGATGCGGTACGTGAGCGGTCGCATGCGTCGTGTTGCCCCGGGATGCGTCGAGCGGGATTCGGCATGCTACCCCTCCTCGGCCACGGGTGGGCCCCCCGGACGGAACGCGACGCGGCGTCGTCCTTCGACCCGCGAGCGTCCCTTTCGCCGGGGATCGGCCTTGCTCGAACGCATCCGTTATGATCGCGGTTTCGAATGATCAGGGCCCCGCCACGGGTGTTTCCGTGGCGGTTTGGGAGCCCCCGACGCCCATGGCGGTCGTCTGGGGGCAGATCCAGGAGCCATCAGGAGAAGCCATGGCGACCTCGAAAGCATCCTGGGGGATGGAGATCGGTGCCGACGCGATCCGGGCGATCCGTCTGGAACGAGAGGGTGACCAGGTCACCGTCTCCGATTTCGCGGTCGTGCCGCACAAGAAGGTGCTGACCACGCCGGATCTCGATCAGGACGAGATGATCCGGTTGAGCCTCGGTCAGTTCATCAGCCAGAAGTCGTTGGAGGGCGAGCACCTCGTGATGAGCGTGCCGGGGCACGCCGCCTTCGCGCGGTTCGCCAAGCTCCCGCCGGTCGAGCCCAAGAAGGTGCCCGACATCGTGAAGTTCGAGGCGGTGCAGCAGATCCCGTTCCCCATCGATGATGTTGAATGGGACTACCAGACGTTCACGAGTGACGACTCGCCGGAGATCGAGGTCGGCATCTTCGCGATCACGCGTGATCGCGTGCAGCAGCGGCTCGGCCTCTACGGCGAGCTGGGCATGAGTCCCGAGGCGCTGACGCTCAGCCCGGTCGCCGTCTTCAACGCGATGTCGTACGACCTCAACCTCGCCGAACGGACGGACCCGGTCGTGCTGCTCGACATCGGCACGCAGGCCACCGACGTGATCATCGCCGACGAAGGCCGCTGCTGGATCCGCACGTTCCCGCTCGGCGGCACCCACTTCACCGAGGCGATCGCCAACGCCTTCAAGCTCAGCTACTCGAAGGCGGAGAAGCTCAAACGCACCGCGTCGACGAGCAAGTACGCCAAGCAGATCATGCAGGCGATGCGGCCGGTCTTCAGCGACCTGCTCCAGGATCTCCAGCGGTCGATCGGCTACTACCAGTCGCTCCATCGCGATCGCGAGCTGGGCACGATGGTGGGCATCGGCTCGACGTTCAAGATCCCCGGGCTACGCAAGTTCATCGGCCAGCAGCTCCAGATCGACGTCATGCGGCTGGACGAATTCCGCCGCATCGCCGTCACCGGCCGCGAGGCCGCGTCGTTCGCCGAGAACGCGGTGAACATGGCGACGGCGTACGGGCTCGCGCTCCAGGGCGTCGACCTCGCGCCCATCGCCGCGAACCTCGTGCCGGTCAAAGCGCTCCGCGAGCAGATGTGGCACTCCAAGACGAAGTGGTTCGCGGCCGCCGCGGCGATCATCGTCGCCGGCGCCGCCACGACGCTCTACCATCCGCTCACCGACCGCGGCCTGCTCGAGCCCACCGTGCCGAGCGAAGTGACGCAGGTATTGCAACGCGGTGAGAAGATCAAGGACCAGTTCGAGGAAGCGCAGAACGCCGTCAAGATCGGCTTTACCGGCGAGAACATGCGGCGGCTCACCGACTACCGGCGGGTGTGGCCGCATCTCGTCACCGACGTGAGTCACGCGTTGGCGTCGACGAATCCTCAGGAGACGCTGCTCCAGGACGACGTCGAGGCGATCAAGAAGCTCGACCCGAAGAAGCGGCGTCTCGTCGCGCTCGAGGATCTCGACGCCGACTACCTCGCGCCCGCATCGAACAAGGACCCGCGGGTGCTCGCGGTCACGATGTACGTCGAGCTGTCGCACGAGCGGCCGGTCGAGTTCCTGAACGGTTCCGTCGCGCAGTGGCTGCGTGAGAACGCCGAGCCGACCGGCAGCCGCGCGGGAATCCCGTACCGCATCGTGCCCGGCAGCGTGAGCTGCAACCCCGAGTCCCTCGGACGCAGCGTCGTCGCCGACGACGGCAGCTACGAGGCCAGCAAGAGCGACGCGCGACCGGGCGGCAGCTCGGGCGGCACGGCGCCGCCGAAGCGGCCGCCGCCGGGAGCGATGGGTGGCGCCGGCTCCGGTCAACCGGGC
>JABDLI010000354.1 GCA_013003065.1 Phycisphaerales bacterium | reverse complement strand
GTCCGCGTCCGTGTCCGCGTCCGCGTCCGTGTCCGCGGCCGTGACCGTGGCCGCGTCCGCGTCCGTGACCGTGTCCGCGACCGCGACCGTGTCCGCGACCGTGTCCGCGTCCGTGTCCGCGTCCGTGTCCGCGTCCGTGTCCGCGAGCACCGCCCCCACCAGCTCGATCACCCCTCGCCCACACCCCCGCACGATCCCCCGCCCCGATCGTCCCGGCGGCGTCGCGATCGCCAGGATGACCTCGTCACGCATCATGACACATCACGCAAGTCGGGCCGGGGGGCGGGGGCCGGGGGCCGGGGGCCGGGGGGGTCAGCGTCGCTTCTTGTATTTCTTGGGGGGGCCGCTCTTCTTCAGCTTGCGTTTCTGCTCCATCCGGGCGAGCGCTTCGGCGTAGGCCCGGCCCTGCGCATCCTTCGGCTTCTTGCGGCCGCCGGCGGGGGTGCGGGTCTTCTTCGGCTTGGGCTTGAGGTCCATCTCCTCGACGTGGGCGCGGATGTAGCGGCTCTCGAAGATGCCGATCGTGCTCGACGTGAGGATGTACAGCGTCAGACCCGAGGGCGCGCTGTACAGCATCAGCGGGAACATGATCACCATCAGCACCTTCATCATCTTCTGCTGGCGGAGCTGATCCTCGCTCATCGTCGGGCTGGGCGGGGGCGACATGTACTTCTGCTGCACGAAGAAGATCGCGCCCATCAGGATCGGCAGCACGTTGATGCCGGTGATGTTCCAGAGCAGGAACTTGCGGGGCGAGGCGAACTCGCCGAAGAAGTGATCGGCCGCGCTCAGGTCGGCGAGGAAGGGCCACGCGCCGCCGCTGATCACCTGGAAGATGCCGAAGAACGCCGGCTCCTGCCGGATGTCGAACGCGAAGTACAGCATCGCGTAGAGCGCGATCCAGATCGGCGTCTGGAGGAACATCGGCAGGCAGCCCAGCATCTGGAGCGGGTTGACGCCATGCTCGCGCATGAGCCGGAGCTGCTCCTGCTGCATGCGTTTCGGATCGTTGGGAAACTTCTTCTGCAGCTTGTCGAGCTCGGGCTTCATGGCCGACATCTGCTTGCCGAACCGCTGCATGTTGACCTGGGTCTTCTTGGTCAGCGGATGAAGCAGCGTTCGCACGACGAGAACCAGGCCGACGATCGCCAGGCCCCAGTCGAAGAGCACGTACTTGTCGAGCAGCGTCAGGAAGCCCAGCAACCCGTGGGCGAGCCACTGAAACGTGCAGATCGCGCACATGCTGGACATCTGGTAGAGGATCAGCTTGTCCATCGCGAGCGTGCGGTACGGGCCGTCGGCGGCGCCGAGGACGTGCCGGTCGAGCGGGCCCGCGTACACGCCGACGTCGAGTGCGAACGTCGCCTCCGGCGCGATCGTCCGCTCGGGGCTCACCAGGTAGGTGAAGACGACCTTCTGCTCCTGCCGGGTGTCGGTCGGGTCGGGATCGGAGACCTCTTCGAGAATCTGTTCGACGTGATCGGCCAGCGATCGGTCGGCGACCTGCCCACCGACGAGCGGGGGGTGTACGGCGATCGCGAAGTAGCGGTTCGTGGATCCGAACCACGAGAGCTCGTAGTTGCGATCGCGGCTCGTGCGGTTGGGCCAGAGCGTGAAGAACTCCTCGGCCGGCTCGCCCGCCGCCAACGCTTCCTGCGCCTTCTGCCACCGCTTGACCACGTCGTTGCGTTCGAGCAGCAGGTCGTTGTCCTCGGCGAGGACGATGTCGCGGTTGGGGTATTGCTCCGGATCGGGCAGGTACCCGAAGCGGAAGCGGCGGCGATCCATGTACCGCGACCGCTCCAGCGGCAGGCTGGAGGGTCCGTACTGCATCCACTTGATGCGGTGCGTGTGCGGCGTGAGGTTCTCCAGACGCTGCTGGAGCTCGATGCCGTAGTCGTCGCCGAGCGTGAACGAGCGGGTGACCCGCAGGACGAGCGCGTCGGCGTCGTCGAAGATCTCCGTTTCGAAGACGCCGGGGGCCGTTTCCGCCCAGATGTACACCTCTGCGTCGTCGGCGCCCGCGCGGTTGTAGTCGAACAGGTTCACCCGCTGGCCGTTGAGCTCGAGCTGGTTCGCCGCGAGCACCGGGATGTCCAGACCCTGCGGCCACCGCCGGTTGCGCAGCGTTTGCGTTTCCTGGAGAACGTACCGCAGCTCATCGGGCGGCAGCGGCGTCTCCGGGGTGTCGCCGGCGGCGAGCGCCTCCCGATGCTCGGCGGCGAGGTGCCGCGCGCGGGCCGACGCCCAGATGTCGCTGAAGGTGACCTTGGCGATGCCGGCGCCAGCGCGGGAGAACTCGATCCGGGCCTGCGCGACCTGCGGGTCCAGCGATCCCAGCGTCGCCGGCGGAGTCGCGTGCCCGCGGGTGCCGCGATCGGGGGCGCGGGCGACGTAGAACGTCGAGGCCGGCGCGGGGGACGCCGGCTCGCCTGCATCGGGGTCCGCGACCCCGTCGCCGTCGCCGGCGGGCTCGTCTCCCGGCGTCGTGGGCGGGGAGGTGGTGTCGGACGGGGTTTCGGCGGGCTCGACGGCGGGGGGCGTGTTCTCGTCGGCGGGGCTCTCGGCACCGCTCCGGGCGAGGACCATCAGCAGCACCACGCCCAGGGCGAGGCCGGCCACGATCAGGGGGATCAGGATACGCCGGGCGCCGGGGCTCATGGGGCGGGACGCCCTCCCGTTGGTTGCGTGCGCGCCCGGATCATCCAACGCCCAGACACGAGCATGTCACCGACCCTCCCGCAGCCGCTCGCCCAGCCAGTCGGTGAGCTCGGGGATGGCCTTGATCTTGTCGATCACGGTCTCGACGTCGTAGGGCAGCCGGTGGAACTCCACCTGCCCCTGGTCTTCATCGAGCACGGCGTAGCTCATCCGCGGGTCGAGGTCGCGCGGTTGTCCGATGGAGCCCGGATTGATGATCGCCTTCTCGTCCTCGTTCAGCTTGTACACCTGCTCGAGGTCGTCCGGCGGGTAGAAGTCCGGCTCGTCGGTGAACACACCCGGCACGTGGGTGTGGCCGACCAGGCAAAAGCGATCCACCCGCTCGAAGATCTGCTGCATCTTGACGGGGGAGTTGAGCGCGTCCTCCGGGAACAGGTACTCGTTGATCGGCCGCCGCGGTGTGCCGTGCACGCAGATGAACGAATCGAAGCTGACCCTGACCCGCAGCTTTCCCAGGAACTCCCACCGCTTGGCGGCGCGCTCGTGATCGGTCTCGGCCTCGAAACGGGAACGCGTCCAGTACGCCGCCTGCTCCGCGGCGAGGTTGAAGTTCGTCGGTTCGTAGAGGACCCCGAAGTCGTGGTTGCCCATCAGCGACCACTCGCAATGCTCGGCCACGAGGTCGACGCACTCGACGGGGTTCGGACCGTAGCCCAGCACGTCGCCGAGGCAGATGATCCGATCGACGCGTTGCGTGTCGATGTGCTCGAGGGCGACCTGGAGCGCCTCGAGGTTGGCGTGGATGTCGCTGATGATGGCCGTGCGCACGATCGGCTCCGGAAGTCGCGAAGGACGAAGATGCTAGCCGGGATCACCCCCGAAGCAAAGGTGAGCCGGGGTCGCCCCGCCCGCCCGCCCGGCCTCGCCCGGAAGGGTCGAATACCATTGTTTGGGGAAGTCGACGCCCGGCTTCCCCGCCGCTCGAAGGGACCCCATGCAGCCGGACGATCACGTGTGCCTGTGCTTCCGCGTCAGCCTCCGCAAGCTCCGGACGTACATGCACCGCGAGCGTCCGCGGGTGCCATCGCAGCTCAGCGAGTGTCTGGGCGCCGGCACGGGCTGCCACTGGTGCGTGCCGTTCCTGGAGGATCTGCATCGACAGTGGGCGGCGGGCGAGGAGCCGGCGCTGCCGTTTGCGTCGGAGGCCTACGCCGAGGGCCGAGTCAGCTATCGCCGCAGCGGCGAGCGGCCCGGTTTGGAGCGACCGGAGCCGAAGGAGACGGACTGAAGCTGGCGGTCAGGCGGCGCCCTGACGCCGCGCGAGGCGGATCGCGTCGGCGATGCGGACGTTGCGTTTCTCGAAGGCGACCCGCACGGTGGTGGCGGTCTGGCCCTCGACCGGATCGACGCCCAGCACGACGACCGTCTCGCTGATCGCGCCGACCGGTGCGGGCAGCTCCAGCTTGAAGTAGGCGAGCGCGCCGGCCTCGAGATGATCGCCCGCGTTGCGGCACAGCAGCCGCGCGCCGCCGGCGCTGATGTCGGCGACGAGGCCGTGGATCGCCCCTTTGTGCGAGAGGACGTGCAGCTCCGCCTCGCGCGCCTCCGCCCCCAGGAGAATGCGGGTCTCGCTGCGACGCTCGCGCACGTCGAAACGTTCGGGGAGCGCGAGCCGGTACCCGTACAGCGTGCCGCCGTCGGCGGCGCGGATCTTGACGCGCCCGAGCGTCCGGGTCTTCCCGTGCACCCGCCCCACCGGCGTGCTGATCGCGATCGCGTACGACTCGAACCGCGCGAGCGGGCGTACGGCGCCGTTCGCGGTGGGTTGGATGACGACGATGCTGCGGTCGTCCACCCGCTCGATCTGCGTGACCAGCGTTCCGCCGTTCGCCGCGGTGGCGACCTCGGGCGTCAGCTCGACGCGAGCCCGGGTGTCCTGCGCCCGCGCAACGGTCGCGCGCACGTCGATCTCCTCGCCGTTCCAGGACTCTCGAATTCGCGTGAGCCAGCCGCCCATACCGGGCCCATCGTCACATTTGCGGAGCCAGTTCGGCTCACCAGCCCGCGCGACGCAGATACCGGACGATCAGGACGAGCTGGTCCCAGAAGAACCCGCCGGCCGCGGCCGCGGCGATCAACCAGAGGAGTCCGATGACAGCGCGGTTGCGTCGGATGAGGAGCGCCATCACGGTCGCGCCCGCCGCCAGCGCGACGCCGACTATCGAAAGGCGGATCGCATCGCGGTTGCCGTGCATCCAGAGCGCGTCGATACGCAGCGCGGGCGGGGCGCCGATGAGCAGCAGGCACGTGAGCGTGACGCAGAGGCCGATGCCGCACACGATCGTGACCAGCACCCCGACCGCGACGTGGTCGCGGCGTTCACGGTGGCGACGGGAACGGCGGCGTGGCCGGCGTGTCATCCCGCTGGCGTCTCCTCCAGCTCGAGAACGGTGATGCGGTCGTTCGTGTAGACGCAGATCTCCGCCGCGACCTCGAGCGCCGACCGGCAGAGCGCGGCGGGCGCGAGGTCGGTGTGACGCTGCAACGCGCGGGCGGCGGCGAGGGCGTAGTTGCCACCGGAGCCGATCGCGCACAGCCCGTCGGAGGGTTCGATCACGTCGCCCTGTCCGGAGATCGTCAACGTGACGTCGCGGTCGGCGACGATGAGCAGCGATTCCAGCCGCCGCAACGCCCGGTCGGTGCGCCAGAACTTCGCGAGCTCGATCGATGCCCGCATCAGGTTCGTCGGCGTCTCCTTGAGCTTCTGCTCGAACCGCTCGAGGAGGGCAAAGGCATCGGCGGCGCTGCCGGCGAAGCCGACCAGCACGCCCGCCTTGTCGGCGCCCAGCTCGGTCAGCCGCCGCACCTTCACCGCGTCGGCCTTGGCGATGGTCGATCCGCGCGACACCTGCCCGTCGCCGGCAACCGCGATCTGCATGCCCGCGCGGGCGGCGACGATGGTGGTGGCGTCGTACATGGAAGGGCTCCTCCGGACGATCACCACCGTAACACGCGGCGTCCGCCCTGCCGAGGCTCGGGTGGTGGGCGGGGGGGGGGTGCGGGCCGGGGCGTGTCTACGGGACGGGCCGAAGCCCGAGGAGGTGCACGGTGCCCTCCGCGTCGCCCACGGCCACCGCATCGCGGTCGGCGGTGAGGGCGACCGCCGTGAAGCCGGCGGCCTCTTCCAGCGCGCGAGGGGCGAGCAGTGGCGTCGCCGCGTCGATGTCCCAGACGGTGACCTCGTCCGCCGAGGCGGCGGCGACGGTGCCGCCGGCGGCGTCGAAGCTCGCGACGCGGAGGCCGGCGAGACCGACCGCGAACGAGGCGGCCGCCTCCGCGCCGTCGGGATGCCAGCGGCGTCCGAGGCCCTGATCGGTCAGCGTGACGAGCGCGCCCGCGGGCGTGAACGCGATGGCGACGATGGGGTCGCGCAGCGTCTCGTCCCGGTGCCGCGTGACGCCCGTCACCGCGTCCCATACGGAGACGACGCCGCCATCGGATCCGGCGGCGACGAGCCGACCGTCGGGTGAGAACGCCACGCACCGGAAGCTGCCCGCGCTGCCGCGACACGTGATCGGGCGATCGCCGCCAATCACCCGCACCGTGAACCCGGCGCAGGCGACGGCGACCGGCGCGCCGCCGGGGGCGAGCGCGAGACCGTGGACCGCCCCACAGTCGTGCCGGTGCGTTCTCTCGACGCGTCCCCCGTTCGTCGTCACGACGACGATCCGTCCCGCATCGTCCACGGTGCCCACGAAGTCACCCGCCGGGCTGAAGGCGACGGCGACGATCGACGCGTCATGGTCTGCGGCGGTGAAACGCGGCTGGGCCCGTTCCAGATCCCACACGATGAGCCGCGCGTCCGCAGAGACGCTTGCGAGGAGCGGGCGATCGGGGGAGGCGGCGAAGCCGGTGATTGCCGCGCCGTGGCCGGTCAGGGCGACCGGGTCGGGGAGCGGGGCCGGTTCGGGATTCGCGGGCATCGGCGTCGTGACGGGCGCGGGCGGCGGGCCCGGCGGAGTGCCGGCGACCAGGTCGTCCGGCGGCGGCGTGACACGGTCGAGGCGACTCTGCTGCTGGATGAGCACGGCCGCGGCGATCACGATGACGACGCCGACGACCGCGGCCGCAATGAGCTCGGTGCGGTGCCGCCGCGCGAACAGACGCACCCGGTAGGCGAGCCCGGCGTCTCTCGCTTTGATCGGCTTGTCGGCGAGATAGCGGACGAGATCGCGGCCGAGGCTGCCGGCGGTGCGGTAACGCCGTTCCCGCTCCTTCGCGAGCGCCTTGAGGATGATCGTCTCCAGGTCGCCCTTCAGCTCCGGCCGCAGCGACGAGGGCTTGGGCGGGGCATCTTCGCGGATGACCTGCGCGGCCGTGAAGACGGGCATGCCCTTGAGGTCGTACGGCGGGCGGCCGGTGAGCAGCTTGTAGAGAAGGATGCCGAGCGCGTAGACGTCGCACCGCGCGTCGAGGTTCTGTCGGGTCGGTTCGAGCTGCTCGGGCGCCATGTACTGGATGGTCCCGATCAGGCGGCCCTCCTCGGTGTGCATCGTCGAGCTCGTCAGGTCGAACTCCGTGGCGCGGGCGACGCCGAAGTCGATCACCTTCGGGTCCGCGTTCTCATCGATGAGGATGTTCCCCGGCTTGAGATCGCGATGGATGATCTTGTTGAGATGGCCGTTCTCGACTGCCGCGCACACCTTGATGAACAGCTTGACGCGATCACGCAGCGAAAGCTCGCGGGCGGTGGCGTACTCGATGATGGTCTTCGCGCCCGGGACGTACTCCATCACGAAGTACGGCACCGACCCCGTGTCGTCCACATGGATGCCGGCGTCGTAAACCTGCGCGATGTAGGGGTGCCGCAGGCGGCCGAGGATCTCGATCTCTCGCTTGAACCGGTGCATGGCGGATTTCGCGTTCGCCGCCGACCGCATGACCTTGATGGCAACCGTGCGTCGCGGCTGCCGCTGGAGCGCCGCGTAGACCGTGGCCATGCCCCCGGCGCCGAGGACGCGTTGCACGTCGTACTCGCCGATCGTGCGGGGCATGCCGGCGGGGTTGGGTTGATGGGGTGGCGGCGGGGGCATCGGCGTCGTCGCGAAGGAGGGCACGGAACGGGGGCGAGCGGTCATTGTACGGGTCGAGCGTCTCAGACCCCACGGGCGCGGCGTTGGGCGAAGCAACGCTCGGGAGTCGGTCGCTCTTCGCCCGCGGCGTGCAGGGCGAGCAGGGTCTCCGAACCGTCCGGCTGCTTGACGAGGAGCATGACCTCCCGCGCCGGGTCGTAGGCGTTCAGGACGCCCGAGAAGTCGTCGCCGCGGGGAACGCCGGACGCCGGGAAGTACGTCGGCGTCAGCGTCGGCGTTTCGCCGCGGGCGAACGTCGCCGCGGCCTCCTGCAGCTCGCGTTCCTCCACCAGGACCACCCCGCGACCGTGCCGCGTGTTGCCCTCCCACGCGAAGGCGGCGATCTGCTCCCACAACGCAATTGCCGCGTCGATGGTGGGCATCGTGTCGTCCATGGGCGAGGTCCGGTCCGGGTCTTGGAGCTCGAAACGCAGTTCCGCGAAACCCGTGGCCGCGGGGGCGGAACGATCGTATGCTATGGCCTTCCGCGATCGGCGAAGCCCCCCCATGATGACCGAGACCGAACGAACGGCCGCGAACGACGACGATCCCGGCTCGTGTACCGAGGGCGAAGGAGAGCAACCTCCTTCTCCGGGGTCATGCGAAGCGGGGTTCGTCTACGCCGCCCCGGGGGCGGACGCTCAGGTCGAAGTCCACGTTCAGCCGGTCGACGGTCGGCAGCTCGACGGACACTGGCTGGCCGATCGCCTCGCCGCCGCGCTCCGGGCGATCCCCGACCTCGTCGCCCGCAGAGTCACCGTGCTCGTCGTCAACGACGACCGGATGCGGCGTCTGCACGGGCGTCATCTGGGGAAGACCGAGACCACCGACGTGCTCACGTTCGAGGAGTCGACGCCGGGAGCGAGCGCGGGCGCGGGGCTCGCCGTCGACATCGCGGTCTGCGTGGACGAGGCGTATCGCCGCGCGGCGGATCTCGGTCACACGCCCGAGCAGGAGCTGCTGCTCTACGCGATCCACGGCGTCCTGCACGGTCTCGGCTACGACGACCATGCCGCCGATGAACGCAAGGCGATGCACGCCGAGGAGGATCGCATTTTGGAGGCGATCGGGGTGGGACGCACCTTCGATCCGGGAGCGCAGGCAAACCGATGAACGCGGTGATCCTGGCGGTGGTCGTCGTGCTCGCGACGTACGTTTCGGCGTTGGTGCTGTCGTTGATGCAGGTGCGTCGGGCGGCGGTCGAGCGTCGGCTCGCCAACCGCGAGGCGGCGGCGGCGTGGCTCTTTGATCACGCGTCGTCGATCCAGCTCGCGGTGTCGCTCCTGCGCACGATCCTGCGGCTGGCCGTGTTCGCGCTCGTGCTGATCGAGATCGCCGGCGTCGGCGAATCGGCAAACCTGACCTACGAGTCGCTGGCGATTGCCGGAGTCGTGACGGTGCTGGTCCTCTGGGTCGCCACGACCGTCCTCGCCTCCGCGCTCGCCCGGCACGCCGGCGCGGGCCTCGTCGCCGGCGCGTTGCCGCTGTTGCGGCTGGTCGATCTCGTCTGCCTGCCGCTGACGAAGGCGCTCTCGTTCGTCGACGAAGCGGTGCGTCGCCTGACCGGGGCGAATCTGCGGGAAGCCGACGAAGCGGCCGAGGAAGAGCTGCTTCGCTCGATCGACGAGACGCAACGCGAGGGCGGTCTCGACGAACGCTCGGCGGAGATGCTGGAGAACGTGGTGGAGTTCAGCACCACCGACGTGGACGAGGTGATGACGCCACGCACCGACATCGACGGCATCGAGCTGACGGACGACCTCGCCGCGATTCGCACGTTCATCGTCAAGGTCGGTCATTCGCGCATCCCCGTCTACCAGGACGACCTCGATCACATCGTCGGCGTGCTGTACGTCAAGGATCTCGTGCCGTACCTCGGCGAGGATGCGTCGGACTTCAAGCTGGAGCCGCTGCTGCGGCAGCCGATCGTGGTGCCGGAGACGAAGCAGGTGCGTGAGCTGCTCGGCGAGTTTCAGCGGAGCGAGGTCCACATGGCGATCGTCATCGACGAGTACGGTGGCACGGCCGGTCTCGTGACGATCGAAGACGTGCTCGAAGAGATCGTCGGCGAGATCCACGACGAGCACGACCCCGACGACGAGGAGCCCCCCGCCCTGATCCGACTCGACGAGACCCGCCTGGAGGTCGACGGTCGTTTTCACATCGACGACCTCAACACGGAGCTGGGTCTGGCGTTGCCCGAAGACGGCGAGTTCGACACCGTGGCCGGCTTCGTCCTGGCGTCGCTCGGGCGGGTGCCCGAGGTGGGTGATTCCTTCGAGCTCGGATCGGCCCGCTTCACCACGCTGGCGGCGACGCCGACGCACGTGCAGCGGGTGGGCATCGAGCTGCTCATCGGCGAGCGGCAGGACGCGTGAGCGGGGAGCACCCCGACGCGGTGCCCATGGAGCGTGTCGTCGCAATCGCGCACACGAGCGTGTACCCCGCCCCCATCTCGTTTGCGTCCGGTGCGTCGCTGACGCTCGGCGACACGGATGAGGAGTATCCCGGCTGGATCCGCACGCGGACGCCCGACGGGAACGAGGGCTGGGCGCCTGCATCGCTGATCGACGTCGTTGGGCCCGGCCGCGGCGTCGCCCGCGCCGCCTACACCGCCCGCGAACTCGACACGCGTGTCGGTGACGTCCTCACCGTTCTGCGAGTCCTTGCCGGCTGGGCGTGGGTTCGCGACGCCGGCGGCAAGAAGGGCTGGGTCCCCATGAAGACGCTTGCGCGCTGACTTGATTGGGCAGCCCGCGGCCGAGCGTTCAGCAGCCAAGTCGGCACGACGCCGCCTGGATCACCGCAGGACCGCCACCAACCCCCCATCGCGCAACCGCCCAAACCAAAGAAACCGAGGCGGCACGACGCCGCCGGTCCTCCGCGCAGTCCCTGCACCGCCGGATGGCGGTGCGAAAACTAGAAATATGAACCGCCGATAGATGTCCAGGAACCCAGGCGGCAGGACGCCGCCGGTGAATTGGTGCGTCCGGCAACTGAGGTCGAGCCGCAGGACGCGGCGTGAAGAACGCAGGGGCCGGCGCGCGACAGGCACGTTCACCGCCCAAGGGCAGGACGCCCGTCACTCACCCTCGCCCGCACTGAAGAAGGCGAGCCGCAAGGACGCGGCGTCTCGCGCGCGGGGGCCCTCTGCGCGAGTCACGCCGGCAGGACGCCGGACGACTGCGCGAACACCGAAGACCGGCGCACCGCGAGACCATCACCATGCCCCCATCGCGCAACCGCCCAAACCAAAGAAACCGAGGCGGCACGACGCCGCCGGTCCCCCGCGCAGTCCCTGCACCGCCGGATGGCGGTGCGAAAACTAGAAATATGAACCGCCGATAGATGTCCAGGAACCCAGGCGGCAGGACGCCGCCGGTGTATGGCGGCCCCCGGCCACTGAGGTCGAGCCGCACGACGCGGCGTGAGGAACGCAGGGGCCGGCGCCCGACAAGCACGTTCACCGCCCAAGGGCAGGACGCCCGTCATTCACCTACGTCCAAACTGAAGTGAGCGAGCCGCAAGGACGCGGCGTCTCGCGCGCGGGGGCCACTGCGCGAGGCAAGCCGGCAGGATGCCGGGCAACACCACCGGTCGACGCGAAGGCCGATCACCAGCGGCAAACCACGCTTCTTCCTCGCGCATACGCAGAACGGGCCTTTGCGTCGACCGGCGCTGCTGCCCGGCGTCCTGCCGGTGCACGTCGCGATGGCGACCCCTGCGCGCGAGACGCCGCGTCCTTGCGGCTCGCTCACTTCAGTTTGGACGTAAGTGAAGAACGGGCGTCCTGCCCTTGGGCGGTGAACGTGCTTGCCGGACGCGGGCCCCTGCGTGTTTGACGCCGCGTCCTGCGGCTTGACCCCAGTCGTCGGGGGCCGCCATACGCCGGCGGCGTCCTGCCGCCTGGGTTCCTGGACATGGAACAGCGGTTCATATTTCTAGTTTTCGCACCGCCTCCGGCGGGTGCAGGGCTGCGCGGGGGACCGGCGGCATCCATGCCGCCTCGGGTTCTTTGGGTCGGGCTTGCGCGGTGGGCGTTCGGTTGCTTTGGTCTGGGCGGTTGCGCGATGGATGCTGCTCGTGCGTTTCGCTGGAACCGCCCCTGGCGTGATCACGTGCTCGCCCGGCGTCCTGCCGGCCGTGCCTCGCGCAGAGGACCCCTGCGCGCGAGACGCCGCGTCCTTGCGGCTCGCTCACTTTGGGTCGCGCGCGGGGGAATAGCGGGCGTCCTGCCCTTGGGCGATGAACGTGCTTGTCGCGCGCCGGCCCCTGCGTGTTTGACGCCGCGTCCTGCGGCTCGACCCCAGTCGTCGGGGGCCGCCATACGCCGGCGGCGTCCTGCCGCCTGGGTTCCTGGACATGGAACAGCGGTTCATATTTCTGTTTTTCGCACCGCCTCCGGCGGGTGCAGGGCTGCGCGGGGGACCGGCGGCGTCCATGCCGCCTCGCGTGGGGAGAGTTGGACGTTGGCGCGATGGGTGGTTGGGTCGGCGTGTGTGTCCGCGTCCGTGTCCGCGTCCGTGTCCGCGTCCGTGCCCGTGTCCGTGTCCGTGTCCGTGTCCGTGCCCGTGTCCGCGTCCGTGTCCGCGTCCGTGTCCGCGTCCGTGTCCGCGTCCGCGTCCGCGTCCGCGTGCGTGTCCGCGTCCGTGTCCGTGTCCGTGTCCGCGTCCGTGTCCGCGTCCGTCCCCGTGCCCGTGCCCGCGTTCCCCACCGACGAGTAGACTCCCCCCATGCCGGGCCTCCCCGACAACACGCTCTCCCGGGT
>JABDLI010000353.1 GCA_013003065.1 Phycisphaerales bacterium | reverse complement strand
TCCGTGTCCGTGTCCGTGTCCGTGTCCGTGTCCGCGTCCGTGTCCGTGTCCGCGTCCGTGTCCGCGTCCGTGTCCGCGTCCGCGTCCGCGTCCGCGTCCGCCAAAACAAACCCCGCCCGAAGCCGGTCGGGCTTCGGGCGGTTCATCCCAATCTTCTCGAGGAAGAAGAAAGGTCCTTTGCAGGATCAGGCCGCCGGCACGCCGGCGTCCGACCCTGGCAGCACCCTACCGTCGCCGATCGGGCCGGGCAAGGATCTACCCCCGGTTTCCGGGCTGGCCCTACAATCGCCGTCGGCGGCCCCGGCGGGCCTCCGCGTGATTCATCATTCGGCCCCACCACAGGTTACGAGAATCATCCACGATGGCAGAACACACTCTTCGCTTGGCGTTGATCCTGACCGCTGGCTGCGGTGTCTCTTTGGGACCAGTCGCCCTCGCCCAGGACGTCGCGACCTACCCCGATACCGAGCGGGTCGATCACACCGACGACCTTCACGGGACGATCGTGCCCGACCCCTACCGCTGGCTGGAGGATGACGCCCGGACCTCGCCGGCCGTCGCGGCCTGGGTCGAGGCGCAGAACGAGGTGACGTTCGACTATCTCCAGACGCTGCCGCAACGGGATCGCATCAAGCAGCGGCTGACGGAGCTCTGGGATTACGAACGCTACGGCACCTTCCAGAAGGTCGGCCCGCGGTACGTGTTCTCGAAGAACGACGGGCTGCAGAATCAGTCCGTCGTCTACATGATGGACGATCTCGGTGACACGCCACGCGTGCTCCTCGATCCCAACACCTGGTCCGGCGATGGTACGGTTGCGCTCTCGGGGACCAGCTTCAGCGACGATGGTCGCCTGCTTGCGTACGGCGTCGCCGAGGCCGGTTCGGACTGGCAACGCTGGCAGGTGCGTGACGTCGAGACCGGCGTCGATCTGCCGGACACGATCCGTTGGGTCAAGTTCTCGACCCCGGCCTGGACCACCGACGGCCGCGGCTTCTTCTACAGCCGCTACGACGAGCCCACCGGAGCCGCCCACCAGAACGTCAACAAGTACCAGAAGCTCTACTACCACCGGATCGGCTCGAGCCAGTCCGAGGACGTGCTCGTCTACCACCGCCCCGACGAGCCGGATTGGGGCTTCGGCGCGACCGTCAGCGAAGACGGGCGGTATCTGATCATCACGGTCTGGAAGGGCACGGGGGACGAGGTGCGGGTCCTGGTCAAGGACCTGACCGAGCCGTACGGCATGCCCGTCGATCTCGTCGACGACTTCGAGGCGCAGTACACGTTCCTCGGCAACGACGGACCGACGTTCTACTTCCTCACGACCGACGACGCCCCGCGGCGGCGGGTCATCGCGATGGACAGCCGCAACGCCGAGTTGCGTCGCGAGATCGTCCCGCAGACCGGCGACACGCTCCGGAACGTGAGCATCGTCGGCAATCTCATGCTCGCCCAGTACATGCAGGACGCCCGCAGCGCGGTCAAGGTGTTCGATCTGAACGGCCGGTTCGTCCGCAACGTCAACCTGCCCGGCCTCGGCACGGCCGGCGGATTCGGCGGCAAACGCACCGAGACCGAGACCTTCTACTCGTTCTCCAGCATCGCGACGCCGCCGAGCATCTACCGGTACGACGTCATCACCGGCGAGAGCCGACTGATGCAGCAGGCCGCCGTCGCCTTCGACCAGTCGGACTACGAGGTCAAGCAGGTCTTCTACACGAGCAACGACGGCACCCGCGTGCCGATGTTCATCGCGCACCGGGCCGGTCTCGAGCTCGACGGCACCAACCCGACGCTCCTGTACGGCTACGGCGGCTTCAACATCCCGATGATGCCCCGCTTCTCGATCGCGCGGGTGGCGTGGATGGAGATGGGCGGCGTCTTCGCGCAGGCGTGCCTGCGGGGCGGAGGCGAGTACGGCGAGGCCTGGCACCAGGCCGGCATGAAGCTGAACAAGCAGAACGTCTTCGACGACTTCATCGCCGCGGCGGAGTGGCTCATCGACACCGGCTACACCAGCACGGAGCACCTCGGCATCCAGGGCGGCTCCAACGGTGGTCTCCTCGTCGGTGCGTGCATGACGCAACGCCCGGACCTCTTCGGGGCGTGCCTGCCCGCCGTGGGCGTGATGGACATGCTGCGGTTTCACAAGTTCACCATCGGGTGGGCGTGGGTGGACGACTACGGCAGCGCCGACGATCCGGCGGAGTTTCGGGCGCTTCACGCGTATTCCCCCTATCACAATCTCCGCCCCAACACGGCCTATCCGGCCACGCTGGTGACGACTGCGGACACGGACGATCGCGTGGTGCCCGGTCACAGCTTCAAGTTCGCCGCCGCTTTGCAGTACGCACACGCCGGGGACGAGCCGGTGCTCATTCGCATCGAGACGCGGGCCGGGCACGGTGCCGGCAAGCCGACTTCGAAACGGATCGCCGAGGTGGCCGATCAGTGGGCGTTTCTCGCCGAGAACCTGGGGCTACCCGTGAAGTGACACGGGACGGGGGGCATTGAGCGCCACGCGGCGCGGGGTGAAAGATATGGGTCGTGGAATCGCCGTCATTGCCGGAATCGGGCTCGCGCTGACCAGTGCGTCCGCCCCTGCGGGTCTCGTCGAGGAATCTCAGACGCTCCCGTTCGCGTTCCCCCTCGCCCCGGGCAGCGCTGCGCTCGTGTTCGATCAATTCGACGACATCGGTGGTTCGCGTGAGCTGCGACGCGTCACGATCGACTTCGACGGCGAGATCAACGCCAGGGTCACCGCGGAAAACGACTCGCCGCTGCCGGCGCCGGAGTTCGCGCTCAACATCGCCGGGCTCTACACGGTCGAGGCCCGCGATCTGGCGATCCTGGTCGGCCTGTCCGAGGTCTTCGTCACCGATGGTTCGGTCGGGCCCAGCGACGGCATTCCGGGCAGCGGACGCGACTTCTGGGACTTCGGCCTGGTCGCGGCCGGCGGCACCGGCTCCGACGAAACCGACACCGATCTGGACGCGTTCATCGGTGACGGGTCGATCGTCGCCGACGTCAACGCGAACGGCGGCTTTTCGGTCCTCGGCTCGACGGACTCGACGATCATCACGATGGACTTCACGGGCGAGGGCACGGTGACGATCACCTACGCCTTCGAGGAGATCCCGACCGGGGCGTGCTGCCTCCCGAGCGGCGCGTGCGTGGAGGTCATCCAGACGCGGTGCGAGATGGCGGCCGACCTGACGGACCCGCTCGATCCCGACGGCCTCATCGGCAACGGGACCTACCAGGGCGATGGGACGACGTGCGACGCGGTCATGTGCCCCCAACCGGGTGCGTGCTGTCTCCCCGACGACACCTGTGTGCCGGCGCACGAGACCGGCGGCGGGGATTGCACCGACCGCGGCGGCCGCTACCAGGGCGACGACATTCCGTGCGCGATCGTCGACTGCGCCGGCCCGATGGGCGCGTGCTGCTTGCCCGACGGCTCCTGCCTGCTCGTCAACCAGAAGGTGTGCGCCATCCTGGGCGGGCTGTACCAGGGCACGGGCACGAGCTGCGAAGCGGCCGAGTGCCCGCAGCCGAAGGGCGCCTGCTGCTTCGTCAGCGGCACGTGCGGGGTCTTCACGGAGCGTGTGTGCATCGGCCTCGGCGGCACCTTCGTCGGCGACGGCGTGCCCTGCGCGGCGGTCCGCTGCCCACCGCCGTTCGGCGCGTGCTGCTTCTCCGACGGGGCGTGCGAAATGATGGAGATTGCCCCGTGCGTCGACGCCGGTGGCCTGTTCCAGGGCGCGGGCACCTCCTGCCGCACCGCCGAATGCCCGGCGGCGCAAGGCGCCTGCTGCTTGCCGGATGGAACGTGTGTTTTCCGTACGGAAGATGCATGCGATGCGGCAGGCGGCGACTATCAGGGCGACTGGACCGACTGCGGCATGCCGTGCAAGTGAGCGCGCGGGCACGGACAACGGCCGCCAAAACGAACACGAACACGAAGACGGACACGGACACGGCAAGACCGCCGGCTGCGCAGCCGCACGACCCAACCTGCACGAGGCGGCATGGACGCCGCCGGTGATCACGCAGCCCTGCACCCGCCGGAGGCGGTGCGAAAACCAGTCCGAACCCACGTCCAAATCTCCACTGACCAGCTCGCAGGATGCGAGCGTCATTTGAGACCCACGACAGCTGAGGTCGAGCCGCACGACGCGGCGTGAACAACGCAGCCACCGGCGTCCGGCCAGCACCACCACCGCCCACTGGCAGGATGCCAGCGCAAGGGTCCACGTCCAAGTCTTCCCAGGCCAGGCGGCAGGACGCCGCCGGTCCCCGCGCAGCGGGAAGAACTGGAACTGGTATGGGAGATGGTGTGGCAAGGGGAATGGGAACTGGAAATCGTTGACCGCCCGCGCAGCGAACGGTGCCACGGACAGCGAAGCGTCCGTGCCGTCAGCGTCCATGGCGAGGGAGGGAATCTGACTCCCCTGCGCAACGGACGACGCACGGCACGGACGCTTCGCTGTCCGTGGCACCCGGAAGTGAACACCGGCCCCGGAGGGTGCGACACTCTCCGTGCGCGTCGCTCCTCCGATCTCCCCGGGGCGGTTTCCCCCTTTCGGCCTTTACTACCCCGCACGGCGACGCCGCTTTGTCCGCAACTCCCCTACCGTCGACCTCGACGAGCTTGGTTGTCCCGCTCGTCTCAGCAACTGCCCCCGAACGGAGACCACCGATGATCGACGAAGCCCGCGCGTTCTACCGGCAATGGCCGGAAGCCACCAACACGATGAAGCAGGAGACGCCCGACATCGTCCGCTCCTTCGGCTCGCTGTTCCAGCGGTTGATGAGCGAGGGCGCGCTCTCGGTTCGGGAGAAGGAGCTGATCGCGCTCGGGATCGGCATGGCGTTGCGATGCGAACCGTGTCTGCAGTCGCACCTGCAGAAGGCGCTCGCCGCCGGAGCGAGCCGCGAGCAGATCATCGAGACCGCGGGGGTCGTGGTGATGATGCAAGGCGGGCCGGGGTACGTGTACGTCCCGAAGCTGCTTGCGGCGCTCGAGGCGTTGGGGAAAGGAGAGGCGGCGGAGACGGCCGCGGTGTAGGGAGAGGGGTGAAGCCCCGGACGCGGACACGGACGCGGACACGGACCCGGACACGGACACGGACGCGGAC
>JABDLI010000351.1 GCA_013003065.1 Phycisphaerales bacterium | reverse complement strand
GTCCGCGTCCGTGTCCGTGTCCGTGTCCGGGTCCGCGTCCGTGTCCGTGTCCGCGTCCGCGTCCGTGTCCGCGTCCGCGTCCGTGTCCGTGTCCGGGTCCGTGTCCGCGTCCGTGACCGGGTCCGCGTCCGTGTCCGGGTCCGGGTCCGGGTCCGGGTCCGCGTCCGGGTCCGGGTCCGCGTCCGCGTCCGCGTCCGGGTCCGCGTCCGTGTCCGCGTCCGCGTTTTCCTCACCCTCCCTCGTGCAGCGTCTCCAGCTCCGCCCACCGCTCGTACAAGATCCGCACGCGTTCCTGCGCCTCCGACAACGCCGTGTACGTGGCCGACGCCCGCTGGTGGTCACTCGCCAGGGAAGGATCGGCCACCTCGGACTCGAGGCGTTCCACCTCCGCCTCGGCCGCCAGGATCGTCTCCTCCATGGCCTCGTACTCCCGCTGCTCCTTGTAGGTCGGGCGGCGTTGGGCGGGCGGCGACTTGACGCGTTTGGGCGTGCTGGCCTTGACCCGCGTCGCCGCGACACCGGCTTGCAGCGTGTTCCACTGCTCGAGCGACGTGCAGCTCTTCGCGTTGCCCGCGTCGTCGAGACCGAGATACTCGGTCGCGATTCGGCGGAGCATGAACCGGTCGTGGGTGACGAGCACGATCGCGCCGGGAAACTCGAGCAGCGCGTTCTCCAGGACCTCGAGCGAGGGGATGTCCAGATCGTTGGTCGGCTCGTCGAGCAGCAGGACGTCCGCCGGCTCGAGCATCAGGGTGGCGATCAACACCCGCGCTTGCTCGCCGCCGGAGAGGTTGCCGACGTAGGTCGCGAGCTGATCGGCTTCGAAGAGAAAACGCTTGGCCCACCCCGTCACGTGCACCGGCTGGCCGCGGTAGTCGACCGTGTCGCCGATGGGACACAACGCTTCTTGCAGTGTCTGGCTGGCCACGAGCGTGCTGCGGTGCTGGCTGAAAGTGACGATCCGCAGGTCGGCGGCGCGTTTGATCGTGCCCGCGTCGGGCGTCAGGTCACCGGCCATCAACCGCAGCAGCGTCGTCTTGCCCGCCCCGTTGACGCCAAGCAGACCGATGCGTTGGCCGGGGGAGAGCGTCAGCTCCACCGAGTCGAACAGCCGCTTCCCGCCCATCGACTTGGCGACGTTGTGCAGGGCGAGCAGCTTCTTGGTCTTGCGTTCGGTCGCCTGGAAGTCGATCGTCGTGGCGCGGGTGGGAGCGGCGTTGCGGTCCTTCGTCGCCTTCAGCTCCGCGCGACGCTCGGTCGACGCTTCGACCTGGGTCTTGTTCCGTGTCTGCCGGCCCTGGATGCCCTGCCGCAACCACGCGGTGTCGCGCCGAACCTTGTTCGCGAGCGCCGCCTGCGCGGCCGCCTGGGCATCCAGAAACGCTTCCTTGCGACGCACGAACGCGGTGTAGTTGCCGCGGGCCTCGAAGACGCCCCCCGGAAACGCGGCCGACATTTCGACGATCCGGTTCGCGGCGTTCTCGAGAAAGGTGCGATCGTGCGTCACGAAGACCATCGCCATCGGCGTCTGCCGAACGAAGTCCTCCAGCCACTGCACGCCCTCGAGATCGAGGTGGTTCGTCGGCTCATCGAGCAGCAACGCGTCCGGCTCGTGCGCGAGCCCGCACGCCAGTGACAGCCGCTTGCGCCACCCGCCGGAGAGCGTCGACACCGGGCGCTCGAAATCGACGAACCCCAGACGCGACAGCGTGATCGACGCGCGGGTCCGCAGATCGACGCGGGCGACGCCATCGTCTTCGAGCTCCGCGGTGACCGCCGAGAGCGGGGTCGCGTCGTCGGCGAAGACGTCATCCTGCTCGATGTAGATCAGACGCAGCCCGCGGCGCCGGATGATCTCGCCCTCGTCGGGTGTTTCCAGCCCGGCCAGGATCCGCAGGAGCGTCGACTTGCCCGCCCCGTTCGGACCGATCAGACCGAGACGCTCGCCCTCGTTGATGGCGATCGACACGCCGTCGAACAGCTCGTTCGACGGGTACGACTTGGTCAGATCGCGAGCGGTCAGGAGCGTGGACATCGAACTCAGCGTACCCTCGGCGTGCCCGGCCATCGCCGGCACATGCGCGGCGCCCCGCCACGGTCGCCGCCATCGGGATCGCACTGCGACCCCGATGCGTGCGACCGGCGGGCGGGCATCATACCGCCGCCGCGCTCACCCGAGGCTGAGGATTCCCCGCACCAGGAAGAGCTGAACCGTCCCGCTGACGAGCAGGGCGCCGAGCAGACACACGACCGGGACGACGATCCGCCGGAACGGCGTCCGGTGGGGTCTCGACCGTTCCTCACCGCATTCGGGGCAACGATTGCCGGGGCTCGCGTGCAGGTCATATCCGCACACCCAGCAGCGTCCGTCCGGCGTGTCCTTCCGGTCCGGCAGCGCGAAGGAGGTGAGGACGCACGTGACGTACGCGAGGGGCAGTGCGATGTGCGTGAAGCTGTAGTCATCCGACCACGCGAGTGCGGCGCAGACCGCGGCCGCCACGGGCGGCGCAAACACGATCGCCGTCGCGCGGACGGTCGACTTCCGCCAGGCCGCGACCACGAAGAGTGGCGCCAGCACTCCGCCGCACACGAGCCCCAGCCACACACGCAGGAGCCCCGGACCCCCGCCGATCTCGCTGTAGATCATCGGGCCGGCCATCGCGAGCGCACCGAGCATCGCGAGCAGGGCCAGCATGGCCACGCGGCGGACCGACTTCCACTGCCGGGGGCGATCCATGCGATCCGTGCGATCCATGGCCGCGATCGTACACCACCGGCGTGCGCGCGACGACGCCGGCCAACGCCGGCGTCGGGAGCTCGGGCGTGGTGTCGTGGCGTCAGATGACCCGCCGACGGCCCGAGCGTCGGGCGGGGCGGTCCCGCGGCCCCGGAGCCGACGGACCGGTCGCGTCGCGATCCCGTCGCGCCCCTCCGGGTCGAGCCCGGTCGCGTTCGGCGTGCCCCGGCCCCGCGTGGCCCGGTCCGCCGTGTCCGGCGTGTCCGGCGTGTCCGGCCTGTCCGGCGTGACCGCGATGACGGCGGCGACGCGGCAGTTCCTTCATGGCGACGCGTCGCTCCTCGCGGGAAAGCCGACCGTCGCCATCGGCGTCGAACCGTTCCATGATCTCGGCGCGATTGGCGGATCGGGCCGCCGTGCGCTCCTCGCCGGTGAGACGGCCGTCGCCGTCCGCGTCGAACCGCGCGATCATCTCGGCGCGGCGAGCCTGCATCGCGGCTCGGCGGTCGGCGCGGAACTGCTCCATCGCCGCCCGCTCCTGCTCATCGAGGCTGCCGCTGTCGTCGAGGTCGAACCGAGCGGTGCGCCGCTGCGTCGCGGGGACTCCGCGCCGGGATCGCCGGGGCTTCGCGGTGGCTTCCCCGTCCGCTCCGGCTCGCCATCCGGGATGCTCCCGGGGACCCGGGCGCACCCCCTCCTCCGCTGTCACCTTGGCGGCGATGGTACCCGCGGAAAAGCCCAACATCGCCAGCATGCCGATCATCAACGTCGCTCTCGTGATCATGGTCATCGTCGTTCTCGCCTGGAGTATGTGATTGCGTTCCAGTCGCTCTACGCACCGTTGCCGCAATCCATCCCCGCTGATCGTCAGACCGGGATTGCAGCCGCCCGAATGACGTGGCATCCTTCATGGGTGGAAGAGCGCCGGCAAAGGAGGTTCAGCATGCCCATCCGCATCTGCATGATGGTCTTCGTGGGATGGGCCTGGTTGGCCGCGCCGGCCGACGCTGCGTTCAGCCATGCACGTCTCGAGGTCGTTGCCGTCGCCGACGGCCTGACGACGTTCCACTACATCGCGGTCTTCGACCATCCCGAGGACGCGCTCCTGGAGGTCGGTGGCATTCCCGGTGTGCGGCCTTTCGAGTTCGAGGCGGACGCCAGTCTGTTCAATGACGCGGGCGCGTTCGAGGGCCTGTCGCTCGGCGACTTCCCCAACATCGGCAACCCACGCGACAGCTGGCTGACCATTGGCGACACGCGTTTTCCCGCCGCCGTCGCCTACACGGAAGGCTTCGGCGGCGTCCCCACCGCCACGCAGGCGTTTGAAGGTTGCTGTGTCTTCGAGTCAAACGGCTTGTGGTTCGACACCGACCCGAAGCGGCCGGTTACGGGGGTGCCGATCGCGCCGTGCCGGTTCGAAGTGCTCATTGCGCAGATCACGCTGCCAAACGGTGTGGACTTCTCGATGACGGGCGCGTTGCGTTACCGGGACGGCATCGATGGCGTCATCCGCAGGACGGGCTTCGAGGTGCCGCTGACACCGCCGGGAACGTGCCCGGGCGACGTCGATTGCAGCGGCCAAGTCGGATTCACCGACCTGGTCATGCTGCTCGCAACGTGGGGTCCGTGCGACGGCATCTGCGTGGCCGATCTGGACGACGATGGCGTCGTCGGATTCAGCGACCTGCTGACGCTCCTGGCGAGCTGGGGGCCCTGCCCCTGACGCCGCGACGGAATGCTTGCAACACGCGATGAACCGTCTCTCTCTGATGCCGGATGACCGGCTCGGTTTCACGCGAGGTTGCCGATTCGACATCACGAACCACGGCGGCCTGAGCGTCGTATTTCCGGCGTCGCGTGGTCACGAACGCGGCTATCCTTCCCGCGACCCTGGAGCCACCACCATGAACGCATCCTGGCCACTGCTCGCCGCCGTCATCCTTCTCCTCGCCGTCACCGTGCTCGCCGCGTGCGCTCGCGCCGGGGATGGCGCGGACGAGATCCAGCTCGGCTCGTTCGCCGGCCATCTCGTGGACAAGGAGGGCAACGTGGTCGGACCCGTCCCGGTCCAGCGCGTCAACCGATCCGACGCGGAGTGGAAAGAGCGGCTCACCGCCGAGCAATACCGCATCCTGCGGAAGGCAGGCACCGAACGGGCGTTCACCGGGGCGTTGCTCAAACAGAAGGCGGACGGCATCTACACCTGCGCGGGATGCGGGCTGCCGCTCTTTGCCTCGAACACGAAGTTCGAATCGGGAACAGGATGGCCGAGCTTCTTCACGGCCATTGGCCCCGGCAACGTCAGCGAGCGGAGCGACACGACCCACGGGATGACACGCACGGAGATCCTGTGCACGCGCTGCAACGGTCACCTGGGCCACGTCTTCGAAGACGGACCCGCCCCGACCGGCCGCCGGTTCTGCGTCAACTCCGAGTCGCTCGCGTTCACGCCGGCCGATGCCGTCGCCACGCTGGCCGATCCGTCCGCGGACGCGTCGACCACGCCGCTCGCGAAGGTCGTGATTGCCGGCGGCTGCTTCTGGTGCGTCGAAGCCGTGTTCGAAGAGCTCGACGGGGTCATCGAGGCAATCTCCGGCTACGCCGGCGGCCGCCCGGAGACCGCGAACTACGGCGATGTCGCGACGGGCCGCACGAAGCACGCCGAAGCAGTCGAGATCGCCTACGACCCGGCGAAGATCGCGTACGAGGATCTGCTCAAGGTCCACTTCGCCACGCACGACCCTACGACGAAGAATCGGCAGGGCGCCGACGTCGGCGAGCAATACCGCAGCGCAATCTTCTACGCCAGCGTCGAAGAGAAAGCCGTCGCCGAGGCGGTCATCGCGGATCTGACGGAGCAGAAGATCTTCGCCAAGCCGATCGTGACGACCGTCGAGCCGTTGACGAAGTTCCACCGGGCCGAGGCGTACCACCAGAACTACGTCTGCGAGAACCCGCTCGCGCCGTACGTGCGGGCAGTGGCGTTGCCGAAGGTCGCAAAGGTCCGCTCGCAGTTCAAGGATCGGCTCAAGGCCGAATCACCGCTGAAACGCCGCGACGAGTGATCCGGCGCTCACCCTGAACACGGCGGGTCACTCGACACGGACGCCGCGGCCGGCGCCCGGAGGATTCCGGTTCCCTCCACCGGCTCGAATCGCGCCTGGAAGAACCGCAGGTGCTCCGGTTCGTAGGTGAACCGAAGACCGACGATCGCTTCGCGTTGCTCGTACACGGCGGCGACGGACTCGGCGACCACGTCCATGTGCGCCTGGGTGTACACGCGGCGGGGAATGGTCAGACGCACGAGCTCGAGGCTCGGGATCAGGTTCGCGCCCGTGGCCGGATCGCGTCCGGCGGACACCGTGCCCCGCTCCATCGCGCGAACGCCGGAGTCGAGATAGATCGCGGCGGTCAAGGCCTGCGCCGGGAACTGCGCGCGGGGGACGTGCTCGACGATCCGGGCGGCATCGAGGAACACGCCGTGCCCGCCGACCGGCCGAACGATCGGCACCCCGGCATCGGTGAGACGCCGTCCCAGGTAGGCCACCTGGCCGAGTCGGGCGCGGGTCGTGTCGTCATCGGCCGACTCGGCGATGCCGATCGCCATCGCCTCGAGGTCGCGTCCGGCCAGTCCGCCGTAGGTGTGCAGCCCTTCGTAGACGACGCAGAGGTTCCGCGCGCGATCGGCCAGCTCGTCGTCGTTGAGGGCGAGGAAGCCGCCGATGTTGACGAGACAGTCCTTCTTGCCCGAGACGGTGCACCCGTCGGCGTACGAGCACAGCTCGCGAAGGATCTCCTTCACCGATCGCGATCGCTGTCCGTCCTCCCGCATCTTGATGAAGTAGCAGTTCTCCAACGCGCGGGTGGCATCGAGGAAGACCTTGATGCCGTGCTCGTGGCACAGAGCGCAGGTATCGCGAACGTTCTTCAGGCTGCACGGCTGACCGCCCGCCATGTTGACGTTCGTCTCGAGCGACAGGTACGCCACCCGGGCCGCCCCCACCTTGTCGATCAGCGCACGCAGTTTCGCCAGATCCACGTTGCCCTTGAACGGATGCTCGGACTCCGGATCGTGCGCTTCATCGATGATCACGTCGACGAATCGGCCGCCCGCGAGCTCCTGGTGGAACTTGGTCGTGGTGAAGTACATGTTGCCGGGCACGACGTCTCCGGGCTCGATGCAGAGCTGGCTGAGCAGGTGTTCGGCGCCGCGTCCCTGGTGGGTGGGAATGACGTGGGGAAATCCGTAGTGCTCCCGGACCGCCGCTTCGAGGTGATGGAAATTGCGTGACCCGGCGTACGCCTCGTCGCCGAGCATCAGACCCGCCCACTGACGATCGCTCATCGCCCCCGTGCCGGAGTCGGTCAGGAGGTCGATGTACACGTCGTCGCTGTCGAGCAGGAACGTGTTGAACCCCGCCCGGGCGAGGGCGGTCGCGCGCTCTGCCCGCGTCGTCATCCGCAGCGGCTCGACCATCTTGACCTTGTACGGCTCGGCCCAGGATCGGCGGCGGGGAGGCTGCCTCGGATCGTTCATGTCGTCACTCCCGGTGCGGAAGGCATCGCCGGGCGCCGAGCGCGCAGTGACCCATCCGGCTCTCCGATCATCGTCCGAGTCGGCCGCCGCGGCCATACGAACCTCAGCCCGTTTTGTCCGGGCCGAGGGCGGCGACGACGACGAGCTCCGGCCGCCCGAGCGTCGGTTCGGCCGGCGATCCGGTACACTTCTGCCCCCTCGAGGATGTTCGTGGATACCCCGCCCACCGATCGTGTGATCACGCCCTCCCCGCCCCCGCTCGCCCCGGTGGGCGAGCAGGAGCGCATCGTCTCTCTGGACGTGCTGCGTGGCTTCGCGCTTCTCGGCATCCTGCTCCTGAACATCCAGGCCTTCGCGATGATCGGCACGGCGTACATGCACCCGTATGCCTACGGAAGCATGGAGGGCGTCAACGGGTGGATCTGGCGGATCGTCCACGTCTTCGGCGACCAGAAGTTCTGGACCATCTTCTCGATGCTCTTCGGCGCCGGCATCGTCGTCATGACGAGCCGGGCGGAGGCGGCCGGCCGCAACGCCGCCGGGCTGCACTACCGGCGAATGGGCTGGCTGATCCTGTTCGGCCTGCTTCACGCTCATCTGCTCTGGTACGGCGACATCCTCTACTTCTACGGGATGTGCGGCCTCGTGCTGTACCTCCTGCGTCGCCGCTCGCCTCGCACGCTGTTCCTGTTGGCGATCGTGCTGCTGGCCGTCGCCTCGTCGATCTCCTGCTTCTTCGGCTGGTCGATGCAGTTCTGGGGCGAGGAAGGCATCCAGCAGTTTGCCGACGAGAGCTGGACCCCGACCCCCGAGGTGATCCAGGCCGAGCTGGACGCGTACCGCGGCGGCTGGACGGACCAGATGGCCCACCGCTCGCTGACCGCATTCTTCTTCGAGACCTTCCTCTTCTTCCTGGGCGGCATCGGCGTCAAGACCCTCGCGATCACGCTGGCCGGCATGGGTCTGTTCAAGCTCGGCGTCTTCAGCGCCGCCCGGTCCGTTCGGTTCTACGTGATCCTCGCGGCCATCGGCTTCGGCGTCGGTCTGCCCCTGGTCGAGTTCGGCGTGCGGCGGCACTTCGCGAACGACTGGGACATCCGCTATTCGTTCTTCTTCGGCGGCCAGTACAACTTCTGGGCGAGCTCGCTGGTCAGCCTCGGCTACGTCGGCGTGATCATGCTGGTCGTCAAGCTCGGATGGCTGCGACCGGTCACACGCGTGCTCGCGGCGGTGGGCCGCATGGCATTCACCAACTACATCATGCAGACCGTCATCTGCACCACGATCTTCTACGGGCACGGCTTCGGCCAGTTCGGACGGCTGGAACGGGTCGAACAGCTCGGTGTCGTTGTCGCCGTCTGGGCGGTCCAGCTCATCTGGTCACCGATCTGGCTTCACTATTTCCGCGCGGGTCCGCTCGAATGGCTCTGGCGGAGCCTGAGCTACTGGCAACGGCAGCCGTTCCGCCGGGCGTCGATGCCGGTCACGCACGCATGACGAACGCGCGCAGATGACGCGCGCGGGTATCATGCGACGGCATCGTCTCGGAGTCGGATCCGGATAGAAAGGAGTGACGCCATGGCCACGCTGATCGTGCACGAGGGCCCCGCGGGTGGGGAGCAGTTCGACCTGGGCCCCCACCGCCTGGCGATGATCGGTCGCGATGATCACTGCACCTTCCAGATCCTCGACGATCAGATGTCCCGCCGGCACGTGCAGATCAAACGGCTCGAGCCGTCCGGAGGTCATGCGGCCATCGACTTCGACAGCGCCAACGGCGTGTTCGTCAACGGCCAGCGGATCACGAGCGAGACGCCGCTGATCGACGGCGACGAGATTCGCGTCGGGTCGACCACCATCGTCTACACGACGTCGACCTCGCCGGACGCGAAGAAGGTGGCGGAGCTTCTGCGGAAGAGGGGCGAGGGCGTGCGAAGCACGATCGTGGACGGGTAGCGGGAACGCGGACAGGGACACGGTCGCGGACGCGGTCACGGACGCGGTCGCGGACACGGTCGCGGTCGCGGACACGGCCGCGGACACGGACGCGGACACGGTCGCGGTCGCGGACACGGTCGCGGACACGGACGCGGTCGCGGACACGGATGCGGTCGCGGACACGGATGCGGCCGCGGACACGGACGCGGTCACGGACGCGGTCACGGACGCGGTCACGGTCGCGGACGCGGTCACGGACGCGGTCACGGTCACGGTCGCGGACGCGGACGCGGTCACGGACGCGGACGCGGACGCGACCCGACCTACCCACCGCTCCCCCACCCATCGTCCAGCCGCCCGTCTCCGTACGCCCGCAAGTCCGACTCGAACGCCAACCGCCAGCCCGAAGCCTCCGGCAAAAGCTCGCACGCACGGCGTTGCGTCACCACCGCCTCGGCGGACGATCCGGTGGCCATCAACGCGCGTGCCAGCGTGGCGAGGTAGTGCGGGTCATCGGGCACATCCCGGTTGACCCGCTGCGCGTGGGCAAGCGCCGTCTCGGCTGAACGCTGCGAGACATCGCGGCACGTGAGCAAGAAACGACCCGCCGCGTCCACGCGAAAGGGATCCGCCGCCGATTCCGCGGTCACCGAAGCGTGCGCAGCGCGGACGAGAGCGTAGATCGGCTGGGCCGCCTCGATGGCCCCGCTCGCGAAGAGCGCGTCGGCGTACTCGGTGCGCAGGCGAATCAAATCGGGATCCGTCGCACCCCACTCCTCGAGCAAATAGGCGAGGGCCGTCTCGGCGGGGGCGGCGTGATCGGGGCGTCCGAGACGGGCCCGAACGATCGCGAGCTTGA
>JABDLI010000344.1 GCA_013003065.1 Phycisphaerales bacterium | reverse complement strand
GCCGTTCGCCCGATCAGCATCCGGCAGAGCATGCCCTGGCGGCACACCAGGCTCAGCTCGATCTCGTGCTCGATGCCGGCAATGCCCATCGTCGTCCGGCAGACCACGCGTTGCTGCCGCTCACCGCTACTCGGTTTGACGACGCTCTGGCGGGCGGTGTCAGCCTCGATCCACTTCGTCACGCGCCGGGGCCGGTCGCGGACGACCACTTCGAAACGCACCCGGTCGTCGGCGAGGGTCTCGATCTGCGCAACGTCGATCGCGCTGGTCCTGGCCCCGGTGTCGATCTTCGCCCTGATGCGACGCACTCCCCAATCCGGCAGATCGACGCGTTCTCGCCACCCGATCATGGTGAGCTCGTGGTTGGGCATGCAGCGACTCCGACGAGGCATGGGGCGGCGGATGACGTCTCGTCGAGAATACGGCTCGCGAGTACAGGTGGCCCGTTTCTACTCATGTATCTTATCCGCCACAGCCTGTGATCACACGGCTCACGGCACGTCGACATGTTGGGCCCGCTCTGAGAAGTCGAGCACGGTCGCTGGTTTCATCCGCGTCAGTCCCCGATACTGGTTTCATCCGACCAAACGCGAGAGCGCGAGCGTCGCGAGACTCAGGACCAGGAAGAACCCACACATATCCGTCAACGTCGTCAGCACCGGGCCGGACGCGAGGGCGGGATCCACCCTGAAGCGTTTGAGAATCAGCGGCACGGTGCCCCCGATCGACACTGCAAAGACCGTGTTGAGGGCCAGGGCAGATCCAACGACAAGTCCGAGGAAAGCGTTGCCTTTCCACAACCAAGCGGCGCAGGCGACGATGACGCCCAGCACGAGCCCGTTGATCGCGCCGACGGCAACCTCCTTGGTCCACACTCGGACGAGTTCTCCAGGTCGCACGAGACCAAGCGTCAGTTCACGAATGCTGACCGCAACCGCCTGGTTGCCCGAGCAACCGCTCATGTCCGAAATGATGGGCAGAAACACGGCGAGCGCGATCACGGATGTGAGTGTGTCCTGATACAGCGCGATGACGCTGGCGGCGGCGATATTCAGGATGACGTTGATGCTGAGCCACGAGAGGCGTCGACGTGAGCGTCGCCAGAGCGGCATGCTGCGGAGTTCTTCGCCGCCGACGATGCCCTGTGACTTCAAGTAGTCGCTGTCGGCTCTCTCGGCGAACGCCTCCTCGACATCGTGTCGCTTGACGACACCGACGAGCCGGTCGCTGCTGTCGACCACCGGGACTCCGAGCAGCTCGTGCCGGTCGAAGATATCGCTGAGATCATCAAGCGGGGTGGAGTCGACGACCGACAGGGGCTCGGACACCATCAGCTCTGCGACGGCACGACTCGGGCGCGCCAGGACCACATCACGCAGCGGCAATACGCCGACGAGCGAGCCGCGTTCGGAGGTGATGTACAGGTACTGCACGACGTAGCCTGCGTACTCCTCGGCGCCTGACTGCAGTGCATTGACGACGTCACCGACCGTCGCGGTCTCGGCGTAGCTCAGGAATTCGGTCACCATGAGTCCGCCGGCGACATCGGAGGCGTAGTCGGCCAGCGTCCGGACCTCCGATGCTTCCTGCGGCGACAGCTCCGACAGAATCGCCTCGGCGTCATCGTCACGCATCGCGGCGATGAGGTCAGCTTGCTCGTCGCTCGGCATCGCCGTGAGAATTGCAGCGGCATCGTCAGCGGAGAGGTGCTCGACGAGATCGACGGCTTGCGCTTCGGGAATCTCCTCGATGACGTCCGCAGCATCCTCGGGTTCGAGCGTTGTCAGGACCTTCGTCTGGAGCTCGCTCGAGAGACGAGACAGGGCACGAGCCGCTTCGCCACCCGAGAGGCCCTCGAAGTACTGATGAAGCAACGACGCATCACCCAGCTCCGCGAGTCGCTTGAGTTCTTCCCATGGATGGCTGATCGACGTTCTTGTCATTGGCGGGCCCTCGTCATGCATCTATCAGGCTTCTGAACCCTGCGACTCGACCGCCACCTGACGCTGCGGGAACGCAGTGATCAGGCTCGCCTCGCGGAACGCTTTGTCAGTCGGGTTCTGTCCGAAGCAGCAGCGCTCGTTCGCCGCGACGAACTCGGGCCCATGATACAATGCCGGTCCTGAATACCGAACTTCCTCCGCGTTCGGTCAATCGTAGAAGAGCCAGCAGCGACGCCATTTCGCCTGAACGTGCCGCGGGAAACGGGGGCGCGTCGTGACGAGTGGTTCGTGTTCGCCCTGATATGGCCCGTGAATGGGCCGGTCCCACCTCAGGACCTGGCCCCGGCGCAGGGCATCGGTGGGGATCTTCGCCGTGCGAACGCGAGATCAAGATCTCTCGCAGCGTGTCCGGAGACCGTCCCATGGATCAGGTAGACCGAACACAGCCCATCGACATGCCGGACGATGACGGACTCTTGTTCGGTTGCATCCTCGATGGCCAGGGCGGCGCGAGCGTCATTGGTTGGACGGAAGTCGAGGCGTGGACGGACGACGACGGACCTCTGTGGGTTCATCTCGAGCAGGACAGCGACCGGGTGCAGGAGTGGCTCAGGCGGAAGAGCGGGCTGACGCCCACGACCGTCGATGCGTTGCTTGCGGACGAAACCCGTCCGCGTGTGTTTCGGGGCAAACGCGGGCTTGCGGCGATCTTGCGTGGCGTCAACACCAACCCCGGGTCCGAGCCGGACGACCTCGTCGCGATCCGAATGTGGTCCGACGGCAAACGCGTCATCACCTTGCGTCACGAAAGGCTCATGACGCCTCGCGACATCCAGGCCCAGCTTCTCGAGCAGGAGAGTGGACCGGCGACGGCGGCTCAGCTGTACGAACGGCTCATCGGTCGGCTGATTGATCGCATGGCCGGGACGGTTGCCGCGTACGACGAGACTCTGGACGAGATCGAGGCCGAGCTGGACATCGCCCGGGCCGCCGATACGCGCCGGCGACTCTCGGATCTGCGGCAGAGCATCGTTTTGCTTCGCCGATACATGTCTCCGCAACGCGAGGCCCTGAATAGTCTGATGGTCGAACCACCGATCTGGCTCGACGAGCAGTGTCGCATCGGCCTGCGGGAAACAGCCGACAAGTTGCTGCGCTACGTGGAGGAGCTCGACACCGCTCGGGAAAGATCGATGGTGATCAAAGACGATATCGCCAATCAGCTCGCAGAGTCCACGAACAAGACGTTGTACGTGCTCGCGATCATCTCGGCGATCTTTCTGCCGCTGGCCTTCCTGACCGGTCTTCTCGGCATCAACGTCGGCGGCATGCCCGGCGTCGAAAGCCCCTTCGCCTTCTGGATCTTCTGCGCGATCATGGTCGTGCTGCTGATTCTCGAGCTGATCCTCTTCCGCCGGTTGAAGTGGTTCTGATCGATCGTCGGCTGGTTCGCCGCGTCGAACCGCTCCTCGATCTCCCTCGCGTGCGGAAGCGTCCAGATCGGCAATTGCGAGAGCGGATCGCAAGCGGCCATCCCGTAGTGCCCCGTGTACAATGAGCCTTGACCGGCACTGGCGCGACGGGATGCGGACATCATGACCTCGGCGAAGAAGCGAGAGAAGACCGACGCCAAACTCGCGAAGAAGCGAGCGAAGGCCGAGCTCAAGAGCCGGAAGCAGGGGGGCTCGCCGCCGAGCGATGGCGCGGGGCCGTCGCCCGCGGTCCGTTACGCCGAGATGGTCCGGGGCGTTCTCTATCTCACGACGGGCCTCTCGTTGTCCGTCGCACTCCTGCTCGGGCAACGCGGCGTGATCATCTCACTCAACGATGTCATCGACAGTCTGTTCGTGGCGCGTTCCGGCAAGGTCGTTCTTGCTCTGATCGCTGCGGCCTTGGCGATCTACGGAATGAAGCATCTGCGGATCGTACGTTGAAGCTGTCGCTTTGCAGCCGGACTCTCCACGCGAGTTCGCCTCCTCATGTCCAAACCGAAACCACGGGAACCGAGCCTGCCATGACCACACTCGACCAATCCAAACTCGAGACGCTGCTTCATCAGATGGTCGGCGACATGGGGGCTGCGGCGGTCGCGCCGCTGGTTGTTCTGGGAGATCGACTCGGCTTCTACAGAGCGTTGGCCGCGCACGGTCCGATGACGACCGAAGCACTTGCGGACAAGACCGATACGACGGAGCGTTACGTTCGCGAGTGGTGTTCGGCCCAGGCGGGATTCGGGTACATCGACTACGACGGGGCGAGCGGGCAGTTCAGTATGAATCCGGAGCAGCAGGCGGTGTTCGCGGATGCGGACAGCCCGACGTGCATGACGGGAGGCTATTACGCGATTGCAGCCATGTCCATTGACGAGCCGAAGATCACGCACGTGTTCAAGACGGGTGAGGGCATGGGATGGGGTGAACACTGCAACTGCCTGTTCTGCGGCACGGAGAAGTTCTTCCGACCCGGCTACAAGGCCAATCTGGTGACCGAATGGCTACCGTCACTCGACGGCGTCGTGGACAGACTCCAGAAGGGTGGCAAGGTCGCGGACGTCGGTTGCGGCCACGGCGCGTCGACCCTCGTGATGGCGGAGGCGTTCCCGCAAAGCGAGTTCATCGGCTTCGACTTCCATGATGCATCCATCGAGTGTGCCAACGAGCGTGCGAAGGATGCGGGGCTGAACAACGTACGCTTCGAGGTGGCGACCGCGAAGCACTATCCTGGCAACGAGTACGACCTCGTCGCGTTCTTTGATTGCCTCCATGACATGGGTGACCCGGTCGGCGCCGCAGCACATACGCTCGGGGCGCTGAAGCCGGATGGAACGATGATGCTCGTCGAGCCGTTCGCGAACGACAACCTCGAGGACAACCTCAACCCGGTGGGGCGCATGTACTACGCGTTCTCGACGATGATCTGCACACCGGCGTCAATCAGCCAGGAAGTGGGGTTGGCGCTGGGCGCGCAGGCGGGGCCGAAACGGCTGGAGAACGTGGTGCGTGAAGGCGGCTTCACGAAGTTTCGTCAGGCAGCCGCCACGCCGTTCAATCTGATCCTCGAGGTCCGACCGTAGGGAACAGTTGTCAATCAGGCCTTCGGGATCCGGCGGGTCGATCCTTTGTTGCACCTGGCCGGGACGCGTTGTCTTGAGATGTGGCAAGACGGGAACAGATCTACTTGACGGACCGCGGCTTCGCGCCCGCGCGTGGCGATCCGCGGACGTCGTCCGCGTCCAGGGCCCGTTGCGCTTCCACCATCCTCATGAGCTGCTGGAAGATCTCGGGCTCGTCGTCTTTGCGGTTCTCGCGTTCGAGCGGATCGGCGTCGAGATCGAAGAGCATCCACTCGGCGTCGCGACCGTTGCGTACGACCTTCCACCGGCCGTGCCGGAGCGCGACGCGGTTCGCGCCACCCCACGTGATGTAGAACATCCGCGGCGTCGGCGAGCGCTCCTCCGGACGGGCCGTCAACAGGGGCCAGGCGTCGTGGCCGTCGATCGGCGTTCCGTGCGGCAACGCGGCTCCGGCCCGGGCCGCCAGCGTCGGCATCCAATCGACGGCGTGCATGGGTCGCGTCACGCGACGGGGCACGAGCGTCCCCGGCCAGTGCGCGAAGGCGGGGACGCGATATCCGCCTTCGAACACGTGCGTCTTGCGTCCCCGCAGCGGGGCGTTCGAGCTGAAACCGGTGAGCTTGGGATCGGGCGGCGGATATTGGCCGCCCGCGTGATCGACCTGGGCGCCGTTGTCCGACGTGAAGACGATCAGCGTTCGGTCCCGCTGTCCGGTGCGCTCAAGGGCGTGGACCATTCGCCCGACGGCCCAGTCCATGTGCGTCACCGCCGCGGCGAAGAGCCGACGCTCCTCGTCGTCGATGTGCCGGTTCGCGTCCGCCCACCGCGTGCCCCGCTCGACGAGGGGAGTGTGCACGGCATGGAAAGCCACGTAGAAGAACCACGGCTGCCCGTCCGAATGGGTCTCGATCCATTGGACGGTCTCGCGCGCCGTGAGGTCGGTGACGTGACCCTCCTCGGTGATGAACTGGTGGTCGCGATGCCAGGTGACCTCGTAGGGCGAACCCAGCCGGTACCGGTGGTCGTACATGCCGACCGCGCCGGCCAGTGAACCGTGCGAGTGGTCGAAGCCGTGGTGCGCCGGTCCCCACTCCGGCTTGGACCCCAGATGCCACTTGCCGCTCATGCCCGTGGCGTAGCCCGCGGACCGCAGCACCGTGGCCAGGGTCGGGGTGCCGATCGGAAACGCCGGTTCGTTCGACGCCGTCGTGGCGTGACGCCCGAAGCGGCTCGGGTAGCGGCCCGTCATGAGCGCGACGCGTGTCGGCGTGCACTGGGGCTGCACGTAGTGGCAGTCCAGCTCGACGCCGGTCCCCGCGAGCCGATCCAGGTTCGGCGAGCGGATCTCGGGATTGTGGTAGCCGACGTCATTCCAGCCCTGGTCGTCCGCGACGATCAAGAGGATGTTGGGCGGCGCGAGGCTCATCGCGTCGGTGGGCCGGGCCGCGGGCCGCGGGGTGCAGGCGAACAGGACACCGACGACGAACGTCATGGCCA
>JABDLI010000339.1 GCA_013003065.1 Phycisphaerales bacterium | reverse complement strand
CGGCCATGCGTCAACGACCCTGCGCAGATCGTCGTCCGCGGGTGGATTTCCGCCGCTACTGTCGTGGCTACTGGTGGGAGTCGCGGAGCACGCGTCGCAAGTGTCGGCAGAATCGTCGCTTGCAGATTCGCCCCGCTGACTCTTAATCAGCGGGTCATAGGTTCGAGTCCTATACAGGGCATTGGCTCCGACAGGAGTGCACAACGCCGCGCTTGACCGCGCGGCGTTGTCGTTGGTCGCGGCAGCACAACGGGTTGCGCCGGCGAACGGGAGCGGGCCATCAGGGGTTGCAGGCGCGGTTTGCCGCGTGGGGCTGCGTTCGTGCCGGGCGAGATCAACGCAGGAGTAGGCTCGGCAGGAAGCCGACTTTGAGTCGGACTGGAACCCCCATCCGGTTCAGAAGTCGCGTGGCGACGGAGCCACCGTTGCGGTGCTTCCGCAGGTGGAGGAGGGCACCCGCGGAGCAGCGCAGTGTCGCGCCCCCGTCGCCGCACGACATGGTCCACGGCCGGCCGTTGATCGTGCCGTGCACGCGGCCGACCATGGTCAGTTTGGGGATTCGTCGAGGTCGCGGGTGCGAATGTTGAGGCCGCCGTTCAGGACCCACTCCGCGTGCTCCGACTTCGAGCCGGTGCCGCTGGGCACGCTGATGTGCATGTCCGAGAACTTGTAGCTGATCTCTGCGTTCCGGCCGGTGAGGCGATCGTAGAGGCCGATCGCGAGGTCGGGCCAGGTCTTGGTGTGTGTGGTGTCGGGCATCGCGGTTCCTTTCCGTTCTAGAGACTTGGAGCGTTTCGCCCGACCCCGCCGCCCGGATTCGGATTCTCGCGCGCAACCATCGCAGCGGGCGCGGGTCGCGGAGGCCTGGGCCTACGGGGGTAGTGCCGACATCGGGGGCCAAAGCCGGTAGGCCAAGGTCCCCCGACGGCGCCTCCCGGTCGGGACGATCGCGCGAGGGCGCGTCAGGTCCAGCTCGCGAGCAGCTCGAGCAGGTCGGTGAAGCCGACGATCCCGTCGCCGTCCAGATCGGCCGGGCACCCCGCGCACGGTCCCCACGCGGCGAGGAGCGCAAGCAGGTCGGTGAAGCCGACCGTGCCGTCGCCCGTGATGTCGGCCGGCAGCGTGATCGGCGCCCAGGTCAGACCGCCCCACAGCCATCCGGCGCCGGGGCGGTCCACCGAGTCCGGCACCTGCGCGATCGTCACGAGGTCGCCGGTCGTCGCGTCGAACACCTCGAGCTTGTTGTACGGGGAACGGAAGATGAACCGGCGATCGGCGCCCACCGCCAGCCCCTTCAGCGAGTTGAGCTCGGAGAACGGGTCGTCGTTGACGTACCGCTGCACCTCCGTCAGCTCAAACGTGTCGAGGTCGAGCTCGAAGATGCCCAGCGGCCCCGGCGGGATCGTCTCGGGGGAGCTCAGGACGAGCATCTGATCCAAGCTTGCGTCGTAGTGGAGGTCCCACACCTCGAAGTCGGGCGGAAACTCACCGACGAGCTCGAGCGTGGCGGTCTCGGTGTTCACCGTGTAGAGGCGGTCCGGAGAAAACCCCACCCGCCACACCGACCCGTACACGACGCCATCACGCACCGCCATGCCGGAGAGCCCGAACGAAGGCGAACCGTCGAACTTCAGGACGCCGATCTCTTCGAGCTCGAGCGTGTCGTAGGGAACCCGGCCGAGCATGCCGTTCTCTCCCGAGTGCACCCAGAAGCACGCCCGTTCCGGATCTGCGGCAATCGCGTACGCGGGCAGGTTGCGGACGATCTCGAACCAGGCGTCCTCGTCCGCGTCGTAGCGGAGCAGCGGGCTCTCGAGCCCGAAGGCGAGGGCGCCGTCGTCCCGCACCGCGACGACGAGATCACCGGTCACGGCCGGCGGCGACGGGGGCGCGACCTGAAACTCGAAGGCGCCCATGTCGACGATCTCTTCCAGCAGACGCGGCCGCCGGTCGAGGTCGCGCACGGCGTACGAGGGCACCCAGCCGTTGAAGCCCGTGTTGACGGAAGGCGAGCCGGACTGCAGCCGGAAATCGTCCGCGGCCGGGTCGGCAAACTGCGGATTGGCGTCGATGTTGCCGGGCCCGTCGAGGCCGCCCGTCACATTGCTGTACTCGGCCGTCGGATTGACCGCGAAGCCGCCGAAGACGTCGGGCTCATTGTCCCGCACGATCGAGTTGCGGATGAGCGGCTGCACCATGATGCCGTACAGCGCGCCGCCGGTCGTGGTGGCCGTATTCCGGACGACGGTGGTGTTCAGAAGCCGCGCACTGTCGTCGAGCAGGGAAAGGGCGCCGCCGAGGTTGGCCGCGTTGTCGCGGAGAAGGGAGCTCACGAAGAGCGCGATCGAGTTGTCACTCTCGTACGCGCCTCCCTTCTGACCGGCCGTGTTTCCGGCGAAGACGCACGCCTGGAAGCGGAGGCTCGAGAAGGTCGACGAGACGGCGCCGCCGTCGGACGCGGCCTCGTTGCCCGTGAATCGGCACCCGTCGAAACGGACGCTCGTCCCGGCGTACGCCAGCACGGCCCCGCCGTCATCGCTTGCGATGTTGTCTTCGAATACGCAGCGGTCGAACCAGGCCGAAGTCGTCGAGAAGAAGACGCCTCCCCCCCGCTCCGCCGTATTCGCGCGAATGACGCACCGACGCACGATCGGATCCGACGCGAGGATCCTGATGCCCCCGCCTTCATCCGCCTGACCGCCCGAGATCGTGAAGCCGTCGAGCACCGTGTCGAGGCCCTCGCCGGAGAAGAACGCGACCACCCGGTCGCCCTTGCCGTCGAGAATCGTCTCCTCCACGATCGCCGGGTCCTCGGGGTCGACGCTCCGGATCGTGATCGCCTTGCCGAACGGGTTGATCGTTCCCGTGTAGATGCCGGGCGACACCACGATCTCGTCGCCGTCGGCGGCCGCGGCGATCGCCGCCTGGATGGTGGGGAAGTCGCCGGGAACGGTGATTTCGTCGGCGAGGGCCGTGATGGGCGCGACACCCAGAAGAACGGACAGGGCGAGGGCGGGGCGCGGTGACATCGAGCGGTCTCCTTTCGAGGATCCTACGG
>JABDLI010000081.1 GCA_013003065.1 Phycisphaerales bacterium | reverse complement strand
ACTACCGCCTCCTCACGTCGCCACGACGGCGACAACGTCGTGCCGTGGCAGAGCTTGTGAGCTAACTACGTGGCATTCGTGTCCGCGTCCGTGTCCGCGGTCCGGATCCGCGTCTTCGGCTACCGGCACGGTCCCCACGCGCTCAGCACCGTCAGCAGATCGGTGAAACCCACATCGCCCGATCCGTCGAGATCCTGCGGGCAGCCGGGGCAGGGACCCCAGGCGGCGAGCACCGACACCAGGTCGGTGAAGCCGACCTCGCCCGAGCCGTCCAGGTCGGCCGGGCACGCCGCGCCGGCGAAGGTCACGACGACCGCGGTGCCCCGCACCTCGAAGGCGTAGTCGGGCGACGGCGCGTCCAGCGTGGCGAACGTTCCGGCGATGTCGGCGCCGGCGGTGAGCACCGTGAACGACGAACCCGGATCGGGCTCGAACCCGTCGATCGTCTGGACGACGAGCATCCCGTCGAGCGTCGCCGTTCCGTTCACGACGAGCCGGTCGTGGGCCGGACCCACGCCCGCGCCGGCGAGCTCGATGACCAGCTCCGCGGCCGGCCCTTGTGTGTAGTCGCCGCTCAGGACCATCTCCGCCGCCCCCGGTCCCGGGGAGAGGGCGCCGCTCGTGTTCGTCACGGTGGCAATGGTGAACGAGCCGTCGCCTCCGACGACGGCGTCGCCCGCCAGCTCGATCCCCGCGTTCGCCTCCAGCGTCGCCCCGCCGAAGATGCTCCAATCGCCGCCGTCGACGAGCGCCGGGCCCTCGAGCCGGACGAGCGTGCCCGGGTCACGGGCGCGGACGATCGTGTTCGTCGTCGTGAGCGGGAGGTGGACGATCCACTCCGCGCCGGCCGTGAAGTCGAGCGTGCAGCCGGTATAGGCGGCGGTCGCGCCGCCCGTCAGCGCGCCCGCGCCGACCTCGGAGCTACCGCCGGTGAACGCCGCCACGAAATCATCGGCCGCGAAGTTCCCCAAGGCGTTCCAATCCCCCTCGCTCCAGTTGGCGCTTCCCCCCGTGATGATGGCGTCGCCGGTCGAGAGCGATCCGTTCTCGAAGACCATCGTGTAGTCGGTCACGTCGAACATCCCATCCACGGTCATATCGCCGAAGAAGACATCGAGCGTGCCGCCAGTGGCGACGAAGTCATTCGTCGCTCGCAGCCCGGCGTCGTCCTCGATGCCCACGGTGCCCGCCGACTGGTCGAAGTCGAACGCTTCCATGAACGTCTTGAAGTCCTTGATCGTCACCTCGCCGCCGGAGACCGAGGCTGCGTTCACCGTGACCGTGGCGCCGTTGCGGGCCTCGAACGATCCGCCTCGGTGAGTCCAGGTGTCCCAGTCGAGGGTGCCGCCGTCCACCTCGGTCGCGCCGCCGACCTGCGCCCAGAGGTCGGCCGACAGCGCGGTGAGGCTGCCCTCGATCAAGACCGGCGACGCCGGCGTGTTGTCGACGGTCACGCTGGACCAGTCCTGAGTGCTTCCGTTCCGCACCGCGACGCGGCCCCGGGCCGTGATCGGATCCTGGTCGAAGCCGACCCAGCCCGTACCCAGCCCGTCGAACTCGACGGAGCCGCCGCGGCCGATCACCTTCTCGCCGGAGCCCGTGTTCACCGTGCCGCCGTCCCGGAGCGACCAGTCGCCGTCGATCTCGGGCTCCACCGGCTCGAGGATCCGAAGCTCACCATCCTCGACCTCGACCTCGCCCGTGGAGGTGAAGGGCGGCGCGATGATCACGAAGGGACCCGGCGGCTTGATCAGCGTGCCCTGGTTCAGGAACGAGTTGCCGGCGCCCACGCTGTTCACGTTCCGTCGAGACGTCCACGTTCCCCCCGCGGCGTTTCGGATCGAGCCGCCGTCGCGGACCCAGACGATCTCGGTCTGCGCGAACGAGCCCTGGTTCACGCACATGCCCGTCACATCGCGGCTGCCGACGCCGGGGACCGTCTTCGCATCCGTGCTCTCGTTCGTGAACGTCCCGGCGAGCGCGCCGCCCTGCCACTGGAAGCTGCCTCGGTTGGTCACGTCCGTGAGCGTGCCGCCCTCGAAGTAGAACGGCGCCGTGCGACCGCACTCGAGCGTCGCGTCCCGGAAGTTCGCGCTGCCCCCGCTGACCTTCACCCGCCCCAGACCCTGCGAGCTGAGCGTGCCCGCGAGCGTCGTCGAACCGGCGAAGAAGTCGATCTCTCGGTCGTCGCTGAGCTGGGCGGTCACCGTGCCGGCAAGCGTCGTCGTGCCGCTGAAACGGATGGTGCCGGTGCCGAGGGCGTGCAGCGTCGGGTTCGTGAGCGATGCGGCGAACCCGGTCGGGAAACGCAGCTCCCCGGCGGCGACCCGGATCGTCGTCCCCCCCGGGGCCTCGAACGTGGCGCTGATCGTGGAGACGCCGGCAACCCCGAGCTTCTGCAACTCGCCTCCCAGGAGCTCGACCTTGGGGAGCTCGTCGCTGAAACTCGTGATGTTCCCATCACGCAGGAATTGCATGCCGCCCAGCAGCCTCAGCCGCGCGCCGCCGATGAGGTTGATGACACCGTTGCCCCCGCTCGTGCCGAGCCGAACCTGACCCATCGCGTCCACACGCCAGTTCTCGATGCGAAGCTGGCTCTCGATCGAGATCGAATCGTTGGCGACCAGCATGCCGCCGAGACCGGCGAAGCCGCCGAGGAGACCGATGGAGATCTCTTTGTTCGTGGTCAACGTGTTTCCGCCGAACACCGTGCCGCTCCCGCCAGAGCCGAGCTGGAGGGACTCGATCGTGATCGCCTGCTCGAGGTTCGCGGTTCCGGTCCGGATCTCGACGTCGTACGTGAACCCGCCCTTGCCGTTGTCCGGATAGGTGCCGGTATCCGGCGTGTTCATCCAGTTGTCGGCTTCCGTCCAGGAGCCGGTGCCGCTGATCCACTGGCTCTCGACGACGCCGGGACTCGCGGCGGAGGCGGACATCGTGATGACGAGGGCGGCGGTACCGACGAGCGAACGGCTGCGCATGGCTCGTGCTCCTGGCGTCGTTCCAGAATACGGACGGGGGGGCGGTGCGCCGAGTGTCTTCTGACGGGTGGAGCGTGATCCGGCGGCGGAAGGGCGGGGAAGCCTTGGTTGGACGGGAGTTTGGGGGGTCAAGGGGTGGGGTGGGGCCGCGTGACGAGTCCGCGTGCCGCGTTCGTGTGCCGCGTCCGGGTCCGGGTCCGGGTCCGCGTCCGGGTCCGCGTCCGGGTCCGGGTCCGGGTCCGCGTCCGGGTCCGGGTCCGCGTCCGCGTCCGGGTCCGGGTCCGCGTCCGTGTCCGTGACCGCGACCGCGTCCGTGTCCGTGTCCGTGTCCGTGTCCGCGTCCGCGTCCGTGTCCGCGTCCGCGTCCGTGTCCGTGTCCGCGTCCGTGTCCGCGTCCGTGTCCGTGTCCGTGTCCGTGTCCGTGTCCGCGTCTGTGTCCGTCTGTGTCCGCGTCCGCGTCCAAACGAAAAAGCGGGAGCCGTCGCCGGCTCCCGCTCGAGTCTCGCGTCTTGCTTCCGGGTCAGTGACCCGCCGGCTCGCCGATCTGCTCGAAGAGCCAGTCCATCATCTCCTCCGGCGTGTTGGGCCAGTCCGACAGCTCGTCCGGATCACCCAGCAGGTCGTACTTCACCGTTGCATCCTCGAAGCCCATGCCCACGAGGTTGGTGCCGGCCGCGGCGACGTCGTTCACCGCGCCGTCGAACCGGAGGAACCTCGCGACGACGCCGATGAGCGCCGCGTTCTGGCTCAGAATGTCGCGGGGATCGTCGCCGACCGGCAGACCATCGCCCTGATCGAAGTCGAAGTCACAAAGCTGGCTGGCGAGTCCGTCGATCCGCGCCTTGCCGTGGTCCGTCTGCAGGTTCTGCAGCAGGAAGTGGTTCGGCAGGTCGTACATGCTCAAGAGCGTCTGATCCCAGCACGTGATGCACCGGTGGGCACCGGAGAACTTCACCTCGTTCATGTTCCAGACGCTGAAGCTCGCCTTCGTGGTCACCGGTCCGTCGGTCTCCTGCCGCACGTCGACCTGCACCGGGTGCAGCGTGAGGTCGGTGTCCGAGATGATCAGCCGCGGTCCGCTGAAGGCGGCCGAACCGACGGCCTGGAAGTTCATCAGCAGCTCGTCCGCCGACTGGGCGAACTCGGTGCCGTTGAGCATGAGCATGCCGGGCGTTCCGGTGGGCTGGCCGTGCGCGATCGCCGGATCGACGACCTGGTAGGCACACGCGTTGTACTCCCACGAGGAGCCGCCGTCGAAGTAGCCCACGAGCGTGGCCGCACCGCTGAGGTGGTTCCAGCGAATCTCGGCGCCGGTCGCGGAGTCGATCGCCCACGCGAGGACGTATCCACGCAGAACGCGATCGCCCGTGCCGTCGAGGGCGGGACGACCGGGCGGGAAGCCCGGATCGAGGGCCGTGAACGGCGAGAGACCTCCGGCCGCCGGCTGTCCGGTGAGGGCCGACCAGTAGGTCGGCTGATTGCCGGTGAGCTCGATGCCGTTGTTCACCCAGTTCCAACCCGGGTGCGCTCGCTCACCGGTGACCGGATCCGCCGCCAGCGGCGGGTCACCGTTGATGAAGTACATCTTGATCGAAACGTCGTTCGGATGATCGTTCGTCAGCGAGATGAACGTGTCCTGGAGCACGGCGCCGGCCGCGTCCCATCGCAGCTCGACCTTCGAGAAGATCAGGAAGCTGCCCTTCTCGGTGCAGCCGACCCGGGACGGGGGCGGTGCACAATCGGCGGTCGCACAATCGGTGCCGACGCCCTGGAAGTCACCGCCGGCGGCGATGCACTCGAGCTCGAGCATGTCCACACAGGCGCCACTCGGGAAGCAGCAGGCGCCCGGTTGCGGGCACGCGGTCGTGGCACACGTCGTGCCGACGCCCTGGAAGACGCCACCGCCCGCCAGGCAGTCCGCTTGCACCACGTCCGTGCACGAGCCGTCGGCGAAGCAGCAGGCTCCGTTCGGCTGCGGGCACACCACGGTGGCGCACATCGTGCCGTCACCCTGGTACACGCCGCCGCCGGCCGTGCAGTCCGCGCCACCGATCGCCGCCGCCGCCGCGCACGAGCCGTCGGGGAAGCAGCAGGCACCCGGCTGCGGGCAGTTGGCCGTTGCGCAGATCGTGCCGTCGCCCTGGTAGACGCCGCCCCCGGCCGTGCAATCGGCGCCGCCGATCGCTGCCGCCTGGGCGCAGGAACCATCGGGGAAGCAGCACGCGCCCGGTTGCGGGCAGAGGCCCACGATGCAGTTCGTGCCGTCACCCTGGTAGACGCCGCCGCCGGCCGTGCAATCCGCACCACCGACCTCGGTGCCCACGGTGCAAGTGCCGTCGGGGAAACAGCACGCACCCGGTTGCGGGCAGGTCACGCCCGCGCAGGTGGTCCCGTCGCCCTGGTAATCGCCACCCGCGGCCGTGCAGTCGCCGCCACCGATGACGGCGGCCAACGCGCACGAGCCGTCCGGGAAACAGCATGCTCCCGGAGCGGGGCAACCCGCGCCGGCGCACGTCGTCAGGTCGCCCTGGAACGAGCCGCCCAACGTGAGACATTCTTCTTCGGTGACGTCCTGGCAGGTGCCGTCGGCGAAGCAGCACGCTCCGTCCGGCTGCGGGCAGACCACGACACCGCACACGGTGCCGTCGCCCTGGTAGACACCGCCGTCGGCCACGCACGCGGCGCCACCGATCTCGGTCTCCTGACGGCAGGAGCCGTCGGGCAGGCAGCACGCACCCGGTTGCGGGCACATCGCGGTTGCGCACAGCGTGTCGTCGCCCTGGTAGACGCCGCCGGCCGCGGTGCAGTCCGCACCGCCGATCGCGGCCGCCTGGACGCACGAGCCGTCCGCGAAGCAGCACGCGCCCGGCTGCGGGCAGGTGATCCCGGCACACGCCGTACCGTCACCCTGGTAGATGCCGCCGGCCGCCGTGCAGTCGGCCCCGCCGAGGACGGTCGACTGCGTGCAGGTGCCGTCCGCGAAGCAGCAGGCGCCGGGTTGGTCACAGTCCACGGCCGCACAGGTGGAGAAGTCGCCCTGGAAGGCGCCACCGGCAGCGATGCAGTCTTCTTCGGTCAGGTCCTGACAGGTGCCGTCGGCGAAGCAGCACGCACCGGGCGGCTGCGGGCAAATCACCGTGGCGCACGTCGTGTCATCGCCCTGGTAGGTCCCGCCGGCGGTCACGCAGTCGGCGCCGCCGACCTCAGCGGCCTTCGAGCACGTGCCATCGGGGAAGCAGCACGCGCCGGGCTGCGGGCAAGTGACCGCCGCGCAGACCGTGTCGTCACCCTGGTAGACGCCGCCGGCCGCGGTGCAGTCCGCCCCGCCGATCGCGGCAGCGAGGTCGCACGAGCCGTCCGGGAAGCAGCACGCGCCGGGCTGTGGGCAGTCAACGCCCGCACAGGTCGTGCCATCGCCCTGGTAGACGCCGCCGGCCGCGGTGCAGTCCGCCCCACCGATCGCGGCAGCGAGGTCGCACGAGCCGTCCGGGAAGCAGCACGCGCCGGGCTGCGGGCAGTCAACGCCCGCACAGGTCGTGCCATCGCCCTGGTAGACGCCGCCGGCCGCGGTGCAATCCGCCCCGCCGATCGCGGCAGCGAGGTCGCACGAGCCGTCCGGGAAGCAGCACGCGCCGGGCTGCGGGCAGTCGACGCCCGCACAAGTCGTGCCGTCGCCCTGGTAGACGCCGCCGGCCGCGGTGCAGTCACCGCCACCGATCACGGCGCCCTGCGTGCAGGTGCCGTCGGCGAAGCAGCACGCGCCGGGCTCCGGACAACCGGCTCCCGCGCACGTGGTGAAATCGCCCTGGAACGAGCCGCCCGCGGCGATGCAGTCTTCTTCCGTGAGCTCTTGACACATGCCGTCGGCGAAGCAGCACGCGCCCGGAGGCTGCGGGCACATCACGCCGGCACACGTCGTGTCGTCGCCTTGGTACGTGCCGCCCGCGGCGACGCAATCCGCCCCGCCCACGACGACACCCTGCGTGCAGGAGCCGTCGGGCAGGCAGCAGGCACCCGGCTGCGGGCAGGTCACGCCCGCGCACGTGGTGTCGTCGCCCTGATACGTTCCGCCGGCCGCGAGGCAGTCGGCGCCGCCCAGCATGCCGGCCAGCGCACAACTGCCGTCATCGAAGCAGCAGGCGCCGGGCTGCGGGCAGGTCACGCCCGCGCACGTCGTGCCGTCGCCCTGGTACACGCCCCCCGCTCCCGTGCAGTCGGCGCCGCCGACAACGGCGGCCAACGCGCACGAGCCGTCGTCGAAGCAGCACGCACCGGGTTGCGGGCAATCCGCGGCAACGCACGTCACGCCGACGCCCTGGAAGTCGCCGCCGGCAGCGATGCAGTCGTCCACGGGGACGAACGTGCACGAACCGTCCGGGAAGCAGCACGCGCCATCCGGCTGCGGGCACACGGTGGTCGCGCACGCGGTGCCGGCACCCTGGAAGGTGCCGCCCGCGGTCGCGCATTCGCCGGCGGTCAGATCCTGGCAGGTTCCGTCCGGGAAGCAGCACGCGGCGGGCACCTCGTTGAAGAGGTACCGCACCCGCACGACGCCCTGGGCCATGAAGTCGTCAATGATGAGCGTCGAATCGGTCGAGCCGAAGACGGAGAAACCGCCGCTGCCGAAGACGTCGGCCATGAGCGTGCCGGTTCCGATGAACGGCGTGAGGTTGGTCACCTTCATCGCCATTTCCATCGCCGTGGCGGAGGCCGTTCCGAAATCCCAGAAGTCGTCGCCGCTGCCGGGCACGCCGTCGGTGGGACCGACCGTCCCGTCGGTCAGGAACGTCTCGTTGAAGAGGCTGAAGGTGTCGAGGTGAACGAAGTGCACCGTCATGAAGCCGGCGAGGTTCAACGCGAAGTCCGGCGCGGGAAGCACCGAGTCGTTCTCGGCCGTCACGTCCGCGCCGATCGTGCCCTCGACCTCGACGGTGACCTTCTTCAGGACCCGCGCACCACCCTGGTCATCGAACTGATTGAACGGCAGCATCTGCATGCCGGGCGACAGCGGGAAGCTGAACGCCTGCTCCTGCACCTCCTCGGTGCCGGGACCCGCCGTGGAAGCATTTGCCGGTGTCGCGACCGCGCACGCAAGGGCAACCAGCGCGCCGCCAACCATCATCTTTCCGTTCATTCTTCCGTCCCCTAGGGAATCGATGCGTTCCGATACATATGAGAACACAACCCGTGGAGGTGCTCTCGCGTAGGCATCGCGGCCCCCGCCCGACCCCGGTTCCACAGGCTTCTCCCATGGCAACACAGGCCGACTCGTATGTCAAGATTACACGGGGGATTATCGGAAGATTGGGGACGACCCGAACCCCCCCTCCCGGAGCGCGAGAATGGGGAACGATCGTAACCTAAGGAAGATGCGCGCCCGAGAGGACTCGAACCTCTGACCTTCGGTTTAGGAAACCGGTGCTCTATCCATCTGAGCTACGGGCGCGAGGGGTCGTTGCGGGCATCGTATCGACCCGGGGGGCGTTGGGCGGGGAGGGGGGACCCGTACGGACTGCGAACTGGTTGGGGGGGCCGCGTCCGGGTCCGCGTCCGGGTCCGGGTCCGGGTCCGCGTCCGCGTCCGGGTCTACATGCACGGTCCAAAGGTGCTCAACACCGCCAGCAGATCCGCGAACCCCACATCACCCGAGCCATCGATGTCCTCCGGACACGCCGCGCACGGTCCCCACTGCGACAGCACCGCCAGCAGATCGGTGAACCCGACGTCTCCGCTTCCATCGAGGTCGGCGGGGCAGGCGACGCAGGGATCCGGGACGCAGAATGTCTCCGGGCCGATGAAGGCGCCGCCGAGGTCGGCGCACTGGCTGGGCGTGGCGTCCGAGAGGCACGAGCGGTCGGCCAGGCAGCAGGCACCCCGTGGCTCGCATCCGCCGGGGGGACAGGCCGTTCCGTCACCCTCGTAGAATCCGTCGAAGACACCGATGCAGCTTGCCGCGGTGGTCGTCACGCACGAGCCGTCGGCAAAGCAGCACGCGCCCATCGGATCGCACGTCGCGGCGGCACAAAAGACACCGAGGCCCTGGTACTCGCCGCCGAAAACGTCGCACTCCGGCTCGGTCGTGTCGAAGCACTGGCCGTCGGAGAAACAGCAGGCGCCGTCGGCGTCGCAATCGACCGAGTCGCATGTCTCCAGGTGCCCCTGGTAGCTGCCGCCGAGCGACTCGCACTGATCACGCGTCTGGGCCGCCACGCAACTGCCGCCGAGCAGGCAGCACGGGCCGAACTCGAAGCACTCCGTGGTGTCGCAGGTCGAGTCCACGCCCTGGAACATTCCGCCGAAGAAGTCGCACACGAACTGCTCGTCCTCGAAGCAGGTTCCGTCGGGGAGACAGCAGGCGCCGACCTTGCCCCCGCCGCCGGCCGCGGCGCACGGGCCCGAAACCGCCACCGTGCCGACGAGGAGCACGCACATCACCAGCCACGGCCGCCCGGGGCGGGCGGGCGGACGGAAACGTGGGCGCTCGGTTCGGCTCGATCGCAGCATCAATGATCTCCCCAGTGGATCCGCACCGTCTCTCCATCATGATGCGGGGAAACGGCGGAACAAGCGTGAGCCTGCCCGAAAAGTCACTCTTCCGGCCGTTCGATCTCCAGGAGCCGGTCCGCCTCGACGGCGTCGATCGCGGTCACGCCGCCGTCGGGCCACCGCACCCGCACGTGATCGACCCGGGTGGCGTGTCCGATGCCGAACGTCACGGGCAGCTCGACCTGCGAGAGGTAGCTGCGGGTCGGCATCACCCGTCGCCGCTGGGTGACCGAACCGACGGTCGCCTCCACGACCGCGCCGATCGCGTCGGGGTTGCCGCCCCGGTCACGCAGCCGCACCCGCAACCAGTGATGTCCCCGCGTCTGATCGTTGCGGAGGAGCAAGGGTGCGCCCCCGACCTGGGTCAGGACCACGTCGAGATCGCCGTCACCGTCGATGTCGGCGTACGCCGCCCCGCGTCCGGCGATCGGCCGCGTGAGGTCGCCGAGCAACGCTTCGGGCAGGGTCTCGAAGCGGACGCGACCATCGCCTCCTGCATTCCAGAAGATCTGAGCCGCTTGCCGGTAGTGCTGGCTGGGCTGGATGGCGTTGATCTCTTCCTCGAGGTGCCCGTTCGCCTGCAGCACATCGAGCCGCCCGTCGAGGTCGGCGTCGAACATGAACAGACCGAAGCTCAGCCGCAAACGGCTCGGTGATCCGATTCCCTGGGCTCCCGCCATGTCGGCGAACTGCCAGGCGTCGTCCTGCTGCACGTAGAACGACGTGCTCTCGTTCGCGAAGTTGCCGATGCCGATGCCGATGCGGCCGTTGTTGCCGAAGTCTTCCGCGTCGATGCCCATCGCCCCCGTGGCGCTGCCCATCCCGTCGAACGCGATGCCGGACGCCGCGCCGATCTCCTCGAACGTCCCGTCGCCGCGGTTGCGGAAGACGAAGTTCTGCACCGTGTCGTTCGCAACGATCACGTCGAGCCCGTTGACGCCGTCGAGATCGACGAACGTGACCCCGAGGGTCTTGGCCATCGGAGAACCGGTGGCGGGGTTGGTCACGCGGATCCCGCTCGCCTCCGAGGTGTCCGTGAAGGTGCCGTCGCCTTCGTTGCGGTAGAGCACGCAGTGGGCACCGGCGTATTGCTTGGGCGGGCCGTACGCGCGATCGGTTCCGTTGAGCGTGAAGGCGAGCTGGTTGTTGAGGGCACGGGTCCACTGGACGTAGTTGGCGACGAAGAGGTCGAGATCGCCGTCGTTGTCGGCGTCGAAGAAGCCGGCGCTCGTGCTCCAGCTTCCCGGGTCCCCCCCCACCGCGGCCCGCGTCGTGACGTCGCGGAAAACGCCACCGTCGTTTCGGTAGAGGCGGTTCGGGCCGAAGGTCGTGAGGTACACGTCTTCGTCACCGTCGGCGTCGTAGTCGCCGACCGCCACGCCCATCCCGTAGCAGCGAGCGTCGAGCCCGGCCGCTGCCGTGACGTCTTCGAACTGCCCCCGCCCGTCGTTGCGGTAGAGCGCGGTGGTCGCCGCGTCGGCGGTGGCATCATCCGCATCGGGCCATACCCCGGCGTTCACCAGAAGAAGGTCCTGATCGCCGTCGTCGTCGTAGTCGAGGAAGGCGACGCCACCGCCCATGGTCTCCGGCAGAAGCTTCTCGCCGGTGGCGCCCGTCTCGTGCACGAACTGGATGCCGCTGCCCGTGGTGATGTCGGTGAACGGAATCGACGGGAGCTCCGGCGTCGAGGGGGTCAGGCGATCGGGGGGGGCGACCGGCGGGCGTTCGATCACGACGGGTTCCGGGTCGCCGCCGGATCGGGCGACGAGGGCGACGACCACGCCGGCGCCGATCAACGCGAACACCAGCATCGACCACTTGAAGGCGGTGCCGATGATGCGGTCATCGACGTGGGCCAACTCGTCCGCCGCCCCCGAACGGAGTGGGTCATGGCTCATGCCGAGCGATCTCCTCGATCGAATCCGGCCCGTCGAAGACGCCGGGCCGCTGCAGATCGTAGATGACGATCGCCTCCGCCGCGTGGTTCGCCGCGGGGTACCGCACCCGGGCCGCCGCGACCGCCCGGTCCCGCGCGTTGTCGTCCGGTTTGTACCGGGCGTGCTCCGCCGCGTGGTACGCCGCGCGATCGCCGTCGCCGAGATCGCGGTAGATCTGCTTGAGCCCCCAGTGGGCGGCGAGGTTCTCCGGATCCATCCGCAGAGCTTCCTCGAATGCGACCCGCGCTTCGTTCATGCGTTCGACCCGCTCGACGTCCCGTGCGCCGAGCGCCAGCTGATACAGGGCGTTTCCCAACGCGATGTGCACGCGGTAGTCGCGGCTGAAGTCGAATCCGCGTCCCGCCGCTTCCACGAAGCCGCCACGCACGATCTCACGCAGATTCACGACGGCCCGCTCGTAGTCCCCGTTCTGCATGGACACCCGAGACCCGAACCACAGCAACGACCACGGATCGGCCGGAGGCGTCATGGCCGCCGCTCGCGCCAGAGCGTCGGGCGCGTGCGTCTGAATCAGCCCCTCCTTGATGAAGACACGCGCTTGATTGAGGGGACCGGCGGCGACGCCGAGCGTCTCGACGGCCTCGAACGCCGCCCGCGCCTGCCGCAGCTCACCCAGCTCTCCCTTGCGGAGCAGCCCGATGCCGTAGTCGTTCCAACGCATCCACCCGGGCGTCTCCGGCGTCGCGACCGGCGCGGTGGACGCCGCCGTTTGGTTCACCGGGAACGTCACGGTGTCACGGGCAAGCTCGACGATCGGCAGATCGTTGACGTACTCCGGTTCACCGGTCACGAGCTGCATGTACTCGGTGTCGAACTTCCGATACCGGAGCACGGCATCGACCGTGATCGGGGCGGCGACGTCCTCCGGCACCCGAAAGCGACCGTGGACGACGTCGGCTGCGCCCGGCGGGATCTGGTTGTTGTACAACGCAATGAAGATGTCCTCTGCGTTCCGGCGGTTGATGCGGTGCCCTTCGCGGTCGATCACGAACGCGTTGACGAAGTGCGACCACGGATCGACGACGCCCCGGGCGTCGCGGCCGCCGCTGCGGGCGATCACCCGGTCTCCGGCCCGCACCGTCACGTCGAGCCAGACCTGGTTGGAGTCGGCGGTGCCCTGCGTGAAGACGTGGCCCATCTTGACCGTGCGGATGACGGTCTCCAGGAGGTACGTCTCGCCCGGGGCGAGCGTCGGAACCGCCGGCCGGAGAGGCGCGGTCAGCTCGCCGTCGATCGTGCCGCCCGCCCGGAGCCCGAAGATGTCCACCCTCATGACGCCCTCGAGGAAGTCGCGATGCTTCTCGATCGCCGCGTCGGGGTCGTCCATCGAATCGCGGACGAGATGGGGTATGGCCGTGTTGGCCGAGGGGAACTGGTGGTCGAGCGTCTTGAGAATCCCGCTCTCGTCACGCACGCGAGCGGAGAAATTCGGCCGATCGCCGGTGGCGATCAGCGGCATGTGGCAGCGATTGCAGTTGGGCTCCGCCTCCGGCGGGTAGTAGAAGCTCTCGATCCCCTGCCCCGACACGCCGCTCAGCCAGAAAGCGTCGTAGTGATTCTGCCCCCGCAGCCACTTGTAGTCGTTCAGCTCGGGTGGCAGGTGGACCTTGTGGCAGGTGCCGCAGAACTCCGGCGAGCGGTGAAGCGGTTTCAGGAACGTGGCGCGGTGGAACGCCGGCTTGGCCTTCACGAGCTGGCGATTGAGCCACCGCAGGACGGGCTGCTCGCTGAACGCGAAGGGGTAGTGCACCGGTTCGGTGATCGTGTAATCGGCGTTGCCCCGCACCGAGTTCACGTGGCCGATGGCGTGGCACACGGTGCAGGTGATCCCGGCCTGCGCGGTCGGATCGGCGGCGAGGTCGTACGCCGGATCATCGAACTTCGGGTGATCGAAGGCGCCGCTGAAGAACGGCACGGGGTCGTGACAACCGGCGCAGAAGCGGGATGCCTGCACGCTTCCGTCCCGATCCATCACCTTGGCCCGCGTTTCCTTGACGCTGAATGCGTAGGGCGGATTGTTGAACGAGCTGAAGCGGTGCACGCTGTGGGCCCACGTGTCGTGGACGTCCGCGTGGCACTCGCGGCAGTACTCGTCGTTGTCGAGGACGCGTTCCGGGATGAAGTTGCCGGTCGACGTGCGGGCCAGAGACGGGAAAAAGTACTGCTCGCCGCTCTCGGGGCCGGCCACGTTCCAGGCGCGGGGGTCCTGGGTCTGCAGCACGAGCATGACCGCGGCAAAGATCCCGGCCACGCCCGCCCACGTGAGACCCACCCGCCACTTGATCCTTCGGCCGGCCAATCGATGCAGGATGAAGAGCCAGATTGCGATGAGCGGCGTCATCACGTGGAGCCAATACGCCGTCCCCCGCACCGCGGGGGAGACGATCTCCAGACGCAGCGATCCCAGATCGACCCGCATGAGCAGGAACCCGGTCACGAACAACGCGAGGGCGCTCGCATACAACGCGTACCCCGCCCGGATCGCGCGTCGGTTGGGACGGTTGCGGGCGTTGCGGATGTGCGCGATGCCGAAGACGACGACCGGGATCACCATCAACAGCCCGACCACGAGGTGCAGCAGGAACATGTTGAGGTAGAACCAGTTCTGGAACTGGACTCCGGCGATCGTCACGCTCACCAGATAGACCGAGTTGACGACCATCAACGCGAACATCGCGAAGATGACCGCGAGCAGGCGACGCAGCCGCGGCCCCACCGCCGGCACGTACCGCACGCGACGGGCGGTCCGAGGGCGTTCGGTCGCCGGATTCGTCGCGGTGTGGTCGCTCATTGGCCCCGTGCGCTCGATGACGGTCTCACGCCCCCGCGTCTTGACGACGCACTTCCTCGACCGGGCGATATGAACACGATATCCCCGCTTCCATCGCGTCGGCAAGTGCCCGGTGAATTGGTCTCGAGCCGGCAACGAAACGCCGACCAACGAAAACCGCCCCGGCCGAAGCCGGGGCGGTCGAGAATCTCAAGACAGGGATGCGGCGTTAGGGGCACGTACCCCACGCGGAGATGACCGTCAGCAGGTCGGTGAAACCGACGTCGCCGCTGCCGTCGAGGTCCTGCGCGCACGTGCCGGTGCAGGGACCCCAGGCGGAGAGCACCGACAACAGGTCGGCGAAGCCGACGTCACCGGAGCCGTCGAGGTCCGCCGGGCACGGTTCGGTGCCGCACACGAACGTCTCGACCTGGAGGTTGTCGATGCCGGCCTCGACGATCGAGGAGGACGGAGCCGAGGTGCCGTCGGAGGTCGAGAACCGCACGCGGACCTCCGCGGACGGAACCACGTAGTCGCTCACGACGAACGAGGCGCTTTCCCACTCGCCTTCGGTGCCGCCGATGTCCTCGATGTGGACCCAGTCGACGCCGTCGTTGCCGGACACCTCGATCGTGAGGAAGTCCTCGTTGCCGGGAACGCCGGCCTCGCTCGAGAAGAACCAGCGGGAGTAGGTGATCACGCCGTCGGTGCCGGCGAGATCGAGGGCGGGCGAGGTGAGCCACGTCGGCCCGCCGTCAACGTCGGCCTGACCGGCGGTGCCGCCGGGAAGACCGTTCTGCGTCACGAACGCCATGACGTTGTCGACGCCGGCGGTCGCGTCCATGTCGGGCGCGGCCTGCGAAGCACCGGAGATCGTGCCGATGGGCTCGGCCGCTTCCCAGGCGCCGGAGAGGAGCCCGGGGTCGTTCTCGACGATCCAGCTCGAGACGTCACCCTCGATCTCGTCGCGGAAGGTGATCTCCGTGCCGTCGGCGGCGATGGACTGATGGGTGACGGCCGGCGCCGTCGGCGGATCCGTGAACACCTCGCCGGTCGAGAGCTCCGCCGCGACGTAGTAATCGATCTGCTGGGTGCACGTGAGCGCCGGCAGCGTGGCCTCGTAGAGATCGTCCCCGAGCGCCGACATTGCGACCTCGGTGTAAGCGCCACCTTCGATCGAGTAGAAGAGCGAGCCGGAGTCGGGCGCCGTCTTCACGCCGCCGATCGCCTCGAGCGCGACCTGGAAGGTCGTCTCCTCGCCCGGCGTGACGAACGCAGAGAGACCGAGGGGATAGCTGAACACGATGCCGGTCGGCGGCTGGTTCATCCACACCTCGGTGGTGTTGCAGCGGCCGATGACGAGATCGAGCCAACCGTCGTTGTTGAGGTCGAAGACGGCCACGTCGTGCGTGCCGTTGAGCATGCTGTTCGGGATGATCTCGCCCTGCTCCTGGAGGGACACGTCGGGCGTGTCGCCCAGGTTGCGGTAGATGTGCATCCGCCGGGAGCAGCCGGAGATGTCGACGTCGACATCGGTGATGAGCACGTCGTTGTGACCGTCGTTGTTCAGGTCGGCGATGAAGGAGTTGCCGCCGAAACCGGCGCTCGCGCTGGAGGAGAACGCCCGCTCCTGCCAGATCACGTGACCCGACCCGTCGTTGCCCTGGTTGAGCATGTAGCGATCGGTGCCGTCGTCGACGATCACCATGTCCAGACGACCGTCGCCGTTGAGGTCGTCCACGCTCACGAAGTACGGAGCCTCGCTGTAGACGGTCTGGTAGAAGTCGAAGAAGCCGGTGCCCGCGTCGTCGTTGTAGGTCACGGCGACATGGGTGGGCGACGAGAGCGACGTCTGCTTGACGATATCGTTGACGCCGTTGCCGTTCATGTCGGCGATGACGCTCGCGGCGCCGAAGGCCGAACGGCTCATGGTGTCGGTGAGCCGGGCGGCCGTCTCGTCGCTGAAGAAGCCGCTGCCGTCGTTCACGAGCAGGCGGTTGTTGAGGTCGAATTCCGGCGGCTGGCCGGCGCCACCGGCCCCGCTGCCGTCGTAGTCGCCGAAGTAGAGATCAGGCGCGCCGTCGCCCGTGACGTCGCCGGCCGCGACCGAGCAGAAACGAGGCGCGACATCGAGGCCGGCCGCCGTCACGAGCTGCGGGATCCGCTGCTCCTGGTACTCGAAGCCCTGCCACACGCCATCGACCTCGGCGAGGTTCATGTAGACGCGGGGGTGGGAGATCGTCTTGGGCAGACCGTCGCTGATCGTCGTGGCGGTCACCATGTCCAACCAGTCGTCGCCGTCGAGGTCGACGAGCACCACGTCACGATCGTTCGTGGTGTCGAAGAAGCCGTTGCCGCCGTCATCGGCGGCGGTGGCGTACTCGGCGGTGCGATCGACGAGCACGCCGTTCACGGCGTGACCTTCGTCGATGCCCTCGTTCATGAAGAACACGTTTATCTTCCGGCCGGCCGACGTGAAGGGCTGCTTCCGCACGACGACGAGGTCGATGTCGCCATCGCGATCAACGTCGCCCCATGCGTAGTCTTTTTCCTCGCTGTCCGAGGTGCTCAACGCGGGATCGTTGGGCGGGGTCGGCATACGCACGGAGGTCTCGTTGTCATAGCTGACCCACTGCCCGACCGCGGGACACGCGAGCAGGCCGCCGAGCAGCATGATGGTGGGAGTTGCCTTCGTCATGAGTCTTCCTTACAGGTGAACGAGGGGTAATGTCTGTTTCGTGGCCGGAACTCTCTCCCCCGGAGGTTCCTTCTACTCGCACGGACCCCAGGCGGCCAGCACGCTGAGCAGATCGGTAAAGCCCACGTCGCCGCTGCCATCGAGATCCTGCGGGCATTCGTTGCACGGCCCCCAGGCCGCCAGCACGCTGAGCAGATCGGTGAAGCCCACGTCCCCGCTGTCGTCGAGGTCCTGCGGGCAGACGCACTCGTCCGGGATCCCGTCGCCGTCTTCATCGAGGCTCGCACCCGTGATGATGTCGGCGAGGTCGGCGGTGCCGTTGTCGTTGCAGTCTTCGAGATCACCGCTGAAAGCCAGGAGGAACGAGTCGAAATCGTCGAGGTCGACGTCTCCGTCCTGATCGATGTCGGAGATCGCGCACGGATCATCCGGCGTGTATCCGCCCGTCGAGGCGCCGAAGCACGCCGCGAAGACGAGGAAGTCGTCGACCTCGACGTCGTTGTCGCCGTCCGCGTCGAACTCCGCCCGTCCGAGCGAGTCCAGGAAGGCGATCACGCTGGCCTTCTCCTCGTCGAGCAGTGCTTCCCAGTTGGCGACCACGGTCCCGCCTTCGCTGAGCAGCTCGGCGTGACGCTCGATGGTCAGAACCATCAGCTCCTCGAAGCTCCCGCCGACGATCGAGCCGTCGTGCCAGAACTGGCCGCGGTTGCGGAGCCCCCAAAGCGGCGTCGTGCGAATCTCGTCCATGAGGGCGTCGCCCTGTTCGATGCCATCGCCCCCGAGCCCCATGTTGTGCAGGAGGAAGTCCGAGTACGGACGGATGACCTTGTTCCGGATCGCATCCTCGAGACCGGCCTCATCGGCGGTCGTGAAGGACGGGTGGTGACACGCCGCGCAGCCGATCGCGTCGAAGTGCATCTCGCCGGTCATGCCCGACTTGGGTGTCTGCGGCGGGGCGGCGAGAAAACGCTGGAAGTCGGTGACGCGATCGATGAAGTGCGGAGCCCCGGGGACGCCGCCGGCCGGGCCATCCTCGGGATCGGGGACGTCGTCGCACTCGGCGATCGCCGGCGGACGGACGCCGTTGGGATCGCTCTCCTCGGTGAGGAAGCGGTTGGTCAGGCCCATCTCGTTGAGCGCCGCGTCGGCCGAGAACGTCAGGATGGTGGCGACCTGCGCCTTCCAGCCAAAGCGTCCGGCGCGAAGATCGCTGCCGGGAGGATCTTCGAACGCGCCGACCATGTGGGCATGTCCGCTGACACCAAAGCCCTGTCCGGTTTCGAGTGCGACGATGTCCTCGTCCGGAATGGCCTCGATGAGGCCGTATCCGAGCGCGCCGGGCGTGACCCGCAGCGTGGTGTGGGTCGCCTCGGGCGGGATGACCTCGACGCACACGCCGGTGTCGTCGATCGATTGTGACTGGAGCAGCGAGCCGCCGAACATGTCCAGCGGGTCGAAGGTCCCCTCTTTGTCGTCGATCGCGCCGAATCGCGTCACGGTCTGCGAGCCGGTGCCGCCGAGGGGGCTGTTGTGACAGTTGCCACAGCTTTCCTTGTTGAACACCGGACCGAGGCCTTCGGCCGCGGTGAGCGCGGTGTTGTAATCGAGCGCTCCGGTGGAGAACCGCATCAGCTCGTCCGCGGTCAGACCCAGAAGCGGTTCACCGAGCTTCGGCTGGGGCGTCACCGGACCCGCCAGAGCGGTCGCGCCTGCAGAAAGACCGATCGCCGCCGCAAGCAGCAGCTGTCGCCGTCCGATGATGTCGCCCATTGATCCTCGTCCTTCCGGTACGAACCGGCCCTTCCTGACGCGTCCTATGCTACGCAGCCCTTCGGGGACCAGGTTCCTCTGGATTCCGTATATATACACGTGTCCATAGCACGGGGTCCAACGGTCGCCTGCGGACGCAGCCGGACCCCATCCTCACTATGGCCGAACAGGATCGGGGAGCAAGCGAGGCCTCGCGTCGGGAGCCGGGAATTGATCGTTTGTCGTAAATTCGTTGTTATCAGTGCTTTGCGGCAAGCTCTGCAGACGGTCACACGGTCGAATTCCA
>JABDLI010000275.1 GCA_013003065.1 Phycisphaerales bacterium | reverse complement strand
GGCGGGGGACGACCCGATCGCGCGCAAGCCGGCGGCAAGGACCCGAGCAAGATCGACGACGCCCGCAAAGCGGCCGAAGCGTTCGCCCGAGAGGCCTGCTCGTGACGCGGCTCACCCGGCGGGGATTCCTGTCCGCCGCGGTGCCGGCCGTGCCGGCGCTGATCGCGTTGGGCGCGTGCGGCCGAGGCGGCTCGGCCCCCGCCGGATCGCCGGCGTCGGTGCAGCGGCCGGGGACACGTCCCGCGGTCGGTGGAGGCGACATGACACCCGGTCCCTGGTTCCAGATCTCCCTCGCACAGTGGTCGCTGCATCGCGCGTTGCGTGACGGCACGCTCGATCCTCTGGACTTTCCCGCCGCCGCTCGCGTCACCCACGGCATCGACGCGATCGAGTACGTCAACTCGTTCTACCGCGCGCAGCCGAACGAGGCGTTCGTCCCCGCCCTGCGGCAACGCACCGGCGATCACGGCGTGCGCAACCTGCTGATCATGGTCGATGGCGAAGGTGCCCTCGGCGCCCCGGACGAAGCCGCGCGGGTGCGCGCGGTCAACGCCCATCACCGCTGGGTGGACGCCGCCGCCGCGCTCGGGTGTCACTCGATCCGCGTCAACGCGCAGTCGGCCGGGACGCCGGCCGAGCAGCGGGACCGCGCCGCCGACGGGCTCCGCCGACTCGTCGAGTACGCCGCGCCGAGTCAGATCAACGTGATCGTCGAAAACCACGGGGGGCTCTCCTCGAACGGCGCGTGGCTGGCGAGCGTGCTCACGCAGGTCGATCACCCGCGGTGTGGATCGTTGCCCGACTTCGGCAACTTCCGCATCGACGCCGACACCGAGTACGACCGGTACCGTGGCGTGCGTGAGCTCATGCCGTTCGCCAAGGCGGTCAGCGCCAAGTCGCACGCGTTCGACGCCGACGGCAACGAGACCCGCACCGACTACCGACGCATGATGACGATCGTGCGTGATGCGGGTTACCGCGGGCACGTCGGCGTCGAGTACGAGGGTTCGGGTCTCAGCGAGACCGACGGCATCCGCGTCACGAAGGAACTGCTCGAACGGGTGCGGGCCGAGCTGACGCCCGTCTCCTCGCCCTGACGCGGGAGCGCGACCGCCGTGTCCACCTCGTCCGACAACGATCGACGCCGCGAGCCGCGGGATGACCCCGACCGCCGTCGTCACCACGACGTGATCTACCTCCTCGCCCGGGCGGCGGAGACCCACGACCAGGACACGGGAGCGCACGTCGTTCGGATTCGAAAGCTCGTCGAGTCGATCGCGGAGCGGATGAACGTCGAAGACTCCGAGGACCTCGGGTACGACGCGATGCTGCACGACGTGGGCAAGCTGCTCGTGCCCCGGGCGATCCTCGCCAAGCCGGCGGCGCTGACGCCGGCCGAACGCGAGATCATGGCGTCACACACGATCCTCGGCGCCGATCTGCTGGCGGCACGCGAGACGATGCACCGCGCCGCGTCGATCGCCCGCAGCCACCACGAGTGTTGGGACGGCAGCGGGTATCCCGATGGTCTCGCCGGGGAGCGTATTCCGCTCGCGGCGCGGATCACCGCGGTGGCCGACGTGTTCGACGCGTTGGTCTCCGACCGCGTCTACAAGGAGGCGTGGTCGTACCACGATGCACTGGCCGAGTTGACCGAGCTGGCGGGCGTGAAGCTCGACCCGGCGGCGGTCGCGGCGCTCCTCGCCTGCGATGCGGCGGGGGAGCTGGAGGACATTCTGGCCTGACGACGTCGGTCCGGTCGCCCTACTCGACCGAGACGAGGCGAATGTCCATCAAGAGGGCAGTGTGGGCCGGGATCTTGTCCGCGTACCCCCCGCGTCCCCAGTGCATGTGCGCCGGGCACAGCACCTGGCGGCGGCCACCCTTCTGCATGCCGACGACGCCCTCGTCGAAGCCGGCAACGACGACGCCGGCGCCGAGCTGGTAGCAGAAGTCCTTGCCCCAGAGCAGCTCTTCCCCTTCTTGCGTGTGCACCTCGAAGTCGATGCAGACGATGTCACCCCGCCGCGCCGGGCGGCCGCGTCCGACCTGGTCCTTGACGATCGAAAGCCTGGTCTCGTCGACCCGAACATCCTCGTGTTGTTCACAGCCTCCGGTCGAAGCCAGGGTGAGGACAATCGCGCAGCCCAAGACAGCGAAGCGGGGAAAGCTCATATGCCCGTCGTCGGATGACCGGCCCGGAGACTTGAGCCCCGGGCCCGGGCGGTCAGCCCGGCTCCGTGGCCGCGACGAGTGGGCGCGCCGGCACGCCGACCGCCCGCACGCCCGGCGGGATATCGGACACGGCGTCGGCGCCGGCGCCCAGGGTCGCCCGCGCGCCGATCGTGCGACCGCGATGGACGATCGCCCCGGCGCCGATGAGGCACGCCGGTCCGACCTTGACCGATCCCGCCAGGACCGAGCCCGGCGCGACGTGGGTGTACGCGCCGAGATGACCATCGTGCTCGACGATCGCGCCGCTGTTCACGATGACACCGGTCTCGAGCGTCGCCCGCGCGTTGACGATCGCCAGCGGTCCCACGAAGACGCCCGCGTCGAGCCGGGCCGAGGGCGACACGACGGCGGTGGGATGGACGACCGTGGCCGCCGCGTCCGGGGGGACCCGCTCGAGCCAGCGGCGACGCAGGTCGGGATCACCGTGGGCCGCGTGAACGAACGCGGCGGGGTCGATGTCGACGCGAACCCGCGCCAGGTCGTCGATCGCGCCCAGGTGCAGCAGACCCACCGCCGCGGTGGCAGCCGCATCGGCGGCATCGTCGAGGCAACCGGCGATCGTCCAGCCGGCCGCCCGCGCGGCGTCGGCGACGACCGCGGCGTGACCGCCTCCTCCCATCAGCAGCAGCGTCCGTGTCGTGTCCATGCTTCCTCTCAGCCTCCAGCGAACGACCCTTGTTCCGTTCCGGCCGGCGACGCCTCGGCCGCGGCGGTGTCGGCCGGCTCCGCACGCCCGGACACCGAGTAGCGGTCGGCCGTCGTCCGATCCCACCCTCGGTGATATCGGGCGATCGGCAGCCCGTGGTACGACGATCGGCACCGATAGCACACGAGCCGGCGTCGCGAGAACAGGAGGATTCCCACGTCCAGGAAGAACACGACGCCCATCACGACGAACATCGGCCACGTCGTCGCGAAGCCAGCCGCACCCAGGACGGCGAGCAGGAACGCCAGCACCACGACGAACGCCGTGATCTGGGGGAACGCCTTCTCGACGAACAGATCACGGCACTCGCAAGTGACGCAACGTCGCAGGTGGCCCGCGTCGTCCATCGCGATGTCCCAGTTCAAGAAGACCTCGTCGCGATCCTGAGCGTCGATGACCGAGACGCGGGTCGGACGCAACGACGGATCGACCATGATCCGGCCGATCCGTTGGCGTCGTTCGTCGCGAAGCTCGATCCGCATCATGAGGGCACGGTCATTCTACGATCGCGTCCTGCGAGCGGTTGCGAAACCGGGCTGATCGCGGCATAGTCACCTCACATGTTCGCCGACACGCCCGCCAACCCGCCCGCCGACCCCAGCGCTCGTCCGGCCTGGCTCGACCGACTCTCCGGTCGCTTCATCGTCTTCGACGGACCCGACGGCTCGGGGAAGTCCACGCAATTCACCCGCTTCGCCGCCCGCTGCCGCACCCACGGTCTCACGGTCTGCGAAGTGCGGGAGCCCGGGGGCACCTCGATCGGCGAGCAGATCCGGGCCGTGCTGCTGGATCCGGCCAACGGCGAGATCAGCCTTCGGTGCGAGATGATGCTCTACATGGCAAGCCGCGCACAGCTGCTCGAGCAAAGCATCCGCCCCGCGCTCGCCCGCGGCGAGCTCGTGCTCGCCGACCGGTTCATCTCCTCCACCCTCGCCTACCAGGGAACCGCGGGCGGCATGAGCCCGGAGGAAATCCTGGCCGTCGGTCGCGTCGCCACGGGTGGGTACTGGCCCGATCTGACGGTGATCTTCGATGTCGACCCCGACATCGCGCACGGGCGTCTCGACGACGAGCGTGATCGCATCGAGCAGAAGAGCGGCGCCTTCCACCGCCGCGTGCGTCAGGGCTTCCTCGCGCAGGCGCAGGCGCAGCCGGATCGTTACCGCGTCATCGACGCGGCCGCGGCGGTGGCGGAGGTGGAGGGGCGGTTGGTGGAGGCGTTGATGGCGTGGGCGTGATGGTGCCATGGGCAGCGAAGCCCGGGTGCCACGGACAGCGAAGCGTCCGTGCCGTGCGTCGTCCATTGTGCAGAGGCGTCTGACTCCCACTCACAATGGACGCTGACGGCACGGACGCTTCGCTGTCCGTGGCACCCCGAAATCCAGTTCGTCCGTGTGCGGGCCCGCGGCGGGCGACTATTCGTCGACGATCGTTACGTTCTGCTGCTTCTGCGAGATGCCCTGCTTGTAGGTGATCTCGTAGACGGTCTGATCTTCGACGCCCGGCGCGATCTGGGTGGAGAACTGGGGGGTCTGGAAATCGTGCAGGGTCGCCGGTGCCGCGCACTGAAAGAGCACGTGCCCGTACAGGGGGAAACGGAACTCGACGTCAATCGGTTGATCTCGGTCGTTGCGGATGCGTTCCGCCACGCGCACGTGATCGTCCCAGCCCGCCACCGGATAGTCGTGGCGGATCTGCTCGTTGCCGTCGGCGTCGAAGTACCGCCGGCCGGTGTTGTCCTTGAACCAGAATGAACCACGCCACGTGCGGAGCGTGACGCGCTCGTGCACGACGCGGGGATCGGGGCCGAGGTTCAGCTCGATCTCCTGTCCGATCGGCACGTACTTCGTCGGCGTCGCGGTCAGGAACGACAGGCCGTCGCGACCGTTGTCCCGGAACAGCCGCACGGTGCCGTCCGGAAGCGGCGTCGTGCCGAGCTTGCTCGCTTCGTCGTTGCGAAGGATGTAGAGCCGGACGAGCTCGGCGCCGTACTCCTGGGGACGAAACCGGTACTTGATGTCGAACGGCGTGCGTTGGCCCTGGAAGAGCCGCATGCGTTTGGACCAGGAGTGCGGGATCGTCTCGGTCCCCTCGATGGTGTAGATGAAGTACTCGGAGAGCCCTTCCTTGATGATCTCCTTCGGCGCGGCGGCGCCCGCCGACGGGCGGGCCATCGCCCGCTGCATCTCCTGGTTCAACTCCATCCGCGCGTCGTCGCGGAAACGGCCGATCTTGCGACCGCCCCGGCGGTATTCGTCCGCTTCGGTCTGGCTGATCACGCCGCGTCGCGCCAGGTCCGCCACCCGCTCCACCAGGTTGATCTCGCCGACCACGAGACGCACGCTCGCGTTCTCGTAGTTCTCGCCGGAGTTGTTCGTGATCCGAACGAATCCCTCGAAACCCATCGTCCGCTCGTCCGTGCTGGCGATGCACGTGTAGTCTGCCACCCAGCCGATGCCGCTCGTGAAGTAGCTGATCTCCACCAGGGCGTCGCCGTCAAGCTCGCTCTGGACGTTCCAGCTCAGCACCTGCGGCCGATCGTGGGGGAAGGTCGTGTCGAGCGTGTCGAGCTGATCGCCGTGGGTGCGAAAGCGAAGGTCGACGCTCGTCGGGTCGATCAACGTGTTCGCCCACGAGAACTGGAGGGGGTTGAGGCCGGGGCGGAACGTGATGCGTCTCGTCTCCCGCACCAACGTGATGTCGGCGCTGTTGTAGATCGTGAGCTGGACCGACGCCCGCTCGGGGATCGTCGACAGATCGACGTTCTGGGCGACCGCCACGCTCGCGGGGGCCAGCAGCGTGGCGGCGGCGATCGCGGTCAGGGTCGAGCGGAGGCTCGCGCGAATACTTCTCATCAGGCTCGTCATCAGTCGTTCCTTCATCGTTTCGCCTCCGGCTCACCACTCGTTCTTGATGACGACGTGCAGCCGCACGGTCGTCTTCACGGCCTTCTGATCCGCTCCCCGCGCGGGGAGGGCAACGTGAAAGAGCGGCCGGTCGGCGGTGGAGCGGTCCGCGTCGGGATTCCGCAGCGTGCCGCCGGTGCCGAACGTCCACTCCACCGCGCGGCCGGTGTCACCGCGGATCTCCCGTCGCAACGCCGTCATCGACTCGGCGAGGTCGAGCTCGACCGCCGAGTCCTTGAAGTTCTCGATCTCGTACTTGACCACGACGTCGTAGTCGAAGAGCTGGCCCTTGACCCGGCGTTGGTCGCGTCGCTCGATGGTGCGGGTCACCACGATGTCCTTGGCGACGCCGAGCGACAACGCCAGCTCCTTCTGCCGCGGTGTGTAGGACGCCCAATCCTCCCCGAGGAAGGCGACCGTGCCGCGTCCGTCGTCCTGGAAGATCCGCGCCTTGCCCGGCATGAGCGGGAACGCGCCGAGCCCGCCCGCATCGTCGTTCTGCAGGATGTAGTGCATGGGGATGCGGAGCTGACGCTTCGCGGCGTCGAGGTAACCGTGGCTGGAGAGATCCGCCGTGTAGCGTTTCACGACCGGCACCTCGTCGAACTTCGACGCCAGCAGACGCTTCGTCTCGTTCCCGCCGATGGGCCGCTCCAGCCGCTCGCCGAAGCCGGGCCACATGCCGGTGACGCCGAACGATTCGCTCGCCTGGTTGTGCAGCTCGATGTATTGCCACAGCGTCAGCGTCCGTTCGTCGTTCGCCGCCACCGCGCGGTAGGCGAACGTCTTCGAGAGCTGACCGATGATGTAGCTGATCCGCACCCGCGCCGAGCCCGCGGCGGGTGACGACACCTGCCACGTCAGCGCATTCTCGCCGGGCGGATACGAGACCGACAGCACCCGGATCTGGGTGGGATCGGTCAGACACCGCAGTTGGATGCTGTCCTTGTCGATGTTCGCGTTCGCCCAGGCGAAGACCACGTCGTTCACGCCGGCGGCGAGCGGCACGATCCGCTCCTCTTCCACCAGGGTCACGCCGGGATGGTCGAGCTGGATCTCGACCCGCTCCCGACCGGGAAGCGTGATGAGCTTGACGCCCGCGGCGGCCGGCGGCGAAAAACCCGCGGGGGCCAGCAGAGCGAGGGCGAGGGCGAGGGGGGGAATGACTCGTGCAGTGCGTGGCATGGGTGGCATGGGTGGCATGGGGGGATCTCCCTGTGCGGACGATCATCGTCCGTCGGTGAGGGACGGTCGCGGACCCGGATCGTTAGCCCCGCGTCGTCGAATGGCCGGCGTCGCGGAGCCATCTCCGTCGAATCGGCGTTTGCATGGGTGGGCTTGGGAGTGTTTTCGGACTCCCCGTTCCCTTTCGCGCCGCGGACCCGGGAGTCGGCCCCCGATTCACCGCAGGGCCGAGACGGGCGGCGACGGCTGATCGTCGAACTCATCGCCCCGGAACGTCGACGCCAGATACGCCTCGCGCACCATCGGGTCGTTGATGATCTCACGGGGCGTGCCTTCGCGCAGGTTGCGTCCCTCGTGGATGATGTACGCCCGGTCGCAGATCCGCAGTGTCTGCTGCACGTTGTGATCGGTGACGAGCATCGCGATGCCGTCCGCCGCGAGCGTGCGGACTTCGTCCTGCAGCTCTTCCACGGTGTGCGGATCGACGGCGGCGAACGGCTCGTCGAGGAGCATGAGCTTGGGGTCGGTCACGAGCGCGCGGGCGATCTCCAGTCGTCGCCGTTCACCGCCGGAGCAGGTGTGGGCGGCGTCCTTGGCCTTGTGCGTCAGCCCGAACTGCTCGAGCAGCTCTTGCGCGCGGCGACGACGGGCGGCCCGGGCGAGCGTCTGCGTCTCCAGGATCGCCAGGAGGTTGTTCTGCACCGACATCTTCTGGAAGACGCTTGGCTCCTGGCTGAGGTACCCCATGCCGGCGAGCGCGTGGCGGTACATCGGCAACCCCGTGACATCCTTGCCCGCGAACGTCACGACCCCCGCCTCCGGCGTGATCATGCCGATCGACATCCGAAACGTCGTTGTCTTGCCGGCTCCGTTGCGGCCGAGCAGACCGACGACCTCGCCCGGCTCCACGTCGAAGCTGACCTGGTCGACCACGCGACGCTTCGCGTAGCTCTTGACGAGTTGGCGTACGCTGAGGAGAGCCACCCGAACAGTGTAGCCGGGTGTCAGGCGGCGGGTGTTTCGGCCTCGTCTTCGCTGGGTGCGGCGGACGGGTCGGGCGTGTCGGTCGCCCGTCGCTTGGCGTTCTCGTCCCAGTCCTCGGGATGGTGGACGACCGCCAACGCGCCGACGATGCGGTGCATGTCGCGATAGACGTAGTCGTCGAGCTTGATGCGGGTGCCGTCGGTGGTGACCACCTCGGCAATCGACTTGCGCATCCACTTGCTCATGTCGATGTCGGCGATCTCCGCGCTGGGGATCGCCGCGGTCGGCGTGTGCAGCGTCCCGTCGTCTTCGAGTCGATACACCCGGCGTCGGTCCCGCAGCCAGCTCCAGAGGTAGTACGGGGCGAACGGAAGACAGAGGATGAACATCCACTGGGTGGCCCGATCGAAGGTGCTGGGCGGCGAGACATCGGCCGTCTCGGACACGTCGCGTTTGACCAGCTCGTACACCTGCGCGAACGTCTCGGAAGCGGGGGCGCCGGCCGTGCGGCGTGACGCCTCGATCAACGCGGCGCGGTAGATGAGGAGCCGCTTGAGCCAGCCTTCCTCGCCCTGCTTGCGCACCGATTCCACCGCCTCGGCGGGGGAGATCGTCTCGCCCTCGGGCGTCGGCTGCTCGGCCAGCAACTGCTCCATGGCGGTGTTGAGTGCGTTGCTGGCTTCCTCGATCTCGGTCCGGGCGGTCGTTGATCCCGGCTCCGCCTCGAGCGCCTGCTTCACCTGCAGCACGATCTGTCCGCGTTCGTAGGTGCGGGCCTTGGCGGGGATCTTCACGACGTAGTCGTACACGCCCCACAGACCGAGGACGACGCACAGGCCGACCACGAAGAGCTTCTGGATGGTGTACTTGGGCTGAAGCGAGGTGGTGATGGCCATGGCGGTTTCTTCGGCAGGATGAGGTCGGGGCTGGAGGGGCACCATCGTACGGCGTCCGCGGCCCATCGGGTCGGGCGTCGGCGGGCGGACGCGTCCGGGCCTACGGCGGCGTGGCCCGCGCCCGCTTCTCCGCCCGTTCGTAGCGGTCGAGGTGCTCGTGCCCCCACCGCTCGTCCGTGCGAGCAAGACCCTCGGCGAGGAGACGCTCGTTGAGAAGCGTGCCGTCGGCGAGCTCGACGTGGGCGAGGATCCGTTGGTATCGCCCGCGGGCCCGCGTGGGCTCCAGGTGCAGCGTGACGGGGCCCGTCGCGACGAGGGCCTCCACCCGGTCGCGGGCCGCGGCGGCCCCCGGGGCGTCCGGAGCGCCGTCGCGTCCCAGCTCCGGGCAGTCGACGCCCCACAGCCGCACGCGGGTGGTGTCGGCGCCGGTCGTCGCATCGGGAGCCGCGATCTCGATCGTGTCGCCGTCGTGGGTGTACGTCACCGTGGTGACGAGCCCGTCGTAGACGGCGACATCACCCTGCCGCGGGGGACGCAGCCACCCGCACCCGTCGGCGACGATGAGCCCGGCGAGCACGACGACGACGAGCAGGGCGAACGCGACCGATCGCCGGCGTCGCAGCGTGCGTCCGATTCTCACGGTGGGTGCGCGGGCGGGCTCGCGCCGATCACGCATCGGCGCTCGAACGCGCGTTGCGGCGGCTCTTGCCCGTTCCGTCCCGGGCCTCGGCTTCGGCGGCGGCGCACGCTTCCGCCACGGCGTGGTGCAGACCCTCGTGATCGGGGATCGCGTCCAGCCGGGCGATGAGGATGTCCAGCCGCTTGAGCGCCGCGACCCCCGGATCGATCGTCTCGATCGCGAAGTCGCCGAGCGTCTCGAGCGCCATGGTGAACCACGCCATCGTCGGCGCGTCGGGCTTCTTCGGCGGCTTGACCTTGGTGCGGACCGTGACGCCCGGACCGATCGCGACGATCGGGCAGAGCTTCAGATCGGTGAGCGGTTCGCGACAGACGACCGCCACCGGCACCTCCTGGTGGAGCGCGGCCAGCCGCAGACGACGCGCGTCGGCGCCGACGAGCGGAGGACGCACGAGGTAGCAGCCGGACTCGACCTTCGTGTCCTCGCCGACGGGCTCTTCGAGGATCGTGATCGTGCCGACGTCGAGCGCCATCTGGAGCCGCTGGCGGCGGGTCTCCTGGAGCGGCAGGATGATCCTCGCCATCCGCTCGAAGTCCTCGGCCTGCCGGGCGAGCTTGAGGGCCTGCTCGGCGAGCGTCTCGGCCTTGAAGTACTCGGTGGCCGCCAGCGTCTTGCTCGCCTTGTCCATCAACGTGTCGATTTGCTTGGGGCGGATTGCCACGGGAGTCCTCGAAGGGGGATCGGCGTGGTTCGGAGGGCTTCGGACGCGTCCTCAGGAAGCATCCGTCGAGGAGGCGTCCGTGCCCGTGGTGGCGTCGATGTGGTCGAGCATCGACTGGACGACGGCTCGCCACTCTCCGACGACGTCGGGAAGATCGTACATCAGCGTGTCGGCGAGGCCCACCGGATCTTTCGCTTGAATCGTCTGGCGCAGCGTGCGCAGGCTCGCGCCGAGCTGCTCCACGCTGTCCTGGATGGTCCCGTCGCCAACCTGCAGCAGCGTGAGGTCCATCTCCAGGGCGTCGGCGGAGGTCACGATCGCTTCGTGCAGCGACTGCCAGATGCCCATGGCCTCGCCGAGCCGCTCCATCGCGACGCGGTGCTGGTCGGCCTGGATGAGCTCTCCCGCCTCCCGCTGGAGCGCATCGGCCTGGACGAGCGCGTTCGCGCCGTCGGCGAGCGTGGTCCGGACGAGGTCACGCAGATCAGCGCTCACCAGCTGAACTTCCTCGGCCGCACTCTGACAGGCGGCCGGAGAGCGGAACTGCTCCTGCCCCCACGGGCTGCCGTCGACGACGACCTCCACGACGATCCGGCCGCGTTCCTCGGCGATCGCGGCGGCGGTTGCGATGGCCCCGGCGACCGACGTTGCCGTCGTCTCACACGGTTCGGTGTCGAGCAGCACTCGCATGGGAGTCCCTTCCTCTGCGTCGGTCTCGCCCCCGCTCCGTCGGGGTGCTCGATCGTCATATCGGTCGTTTTGCCACGCGGGTTGGGCCGATTCCGGACGCGGCGTCGCGCGGATTCTGCCACACCGTCAGCTCTCGAGCGTCTCCGCGACCTCGTCCGCCATGACCTGGCTGCCGAAGCTCATCCGCACCGTGCCCTCGGGAACCACCTCGACCAGCAGCGGGGCAGTCGTGGTCGTCAGCATCACGCCCTGCTCGGGCCGCTCCGCATCGGAGATGATCGCGTGCATGAGTGCGCTGAGGGTGTGGAAGTCGCCCGGCTCGCACAGCAGGGGATCGCGGGTGTTCAGCTCGACGGTGGCGGTCGCGTCGATTTCCTGCCAGTCCTCGTTCTCGGCGAGCCGGAAGGCCACCGCATCGAACAGGTGACGCCACTTGCCCACCGGCACCAGCAGCACTTCCCGCAGGTGAAGCTTGTGGATGACGCTGTCGATGGCGTCCGGGATCTTCTCCGCGTCCACGGTGAAGACGCGAGCGCCTTCCTCGGGATCGGCGTCGGCGTCGGCGGTCCTCAGGTGGATCCGGGCGACCACGCCGTCGGCGGCGGCCATTCGGAGGTACACGCGGTCATCGGTCTCGGTGGACGCAGTGACCCCATGGACTTTGAGGACGCCTAACAGATCTTCATCGCGAACGAATTCCACCTCGCTCACTCCCGGCGGCGCATCGCGCTCTGGTGTAGTCTACCGGAAAACTGTACCGCCAACACGATGGGAGGCGTCCCTCCCGTGGTGGAACTGCGGGCGATTTCGCCACCACAACCTCCCGGGCGATGTCGGAGCACCCCTCCCGTTGGAAACGATTCTCTTCGTCTGTACTGGCAACACGTGCCGGAGCCCCATGGCGGAGGCCGTCGCGCAGCGGTGGCTCGACGAAGGGGAGCTCGGCCGGCGTGTCCTGGCCGCCTCGGCCGGTGTCGCGGCGGGGACCGGTATGCCGCCGTCGATCGAGGTCGAACGCGCGTTGGAAGCGGTCGGCATCACCGTCGACGGCCGCTCCAAACCGTTGACGGCGGAGATGATCCGGGCGGCCCGCGTGCTCTTCGTCATGACGCCCGAGCACGCGGCCGCGGCCCGCGATCTGGTGGCGGGGGAGCCGGAGCAGCTCGGGAAGATCCACCTGCTCGACCCCGCGACGCCCATCACCGACCCGATCGGGCAGGGGCAAGCGGCATACGATGAATTGCTCGAACGCTTCCGGACGCTCATTCCACGTCGATTGAGGGAGGTCTTCGCCGATGAAGATCGCGCTGGGATCGGATCATCACGGAACTGACGCCGTCGCCGGGCTCGAGCGTGCGCTGCCGCGACTCGGACACGAGGTCCGGGTGCTCGGCCCGAGCTGTGACGATGGCTGCGACTACCCAGACGCGGCGTACGCCGTGGCCACGGCCGTGCGGGACGGCGCGGCGGATATGGGCATCCTCATCTGCGGTTCCGGCATCGGGATGTGCATGGTCGCCAACAAGGTGAACGGCGTGCGGGCGGGGTTGGCCGTCGATCGGCACGCGGCGGAGATGACCCGCCGGCACAACAACGCGAACGTGCTCTGCCTCTCCGGCGACCGGCACTCGACGGACGAGGTCATCGCGATCGCCCAGGCCTTTCTCGGGGCGAAGTTCGAGGGCGGCCGTCACGCGCGTCGCGTCGACAAGATCAAGGCGATCGAACGGGGGCTGGATCCGACCTCGGCTCCGTGCGAATCCGGCACGGCGTAGGTGATGGTGCCTTGGACAGCGAAGTCCTATGGTGCCACGGACAGCGAAGCGTCCGTGCCGTCAGCGTCCATCGTGAGTGGGAGTCACACGCCCTCGCGCGACGGGCGACGCACGGCACGGACGCTTCGCTGTCCGTGGCACCAAAGGAGGCGGTGTCCGTGGCACCTGCTCGTTGAGTTCTCCCCGCGTCAGGTAAGCGATTCGGCCACTTCCGTCAGCAACCGCACGCCGAACCCGGTCGGACCCGGCACGAACGTCGGTGTGTCCGCGTCCACCTTGCTCACACCGGCGATGTCCAGGTGCGCCCACGGAACATCCTCGTCGACGAAGAAGCTCAGGAACGCCGCGCCCTGAATCGGATGGCCGTCGCGTTTGGGGCCGGAGTTCCAGATGTCCGCGTGCTTGGATCGCATGAACTCGCGGTGATCGTCCCAGAGCGGGAGGCGCCAGACGCGTTCACCGGTGACGTTCGCCGCCGCTTCGATGCGGCCGCGAAGCTTGTCATCGTTGCAGAACATCCCGGCCGACCAGCTTCCCAGGGCAACGACGACGCCGCCGGTGAGGGTGGCCACGTCGATGATGGCGGTGGGCTTGATCTTCTTGCACGCGTAGGCGAGCGCGTCGCCCAGGATGAGACGACCCTCGGCGTCCGTGTTCGTCACCTCGACGCTCACGCCGTTGTACATCGTGATGATGTCGTCGGGCCGGTACGCGTCGCCGGCGACCATGTTCTCCGCGGCCGGGAGCAGGGCGGTGACGTGGATGGGGACCTTGCGTTTGGCGATGGCCAGCATCGCGCCGAGGACGGCGCAGCCACCGTTCCCGTCGTACTTCATGCCCTTCATGCCGCCGGAGATCTTGAGCGAGTAGCCACCGCTGTCGTACGTCATCGTCTTGCCGACGAGCGCGAGACGCACGCCCCGGCGGGGCCGGGCCGGCTTGTGCTCCAGGACGATGAGGCACGGCTTGCTCGACGAGCCGCGGCCCACGTTGACGATGCCGCCCATGCCTTGACGTTGCGCCTCGGCGTAGGTGATCACGCGGCACGTGAGACCGGCGTTCTTGGCGAGACGCCGGGCCTCCTTCGCCATCCAGGCCGGGTTGCAGATGTTGGGCGGGGTCGCCGCGATGCGGCGCGCTTCGTTCACGCTGTCGGCCAGATCGAGTCCGGCCCCCAGGCCGCGTTTGAACGCCGGCTTGCTCGCGGTGAGCGTGAGGCGGCCGCGGGCCGGCGGCGTGTTGCTCGCGGTGCCGTCGAAGAAGTCGACCCGCCAGTTCGACAGGCCCATCCCCTCGCCGACGGCCCGGCCGGCGGTCTCGTCGTCGAGCGTCTTGGCGGGAATGACCTCGGCGATGATCAGCCGGGCCGCGTTCGCGTCCATCCGGTCGAGCTGTGCCCGGAGGGAGCCGGCGGCCGCGCGGAGCGTGTCGGCGGTGAAGGATTCCCGGTCACCCAGACCGAGCAGCACCCCGGCGTCGCCCGCCACGAGCGTCTCGCCGGCGTCCCCGTTGAAGCCGGGGGTCTTTCGGGCGGCCCCGAGGGCGTCCTTCAGCGTCGCGGATAATTCCACCCCGCGGGGCAGTCCCGTTGAGCCCGCGAAGACGGCGAGGACGGTGATCGGTGAGCGGGCGGTTCCGACGCGGATTGACTTGAACACGGACGGCTCCTGGGGGGGGGAGAGGGGCCGGCGAGTGTACCGACTCCCGACCGTGGCCACGACGCCGAAGTCGACGGCGGAAACGACCGTGCTCAGGCGGATCGCTGATCCGTCGGACACGACCTAGCATGCTGGCGATGTCCGTGTTGCGAATCCTCGACGCCAACGTGAACCGCGCTCGGGAGGCCCTGCGGGTCATGGAGGACGCCGCGCGGTTTCTTCTGGACCGGGCGGATCTGAGCGCCGAGCTGAAGACGCTCCGGCACGATCTCGTCGCCGCGGTCTCGCCGCTGGGTGCTCTCGCCGCCGCGCGGGACACGCCCGGTGACGTCGGAACCGGCATCTCCACCCCGAGCGAGATGCGACGCGTCTCCAGCCACGAGGTGGCGATCGCGGCGGGCAAGCGTCTCAGTGAAGCCCTGCGGGTGCTCGAGGAGTTCGCCAAGACCCTCGATCCCGACGTGGCCGCGCGGCTGGAGCGGCTGCGGTACCGGGGGTACGACCTCGAGCAGCGACTCGCCCGGGGCATGCGGGCGGGCGAGCGGCGGCAGTGGCGCGTGTGCGTCTTGCTCGAGGAGGGGCTGGACGACACGCGGTTCGCCTCGCTCGTGGAGGCCGTGCTCGCGGCGCGACCCGATTGCGTGCAGCTCCGCGAGAAACAACAGGACGACGCGACGATCCTCGCTCGCGCGCGGTCGCTCGTCCGGCGGGCCGCGCCGGCGACGACGGTGATCGTCAACGACCGCCCCGACATTGCCGTGCTCTCCGGCGCCCACGGCGTACACGTCGGCCAGGACGATCTTCCCGCGGCCGCGGTGCGTCGCCTCGTGGGCCCGGACCTGCTCGTCGGGGTCAGCACGTCCCGCCTGGACCAGGCCGAACGCGCCCGGCATGACGGCGCCGACTACTGCGGCATCGGTCCGATGTTCTCATCGTCGACGAAACCCAAGCCGGTCGCCGGCCCCGCCTATGCCGCCGCGTACATCAACTGGGATCGTCTGCCCCACCTCGCCATCGGCGGCATCACGCCGACGAACGTCACCGAGCTTGCAACCCTCGGCGTCCGCGGGGTCGCGGTGAGCGCAGCAGTCTGCCGAGCACCGGACCCAGCGGCAGCAATCGGAGCGTTGCGGGCAACGCTCGAGCGCGGCGTGGGCGTGGCGTAAATTCGTGTTTGGGCGGTCTATGCGGCTCCGCGCGCACACGCCCGAACCGAAGAAACCAAGGCGGCACGACGCCGCCTCGCGCAGGCGCACGAACTGCAGAAACCGAGGCGGCACGACGCGCCTCGCGCAGGCGCACGAACTGCAGAAACCGAGGCGGCACGACGCGCCTCGCGCAGGCGCACGAACTGCAGAAACCGAGGCGGCACGACGCCGCCGGTCTCCGCGCGGCCCCTGCACCCGCCGGAGGCGGTGCCAAAAATAGAAATGGGAACCGCTGATAAATGTCCAGGAACCCAGGCGGCAGGACGCCGCCGGTGTATTGGAGCGTCCGGCCACTGAGGTCGAGCCGCAGGACGCGGCGTCAAAGCACTGTCCCCTGCGTTGGGCAAGCACGTTGATCGTCCCCGGGCAGGATGCCCGTCATTCCCCCACGCCCGGCCCGAAGAAGGCGAGCCGCAAGGACGCGGCGTCTCGCGCGCAGGGGTCGTCGTCGCGACCTGCACCGGCAGGACGCCGAACAACCGCGTGCACGACGCCGCATCCCTTTCGACGCGAGAACACACAGAAGGCCCCCCTCGCGCAAACGCCCGAACTGCAGAAACCAAGGCGGCACGACGCCGCCGGTCCCCACGCGGCCTGCACCCGCCGGAGGCGGTGCGAAAACTAGAAATGGGAACCGCCGATCCATGTCCAGGAACCCAGCCGGCAGGACGCCGGCGGTGTCTTGGAGCGTCCGGCCACTGAGGTCGAGCCGCAGGACGCGGCGTCAAAGCACCGTCCCCTGCGTCCGGCCAACACATTCACCACCCCCAGGCAGGATGCCCGTCATTCCCCCACGCCCGCCCCAAAGAAGGCGAGCCGCAAGGACGCGGCGTCTCGCGCGCAGGGGTCGCCGTCGCGACCTGCACCGGCAGGACGCCGAACAACCGCGTGCACGACGCCGCGTCCCGCGGCTCGCTTGTTCCGGCCGGACGTGGCGGAACAACGGGCATCCTGCCCTTGGGCGGTGAATGTGCTGGCCGGGCGCGGGCCCCCGCGCGACGACGCCGCGTCCTGCGGCTCGCTTGTTCCGGCCGGACGTAGTGGAATGACGGGCATCCTGCCCTTGGACGGTGAATGTGCTGGCCGGACGCTGGCCTCCGCGTGATGACGCCGCGTCCTGCGGCTCGACCCCAGTTGCACAAAGCCTCAAGCGACGCTCGCATCCTGCGAGCTGGTCAGTGAAGATCTGGACGTGGGTTCGGACTATTTTTTGCACCGCCTCCGGCGGGTGCAGGCTGCGCGATGACCGGCGGCGTCCATGCCGCCTCGTACAGGTTGGGTCGTGCGAGCGCGCAATGGGCGTCCCCGATTCTCCCGTCCCCCGCGGGTGCAGGCTGCGCGATGGCTGGCGGCGTCCAGGCCGCCTCGTACAGGTTGGGTCGTGCGAGCGCGCAATGCCCGTCCTTACCCGCCCCCGCGCTCACCGCGTGAGCATCTCCACCACCCCCGGCAGCGACTCCCGCCACGGGGGCAACCCCGCGAGCCCCAGCTTCCCCAACCGCTCCGACCCCAGCACGCTGTACGACGGTCGGGCCGCCGGACGCGGGAAGTCGGTGCTCGGGCACGGCTCGACGAGGTCCGGGTTCATGCCCGCGGTCTTCAGGGTCGCGCGGGCGAGGTCGAACCACGTGGTGGCGGGGGGGTTGACGAGATGCAGGAGGCCGCGTGCCCCCGCGTCGAGCGCCGCGAGCGTGACGCGGGCGAGGTCCGCGGCGATCGTCGGGCATCCGTGCTGGTCGTCGACGACGCGGAATGGATCCCCGCGTCGCGCGAGCCGAAGCATGGTGCCGATGAAGTTCGGGTGCGTCCCCGAGACGAGCCACGACGTTCGGATGAGGAGCGTTCCCGCGGGATGGTTCTCGAGCGCGAGCACTTCGCCGGCGCGTTTGGTGCGTCCGTAGGCGTTGATCGGGGCGGGCGTGTCGCTTTCGACGTACGGCTCGCCGCCGGCGCCGTCGAAGACGTAATCCGTCGAGAACGTCACGAACGGGATGTCCCGCGTCGCCGCGAAAGCCGCCATGACGCCGACCGCCTCGGCGTTGATCGCCGCGGCCGCCGCCTCCTCTTCTTCCGCCCGGTCGACGGCGGTGTAGGCGGCGCAGTTGATCAGCAGGCTGGGACGCCACGCGTCGAGCGTGGCCGCCACGCCGGCCGGCCGCGAGAGATCGAGTTCGCGTCGCGCAACGGCTCGCGCCGCCGGCAGGAGTGACCGGAACGCCGTCCCGAGCTGACCGTTGCCACCGGTGAGGAGGATCATGAGAACAGCCGGAGGACCACGACGACGTAGACGAGCGCGATCCCGATGTGCACCATGGCGAACGGGAAGGCGCGTTTCACGAAATCGGCGAAGCTGAACGAGATGCCGTACTTGTGGATCAACGTCACGGCCACGAGCGTCGACGCCGAGCCGATCGGCGTGAGGTTGCCGCCGAGGTTCGCGCCGAAGATCACCGCCCACCAGTACGTGCTGGTCGGATCGTCGCTGATCCCCGGAATCCCCCCGAGGATCTTCGCGAGCATCGCCGCCAGCGGGATGTTGTCGGTCACGCTGCTCGCGACCGCGGCCGACAGCAGCATCGAACCCGACCCGAGCGTGGGCCCGAGCCCGATGAGGTGCTGGATCCAGCCGCCGATCACCGCGAGCACCTGGGCGTGCTCCATCACGTTGATGAGCGCAAAGAGCGCGGCGAAGAAGCCGAGCAGATCCCAGTCGATCGCCCGGTAGTAGGTGTCCACCTCGGACTTGTACCGCACCAGCATGATCGCGGCGAAGGAGAGCGCGACGAAGCCCATGCCCAGATCGCTGATGTACGGGAGGACGCTCGTCGTGGCGATCGTGATGATGAACAGCACGAGCATGACGACGCCGAACCAGAAGAACCCCGGGCTCTCGATGCCGTCACGTTCGTCGAATCCGGCGACGAGCTCGTCCGCCTCCGCCCGCTCCTCCGGCGTGCGCAGCTTCGGAATGGCGAAGATCTTCGCGCCCAGCACGATCGTCGCGATCGTCGCCACCACGACGTACGGGCTCGACTTCAGGAAGAACGTCACGAAGCTGATGTCCGCCGTGGTGCCGACGATGATGTTCGGCACGGAGGAGATCAGGGTGAGCAGGCCACCGATGTTCGTGAGCAGCCCTTCGACGAGCAGAAAACCGAGCAGCAGGTTCTCCCGCCCCAGCTTGCGCAGCGAGACTCCCGACAACGACCCCACGATGATCATCGCGGTGACGTTGTTCAGGACGGCGGAAAAGACCACCGTCATGACCCCGTAGTACCACAGCAGCCGCATCGGCTCGCCGCGTGAAATCTTCGTGAGCCGGATGGCGATCCACGAGAAGAGACCGGACTTGCTGGTCACGTCCACGAAGAGTCCCGAGCCCAGCATGATCGCGATGACCCCCCAGTCGATCCCGGGGATGTAGACCGGCAGATCGACGGTGTGACCGAGGAACTCCACCGGATCGCGATGCATGAGCCCGAACGCCTCGGCGAGCAGGAGGCTGACCGCCGCGAAGAGACCCACGATGAGCGACTTCTTCGCGTGCAGCTTCTCCTCGAACGCAAGCGCGAGGATCGTGGCAGCGAGGATGCCGCCGAAGAGCGCGGTGACGCCAGGGGGAACGCCGTGGGCGGAGTCGGAGGCGAGGGTCAGCATGGGCGGAGGGCCTCGGGGACGGGGGCGGACGCGGGCCCGGACACGGACACGGGCACGGGCACGGACACGGACACGGACACGGACGCGGACGCGGGCACGGGCACGGACGCGGACACGGACGCGGGCACGGACACCATCACAGCATCAACATCGGAATCGACCGCATCTGCACCGCAAGCGGATACGCCAGGCCGTGCATCGCCATCTGATCCTCGTCTTTCGTGTTCATCACGAGCAGGTCCACCGCGTGCTCTCCGATGAGGGTCTGGTAGGTCGACAGGTGATGACCCATCGTCACGTGCGGCTGAACGGTGATGCTCACCTCGGCCGCGGTCAGCCCGGCGCGGCACGAGTCGATGTAGTCCGCCGGTTCCTTGAGGAGCTGCTTGCGGATCGCTTCGCGGGCGACGTCCGTGTCGAGGTCGGGGATCTTGCCGATGATCTCGATCGTCCGGTCGTACGCGGCGTCGTCCTCCACGTGCGCGAGCCAGAGCGTGCCGTCCGGTTCGGTCAACGCCGCGGCGTGGTTGACGAGCCGGTCGTCGCCGGTGAGGTGATCGGTGATCGCCATCACGCAGCTCGTGTCGCCCATGGCGTGCTCGGCGTTCTTTCCCGCCTTCGGGTGCGGCAACACCAGGACGGGCGTGGTGGTCGCCTGGGTGAGCACCTCCAGGTGGTCGCCGATCGTGAACGGCCACCGCCACCCCTCGGTGTGCAGGTTGCGGTAGGTGCAGATCAAGTCCGGCCGATGCTGCTCGACGACGTCGAGCAGGTCGCGCACGGTCTGGAACGCCGAACCTTCGATGACCGTCCACGTCGGGCCGTCATCCCGGTCGAGCGTTTTCAGGAACTGCTTGGTGCGTTCGGCGAGGAGGTTGGCGTCGTAGGACTCCAGGTCGGTCACGATCAGGATCGATCCGAACGCGATCGGCTCGTGGTGGAAGACGGCCTTGGCGGCGGAGCGGAAGACGCTTTCGAACTGGTCGACGTTGGTCACGGGGGCGGATTGTATCGTTGGGGTCCGGGGCCGCGTGCGGGGCCGCGGCCGGGGCCGCGGCCGTGGCCGTGTCCGCGTCCGCGTCCGCGACCGTGGCCGTGACCGTGACCGTGGCCGCGTCCGTGACCGCGTCCGTGTCCGCGGCCGTGTCCGCGGCCGTGTCCGTGTCCGCGTCCGTGACCGCGTCCGTGACCGTGACCGTGACCGCGACCGCGACCGTGGCCGCGGCCGTGACCGCGTCCGTGTCCGTGTCCGCGTCCGCATCTCTGCAATCGGTCGCAGAGCCCCGTTCCGTGGTGCTTCTCGGACCCGCGTGCGACCTGGGGTCGGGACGTTTGGCGTCCGCCCGCTCGCCTCGCGGGAACCGGGTCGTACACTAAGGGCATGCTCATCTCCGGGAGAAGGCTCTTGCTCGTGGCCTGCTGCCTGCTCGCGCTCGTCGGCGTGGTGCTGTGGCAGTGGGAGGCGCTCGTGGGGGCGCGGCTCGGGCTCATTCTGGTCGCGGCGGGTCTCGTGGGCGTGCTCGTGGTCGGCGTCTTCGTCCGGCCGCCCTCCCGCGAGCCGCTTGAGGAGTCCGATGACATCACGGCCCTCGAGCCGGGACGTCGACGGGAGCTGTTGCGGGGGACGAGCATGTATCTGCAGAAGATGCAGTACCGCTACTCCGTCCGCGCCGACGCCGCCGCCACCGGCGCGCGTCGAAGCTTCGGCGCCGAGGTGAACTCGATTCAGCTCGGGTTCGTGCCGGCGGTGATCACCGACAACACGACCGACCGCCAGGGCTACGGCTACGTCGCATTCGTCCACGACGGCCAACGCTGGCGGGGTCCGGGTCTCCCGTGCCCGGACGACCAGGCGGAAGCCGTCCGCCACGCCGCCCGCTGCGTCTCGCCGCTGGCGACGGAGGAAGAGACCCACTTCGAGGGAACACGCGGATAGCCGGCGTCGACCTCCGCGTTCGCCCCACGCTATCCTGCCGTCGTGGCTTCCTCCCGCTCATCCCGCCGACGCGCGAAGAGAGCCCGCGAGAAGGCGACGCATCCCGTCGCGACGCCGGATACGCCAACCGTTTCCGCTCCCGGGTTTCGACGATGGATGCCGCTGCTCATCGTCGTCGCCGGCATGCTCGTCTACCTGAACGCGCTGCCCAACGGATTCGTGTTCGACGACATGCGGACGGTCGTCGGGAACAGCGAGATCCGCTCGTTCGACGGCATCCTGCGGGATCGGCGTCCGGTGATCAACTTCCTCATGGCCGCGAACTACGCCATCGGCGGAGAGAATCCGCTCGGATACCACGCGATCAACGTCGTGGTGCACTTGATGGCCGGGGTCGTGCTGTTCGGGCTGATCGCGCGAACGCTGAAGCTCGATCACCTGCGCGACCGGTTCGAGGGCCGGGCCGAGTGGATCGCCCTGGTGGCCGCATTGCTGTGGGTGGTGCACCCGCTCAACACGCAGGCCGTCACCTACGTCACCCAGCGGGGTGAATCGTTGATGGGGCTCTTCTACCTTCTCTCGCTGTACTCCCTGAACCGTCACGCGACAACGCGATCCCGGCTGGCGGCCGCCGGGTGGGCGATCGCCATCATCGGGTCGCTGGGTCTGGGCATGGCGAGCAAGGCGATCATGGTGACGGCACCGGTCGCAATGTTGTTGTACGACGGCATCTTCCTCGCGCGCGGGGTGCGGCCGCTGCTCCGCCGGCGCTGGTGGCTCTACGGATTCCTCGTCGCGGTCGGGGCGATCCTGCTCGTCGTCACGGGCGTGGCCGAGGGTGTGCTGAACCCGAAACGCAGCGCCGGCGGAACCGTCGGGTTCAGCCTGCAGTCGATCACGCCGCTCGAGTACGCCGCGACGCAGCTGGGCATCGTCATGCGGTACCTCCGGCTGGTGTTCTGGCCGCACCCCCTCGTCCTCGACTACTGGTGGCCGGTGGCCCGCACCGCCGAGGCGATCGTCTTTCCCGCCATCATCATCGGACTGATGCTGATCGGCACGGCGTGGCTCCTCTGGCGACGGCCCGCCGCCGGCTTCGTCGCGCTCATGGTCTTCCTCGTGCTCGCCCCGACCTCGACCATCGTGCCGATCCAGGATCTGGCCAACGAGCACCGGATGTACCTCTCGACCGCGGGCGTGATCGTGCTGGTGGTCGTGGGCGTGGCGGCGGTGCTGCCGCGGGCGCGAGAGAAGCTGGGCTGGACGCACGCGCGGATGTGGTGGGTGGCGACCGGTGCGGTGGCGGTGGTCGCGGTGAGCCTGGGGGTTCGGACGATCGTTCGAAACCTCGACTACCGCGACCAGGAGACGATCTGGCACAGCGTGCTCGCCGAGCGGCCGCACAATCCCCGCGCTCACTCACAGGTCGCGAACGCGTACGCCCACCGCGGCATGGATCGCGAGGCCATCGCGCATTACACGGAAGCGTTGCTGATCGAGCCGAGCCTGTGGAAGGCGCGTTCGAACCTCGGCCAGACGCTGCTGAAGTACAACAGCGTCGACGCGGCGGTCAAGCTCTTCCGCGACGCCGTCGAGCTGAAGCCGAACTTCTTCGAAGCGCGGACGAACCTCGGCGACGCCCTCGTGACGAAGGGCGAGATCGACGAGGCCCTCGAGCACCTCCGGCGGGCCACCCAGCTCGATCCGGACAACCCCGTGGGCCACAACAACTACGGCCGCGGGCTGTTCGCAGCCGGGCGGTACCGTGCCGCCGAACGCTCGTTCCGACGCGCGATCGATCTCGAGCCGGGGCCCGACGTCGCGGCCACCGTCCACCGCAACCTCGGCAACGCGCTGAACGCGCAGGGCCGAAGCCGCCAAGCAATCGCCGCGTGGACCACCAGCTTCGAGCTGGTCCCCGACCCTTCGGTTGCCAACAACATCGGCGGGCTGCACCTGCAAGAGGGGCGGCGGGCGGAGGCCATCCCGCACTTCGTCGCGGCGCTCCGGCTGGAGCCGGCGCACGAGCGGGCGATCAACAACCTGGCGATCGCCCTCGGGCAGAGCGGCGATCCCGATCCGCTCGCGACCCCCTACCGGGATGTCCCCGGCGTGGTGCGGGCGTGGGCCCGGGCGTACGAGATCGTCGGAGACGAGCACCGTCGCGGCGGCCGTCTCGCGGAGGCCCGATCGGCCTACACCCGTGCCCTTCAGATCCGTCCGGATCAGTCCTACGCCCGCCAGGCCCTCGACGCCCTGGACGGGGCCGGGAGCGGCTCGCCGGGCGGCTGAGACCGCCCAGGAGCGACGGCAACCACCTTTCTTCGGATCTCGGCCGGGTCCGGTGTATCGGACCTTGTCGAGCGGTCACGTTTCTCCCGGGCACGAGCCGGCTCCGACGCCCGACGAGCTCTGCTCGTGAGTCTCTGACCCGTGGGTGGGGTATCGGCACTCTCCTCCGGGCGGTCCTCGTGTCGATCCACGGTTGCTCGACGCTCGGACGAATCGGTTCTGACC
>JABDLI010000268.1 GCA_013003065.1 Phycisphaerales bacterium | reverse complement strand
GGCGGGGGCGAGGACGCGGGCACGGATGCGGACGCGGTCGCGGGCACGGACACGGACACGGTCGCGGGCACGGACACGGACACGGTCGCGGACGCGGGCGCGGGCACGGACGCGGACGCGGTCGCGGACGCGGTCGCGGTCGCGGACACGGACACGGACACGGTCGCGGTCGCGGACACGGACGCGGCCACGGTCGCGGTCACGGACACGGACGCGGACCCGGACCCGGTCGCGGACACGGCCACGGACGCGGCCACGGCCACGGCCACGGTCACGGACCCGGACGCGGCCACGGCTACGGACGCGGACGCGGACCCGCACGCGGCCCCGGCCACGGACGCGGTCACGGACCCGGACCCGGCCACGGACCCCAGGTTCTCGGACCCTCCCCCCACCCGAACGTCCCGGAATCCCACCCCTCCAACCCCCGCCCCGCGACAACACGCTTCCCCCACGTCGGAATGCCCCTTTTGTGCAGCCCAACGTGAAGGCGCCCCCCGATCGACCCGATCGACAGAGCAGGGACGACCGGTCCACGCCGGCCGGATTCCCCTGATTGCTCAGGCGCGAGGAATCGAATGAACCTTTTCGAGAAAGATGTCCTGACGACGGGAGAGGTCGCCAAGATCTGCAACGTCGCCTCGCGCACGGTCAGCAAGTGGTTCGACTCCGGTCAACTGCGTGGCTACCGCATCCCCGGCTCGAAGGACCGACGCATTCCGGTCTCGAGCCTCGTGCGTTTCATGAAGGGCCACGGGATTCCCCTCGACGGTCTGATGAGCGGCAACACCCGCGTGCTCATCGTCGACCAGGACGAGGAAGTCGGCTGCAAGCTTCGCGACATCCTCGCCGAGCAGACCAGCTACGAGGTCCGGGTCGCCGCCAACGCGTTCAGCGCCGGCATCGACTGCGAGCGCTTCCGCCCGCACGTCATCCTCATCGACATCCACCTCGGCGATTGCGAGGGGCAGACGGTGTGCAAGGTCGTGCGTGACAACGACGATCTCCAGGTGACCAAGCTCATCGCGATGAGCGGCAAGCTCACCGACGGTCAGGTCGCCCAGCTCACCCACCAGGGTTTCGACGGCGCGATCCGCAAGCCGTTCAGCGTTCGCCAGGTGATCGAAGCGATCGACGGCGCCCACGCCGTCGTGTATTGACCCCGTCGTCCCGATCAAATCCTCAGTGCCGCCCGCTTCCGCGGGCGGCCTGTCGTTTTGACGCACTATGATGGGTCAAGACGACTCATCGCCGTTGCCCAACTCCGACTCCTTCCCCCGCGCGCGCATGCCGCTGCCAGGCCAGACATCCTCGATCGTGCCCTACGGCACCCGTCTCCCGCCGCCGACGCCCGGCATGCGGTACGTGCCGGTGCGTCCGCTCGGCATCATCGTGTCCGATGACCACCTCCGCCGGCGGGTGAACCGGTTCTTCCACTGGCCGATGATCATCCTCGCGCTGGCCATCCTGCCGCTGCTGGTCATCGAGCTTCTGAAGAAGCCGGAAGGGTGGATGGACATCGCGATCAAGATCGGCTTCGCCGTGATCTGGTTCGCGTTCGTCGTCGAGTTCATCATCAAGATCCTCATCGCCGAGTCGCGGTTCGAGTACGCGAAACGCAACTGGATCGACCTGGTGATCATCCTCGTTCCGGTCCTCCGCCCGCTGCGGGCGGCGGCCGTCGTACGCACGACCCGCGTGTTCAAGCTGCGTGGCGTCGGGCTGAAGGGCGCGCGGTACCTGTTCACGATCGTCATCGGCCTGGAGGCGACCGAGCGGCTGCTCGACCGCTGGGGAATCTCGATCAAGCGGCAACGCAAGCTGCCGACAGAGATGACGCGGCACGAGCTGATCCGCGAGCTGAAGCAGCTGCGTCGGCTCACGGATGATTGGCAGGCGTGGCACGAGCGGCACGACGAGCATGTGATGACGCACGGCGGGGCGTGTTTCGTGGAGCCGCCTCCGACGCTCGACGAGGCGGAGGGGGAGGAGCCCGAAGAGGGGGTGTGACGCACCCCCGGCGGACACCAAACTGGCGTCCAGCCCGACGAACATCGTTGCCACGTCCTCCGAAGCCGGCCTCACCGATCAGCAGAAAGTGTTCGAGTTCTGCAAGGGGTCGCGGTATGCTGACCCGGGACGGGGTGACACATGGACCTGCCGAAGAGAGAGCCGCAGTGGCTCTCTTTTTGCGTTTTTGAACCAGCTCCGGGGCGAGGGAACCACCATGACACTGCGAAGAGCGATCTGCGCGACCGCCGTGGCGGCGATGCTTCTGTCGCCGCCCGCCATGGGCAATCTCATCGACACGTTTGGCGACGCCCAGGATGTGTTCGGCGCGGGGGACCCGCTGCTCGACATCGACGGGATCTTCGTTCAATACGACGAGCGCTTTCTGCACTTCGAGATGACCTTCCACACGCCCATCTCGGCGCCCTCCGCGGGTTTCGCGGACGGCGTCGTCGGCCTGCTCGAACTCGACACGGATCAGGACACGGCGACGGGACTCCCGCCGACTCAGAACGCCTTCAGCCCGCCGTTCGCCATGCTCTCGAGCGGCGTCGATTTCGTGATCGCTCTGTTCACCGAGACCTTGCACCCCGGCTTCGTGGATGTGCTCGATCCGACGGGTCGCATCGTGGACACGGTCGCCATCGAGTACGGCCCGACGAGCTTCTCCGGCTCGGTCCCGCTCGCCTCGTTGGGCGGCGACGACGGGATCGTGAACTTCACGACCACGATCGGGACGATTCCTCAGCCGACCGATGCGACGGACGTCGTGGGTGTCAGCAAGCTCGTTCCCGCGCCGCCGGCGGTGATGCTGTTCGCGGTGGCGGTCGTGGGGGTACGGCGGCGACGACGCTGAAGCGTTCGGCGGCGGGAGTGGGGGAACGCGGAATTGGAATCCCGGATCGCTTCGCGCGAGGCCCTACAATACGTCCCGCATGCGGATCGCCCTCGCCCAACTCAACCCCATCGTCGGCGACGTCGCCGGCAACACCGATCTCGTTCTCGCATCGATCGAACGCGCACGACGCGACGACGCCGACCTTCTGGTCACTCCCGAGCTCGCGCTGCTCGGCTACCCGCCACGCGACCTGATCCTGCGCGAAGGCATCGTCGAGGCGGCCGAGGCGGCGGTGGGGATCGTGGCGGCGGCAGCCGGCGAGATGACCGTGCTCGTCGGGCATCCGCGTCGGGTCGAGCCCGGGGTGCGGGGCGTGCGGAACAGTGTGTCGGCGTGCCGGGATGACGCGATCCTTGCCGTTTCCGACAAGCGGCTCTTGCCCGGCTACGACATTTTCGACGAAGACCGATACTTCGATGCCGGCCGCGCCCCGTGCGTGATCGAGGTCGCGGGGCGGAAGGTCGGGGTGCTCGTCTGTGAAGATCTGTGGCGAGCGGGCGATGTCAATGCGAGTCCGGAGTACGACGTCGATCCCGCCGCCGAGGCCGTGGCGGCCGGGGCGGAGATCCTCGTCAGCCTCAACGCCTCCCCGTTCGTCCTGAAGAAGTTTGCCCGGCACCGCGCGATCGCGCGGGAGGTTGCGCGGCGGCTCGAGCGGCCGCTGGTGGCGGTCAATCAGGTCGGCGGCCAGGATGACCTCGTCTTCGACGGCCGGTCGTTCGCGGTGCGGGCGGATGGCAGGGTGATCGCGCAGCTCCCCGGCTGGCAGGAAGACACGGTCACGGTCGACCTCGCCGCGGACGCGGCGATCACCGCGACGCCACCCGAGGACGACGCCGATCTCTTCCACGCCCTGGTCACCGGCGTGCGTGACTACTGCCACAAGACCGGTCACGAGCGCGCGCTCGTCGGTCTCTCCGGCGGGATCGACTCCGCGCTCACCGCCGCGATCGCGGCGGCCGCGCTTGGCGCCGGCAACGTCAGCGGTCTCATGCTTCCGTCGCGGTACTCTTCGGACCACTCGGTGAGAGATGCGACGCAGCTCGCGCAGAACCTCCGCCTGGCGGCGTGTCCGGAGGTCGCCATCGAGCCCGCGCACGAAGTCGTCCGTACGCTGCTGACGCCAACGCTTCCCGGCGACGTCAAGGGCGTGACCGACGAGAACATCCAGGCGCGGCTCCGCGGGATGCTGCTGATGGCCGTCTCGAACGCGACCGGCGCGCTCGTTCTCGCCACGGGCAACAAGAGCGAGCTCGCGGTCGGGTACGCCACGCTCTACGGCGACATGGCGGGCGCTTTGGCGGTTCTCGGCGACGTCCTCAAGACCCGCGTCTACGACGTCGCGCGGTGGATCAACGCCAACCCCGCGGCGGGCGGATTCGCGACGCCTCCGATCCCGCTTGCGTCGATCGAGAAGCCGCCGTCGGCCGAGCTGCGTCCGGATCAGACCGACCAGGATTCGCTGCCGCCCTATGAGGTCCTGGATCCCATCATCGCGATGCACGTCGAACACGAAGCCGCGGTCGAGCGGGTCGTCGTCGAGACCGGCGCCGATCCCGGGCTCGTGCAGCGGATCATCCGGATGATCGACGCCGCGGAGTACAAGCGGCACCAGGCCGCGATCGTCCTGAAGGTCACGCAACGCGCCTTCGGACGCGGGCGTCCGATGCCGATGGCGATGCGGGTCACGACGGCGTTGCCGCCGGTACAATCCTCCGCGCATGCCCATCCGCCCGCTGCCGCCGCTGCTCGTCAACCAGATCGCCGCCGGTGAGGTCATCGAACGACCCGCGAGCGTCCTGAAGGAGCTGGTGGAGAACGCGATCGACGCCGGGGCGGGCCGCATCGACGTCGCGATCGAAGAAGGCGGCAAGTCGCTCGTTCGCGTGACCGACGACGGCGCGGGCATTCCCTTCGACGAGCTCACGCTCGCGCTCGCCGCCCACGCGACCAGCAAGATCACCGCGGCCGAGGATCTCGATCACATCGCGACGATGGGGTTCCGCGGCGAGGCGCTCGCGTCGATTGCCGCCGTCAGCCGCCTCGCGTTGGTCTCCCGTCCCCGCGGGGAGGATCGCGCCGGCAAGGTCGAAGCCGAAGGCGACACGCTGACGGAGCCGTCTCCCGCCAGCGGCCCCCCCGGGACGACCATCACGGTCCGCACGCTCTTCTTCAACACGCCGGCGCGACGCAAGTTTCTCAAGACCGATCAGACCGAGACGTCCCGCTGCGTCGAGATGTTCGAACGGCTCGCCCTCGCCCACCCGGAGGTCGGCTTCACGCTGCGCACCGAACGCGGCGTCCGCACGCAACTGCCGCCCGGGCAGACCCCACGCGCCCGCGGCCTCGCCGTTCTGGGGCGTGACCTGGAGGAAGGGCTCCTGGAGATCGACGCCGCCAACCCCGACACCCGCATGCGGATCTGGGGCCTCGCCGGACGACCGGAGCTCGCGCGGGGCACGAGCCGTCACCTCCGCACGTGGATCAACGGCCGGCCGATCTCGGACCGCACCGTCAACCACGCGATCGTCGAGGCGTACCGCGGCCTCATCGCGCCGGGACGCACGCCGACCGTGCTGCTCTTCATCGAGATGGACCCGGCGGACGTGGACGTCAACGTCCACCCGACCAAGGCCGAGGTCAGGTTCCGCCGCGGCAACGACGTCCACCGCGTCGTGCACGCGGCGGTGCGTGACGTGCTGCGAGCGGCGGATCTCACGCCCGCGCTCGAGCTGGGCCGCCCGGGGGCGACCCCCACGCCGGCGTTCGGCGCCGGGGTGGCGACGCAACCTGCGGGCGGAGCCGCGGGTGGATCCGGGGGCGGGGGCGGCGGCGTCGGTGTGCCGCGTCCCGACGCCGGCTTCGCCTATCGCGAGCTGAAGGAAGCCGTCCCCAGCGTGCCCGCCGTGCTGGAAGCGATCGAGGAGCGTGCGCCGGAGGGGCTGCCCACGGTGCGTCCGGCGACGGACGTCTTGCAGGTTCACGCGAGCTACCTCGTGACGCAGGACGCCGAGGGCGTCGTCATCATCGACCAGCACGCGCTCCACGAGCGGGTCATGTTCGAGCGGCTCAAATCACGCGTTGAGCAGGGCGCGCTCGAGTCGCAGCGGCTGCTCGTGCCGGCGACGGTCGAGGTGGACGGTCGTCAGATCGAAACGCTCCAGACCCTGCAGCCGCTCTTTCACCGTCTCGGTATCGAGGCGTCGCCGATCGGACCGGCCGCGGTGGCGGTGCATGCGTTTCCGTCGCTGCTCTTCGAGCGTCGGGTGGAGCCGGCTCCCTTCCTGCGTGATCTCCTCGCCCGGGCGAGCGCGGGCGATCTGCCGCGCGAACCGGAAGCGGCGCTCCACGAGGTTCTCGACATGATGTCGTGCAAGGCGGCGATCAAGGCCGGCGACCGCCTCGAGCCCGCCGAGATGGCCGAGCTGCTCGCCGCCCGCGAAGCGGTCGAGCGTTCCAGCAACTGCCCCCACGGCCGGCCGACGAGCCTGCGGATTTCGCTGCGTGAGCTGGAGCGGCGATTCGGACGCTGAGGATCTGGTCGGTCGACCGCGTCCGGGTTCCGGGACCGCTTCCCGGGTGCCACGGACAGCGAAGCGTCCGTGCCGCGAGCGTCCATTGCGG
>JABDLI010000265.1 GCA_013003065.1 Phycisphaerales bacterium | reverse complement strand
TCACGGCGACGAGGAGCGAGGTGAGGCGGTGCCCGTCCATGCGGGGTGCATCGGCCGGACGGTGAGGGGGCTTGAGCGGGGAGCTGGGGGCGAGCATCCGTGGCGCCGGTCGTTGCGCAGGGAGAGGGAACGAGTTCCAATTCGCCATTCCCCGCTCCCCGCTCTCCGGGTCCAATTCCACTTCCCATTCCCATTCCCATTCCCATTCCAGTTCCCATTCCCCTTCCAGTTCCAGTTCCAGTTCTCCCCACCGCGCGGGGACCGGCGGCGTCCATGCCGCCTCGCTTGGGAAGATCTGGACGTGGACCCTTGCGCTGGCATCCTGCCAGTGAACGTTGGCGGTGCTTGCCGGACGCCGGGGGCCGCGTTGTTCACGCCGCGTCGTGCGGCTCGACCCCAGTTGTCGTGGGTCTCATATGACGCTCGCATCCTGCGAGCTGGTCAGTGAAGATTTGGACGTGGGTTCGGACTATCTTTCGCACCGCCTCCGGCGGGTGCAGGGCTGCGCGAGGACCGGCGGCGTCCATGCCGCCTCGGGCAGGTTGGGTCGGGCGCTTGCGCGATGGGCGTCGTCCGCGCGTCCATCTCAACGGTGCGCGGGGGCGGTTCAACGGATTCCAATTCCCCATTCGCCTCTCCCCGATCTCCGGGTCCCATTCCACTTCCAATTCTCCCCACCGCGCGGGGACCGGCGGCGTCCATGCCGCCTCGGGCAGGTTGGGTCGGGCGCTTGCGCGATGGGCGGGTCGCCGCTCACCCGCGGTGACTGATCATCACGATTCCGCACGGCACCCGCTCGGCGAGGGCCAGCACGACGTTGCCGAACGATTTGCGTCGCTTTCCCGTGCGTCGCATTCCCAGAACGATGAGGTCGCAGTCCGCCGCGTGTTCGGCGATGGTGTCCGCCACCTCTGCCGTGCGGGTCACGACGACGCGGCCCTCGTGCGGGACCTCGTCGTGAACGATGCGGGTGAGCGCGAGCTTTGCCTGGGCAACTTCGCGATCGCTGGCGGTTGGCGGCAACACCCGCAGCAGCGTGATCTCGCGTGCGCCGAGGCGATGGATGCTGCCGAGCAGACGCGCGCGGAGCACGTCGTGGCCGCCGCGGCCACCGGTCGGCACGAGCACCCGCTTCACCTGATCCAGCCGCCATCCCGGCCGTGCATGCACGACGACGACCTCGCTGCTCACGCGACCCATCAGCTTCTCGAGCTGGCCGCCGACGTCGGGATCGTCGAGCCGACTGAAGCCCACGACCAGGCTCTCGCAGCGGTGCGTTCCCGCCACCCGCGCGATCTCGGGCCATGGGTTGCCGGCGACGGTCACGAGCACCTCCGGCTTGAGGTGGCGAACGAACGACGCGGTCATCGCCTCGCGGACGACGGCCTGGACGTTCGCGAGCGCGGGGGCGGTCGGATCCGCCTCGGCTCCCGAGTCTGCCTCCGGCTCACGCACGATGTTCAGGAGCATCACCCGCCCCACCCGCGGCGGCGCGAGCGCGTTGGCCACGCCGACGAGCGCCTCGGCGCGATCCGGGTTCGCCACCGGCACCAGGACGAGCGGGCTTCGTCCCCGCAACCGCACGAGCTCACCGTCCATGGCCTGGCTGAAGGCGTCGACGCTCCGCGCACGGCGTGAGAACACTGATCCGTACAGCACGCCGCCGATCGCCAACCACACGCACGCGATGATGCCCGCCGACGGCACGCTGATGCCCTGAAAGACGGCGAGCGCGACGCACGCGGCCGCGCCGGTGAGCGGCAGGACCGGGAACAGGGGAACCCGGAAGACGCCGGGCCCGGGATCGGCGCGACGCCGCGCCATGACGGTCAGACGTTGCGCGAGCGCGAACGTGACCAGAAAGACGAGGCTCGAGGCCGCGCCCACGGACGCGACGTCGGGCACCGCCGTCAGCACCAGGATGACCACCGCGGCGGTGGCGAGCACGGCCGCCCAGGGCGTTCGGCGGCGAAGGCTGATCGCCTCCAACCACGCGGGCAGCGTGCGATCCCGCGCCATCGTGAGCGCGACCCGCGACGCGGCCAGCAGATTCGCCTGGAGCGCCGAGAGCATCGACAGGACACCGGCGACGATCACGAGCCAGTATCCGAACGCGCCCAGGTAGTTCTGCGCGGCAATGGCCACGATCGCTTCGGGGGCCTCCGCCGCGACCTCCTGGACCGACCGCCCCTCCGGCATGCCCACGGTGGCGACGATCAGCAGCAGCGGCAGATAGATCGCGAGCGCGATCGCCAGCGAGAAGAGCATCGCGCGGGGAATCGTGCGACGCGGGTCACGCACCTCGCCCCCGATGGCCGCGATCAGATCGAAGCCCTGGAGCGCGATGAAGGTGAACCCCATCGCCTGGACGAGCCCGAGCCCTCCGGCGGCGAAGAAGGGCTGGAGACCGGTGCGAATGGACCCCGGCGCACCGGCGATTTGCGCGAGTCCGGCCGCCAGCAGCACGGCGAAGACCGCGAGCTTCCCGATATTCAGCCAGGCGCCGCCGCCGCCGCTCGAGCGGAGCAGCCCGAGGGCCAGGACGGCGGTCGATGATCCGGCGATGAGCACGACCCCGGCGCGGCCGCCCAGCCAGGCCGGCGCGCCCTCGACGAGCGCCGGCGCGATGCCCGCCAACGCCAGCATCAGGAAGACGCCGAACCCGACCGCGTAGAGCGCCGCCGCCACGATCGACGCAAACCACACCACCCACCCGACCGTGAACGCGGCCTCGATCGACAGCACCTTCTTGGCAAACGCGTACGTGCCGCCCGATTCGGGGAACCGCGTGGCCAGCTCGGCAAAGCTGAGCGCGGTGATCACGGCGATCACGCCGTTGAGAGCAAATGCGAGGACGGCGGACGGGCCGGTGGCCGCGAAGGCCACGCCGGCGAGGGCGAGGATGCCGCCACCCACGATCGCGCCGACCCCGATGCCGGTCGCGCCGAGCAATCCGATCGTTCGTTCTGGCTCCCGCCCCGCGGTCATGGGTATGCTCGTGATGCCTCGACGCACGCCCCGCCGGGGAGGCGACGCCGGCAGGCTACCCGAACGCCGGCCGGCTCGCACTGCGAGGACGCGGACGCGGGCGCGGGCACGGACGCGGACACGGCCACGGACGCGGACGCGGACACGGACACGGACACGGACGCGGACACGGACCCGGACGCGGACACGGACACGGACCCGGACGCGGTCACGGACACGGACCCCGGCCCCGGACACGGACACGGACGCGGACGCACGGACCCGCCCCCGCC
>JABDLI010000262.1 GCA_013003065.1 Phycisphaerales bacterium | reverse complement strand
GTCTCCCGGAGCGCCGCCCGCCGAAGTGCGTCGCCAGGTGCAGGCGGGTGAAGGCGGCGCGGGCGATCGCGCGGGCGCCGATTTCCGCCAACCCGGTCACGATCGCGAGGCCTACGGATCCCTCGTCGACAATCCGTTCCGCCGGCCCGCCGACACGCCCCTTTCGACGTTTTCGATCGACGTCGACACGGCTTCCTACAGCAACGTCCGTCGCATGCTCCGGCAGGGGCGGCGGGTGCCGCCCGATGCGGTGCGGATCGAGGAGCTGATCAACTACTTCGACTACGCGTACGAGCCGCCGAGCGGGGACGAGCCGTTCTCGGTCAACGTCGAGACCGGCGGCTGCCCGTGGGAGCCGGCGCATCGCCTGGTGCGGATCGGGCTCCGCGGTCAGGATGTCGACCTCGACATGCGGCCGGCGACCAGCCTCGTCTTCCTCATCGACGTCTCCGGCTCGATGAACCAGGCGAACAAGCTGCCGCTGCTGAAGGAGTCGCTGCGTCTGCTCATCGATCGGCTCAACGCCGACGATCGGATCGGGATGGTCGTCTACGCGGGCGCCGCCGGGGTGGTGCTGCCGCCGACGTACTGCGACGAGAAGCAGACGATCCTCGACGCCCTCGACCGGCTGTCGGCCGGTGGCTCGACGAACGGTGGCGAGGGCATCGAGCTCGCCTACCGTCTCGCGGCCGAGCACTTCATCGAGGGCGGCGTGAACCGGGTCATCCTGTGCACCGACGGCGACTTCAACGTCGGCGTCAGCAGCCAGGGCGATCTGGACCGGCTCATCGAGGAGAAGCGGACGTCCGGCGTCTTTCTCAGCATCCTCGGCTTCGGTCACGGCAACTGGCAGGACGACCGGATGGAAACGCTGTCCAACAAGGGCAACGGCAACTTCGCCTACATCGACTCGCTGCGGGAGGCGAAGAAGGTGCTCGTCCGCGAGATGGGCGGCACGCTCGTGACGATCGCCAAGGATGTCAAGGTCCAGGTCGAGTTCAACCCGGCAAAGGTCGCCGCCTATCGGCTGATCGGATACGCGAACCGCATCCTGGCCGCCGAGGACTTCAACGACGACACCAAGGACGCCGGGGAGATCGGGGCCGGACACACGGTGACCGCGCTCTACGAGATCGTGCCCCCCGGCGCGCCGCTCGCGACGGGCTCGGTCGATCCGCTCAAGTACCAGAAGGCGGCCGCGGCCACGGCCGAGGCGGCGAGCGGCGAGCTGATGACGGTCAAGCTGCGTGCCAAGGCACCCGACGGCGACGTGAGCAAGCTCATCGAGCACCCGGTCGTCGACCGCGACGCCCCGCTCGCGCAAACGACGAGCGACTTCCGGTTCGCGGCCGCGGTGGCCGAGTGGGGCATGCTGCTCCGCGGCTCCGAGTACCGGGCCGGAGCGACGTACGAACAGGTCCTCGATCTGGCCAGCCCCGGTCTTGCCGACGACCCGCACGGCGATCGCGCCGAGTTTCTCGATCTCGTGCGGCGGGCGCAGTCCGTGCAGCGGTAGACGGACGGGTGATCGAGGTGTCGAATCGCGTGGCCGCGGGAGGCTCCTCCCGCGGCCGCCGTACAATCACGCCATGTGCGGACGGTATGCCCTGATGAGCGCAGCGGAGCTGGTGGCGGAGCTGTGCGGCCTCTCGTCCCTCCCGCCCGCCATCCGGCGCTACAACATCGCGCCCACGCAGCGCGCGCCCGTCGTGCGACAAACGGATGACGGCGAGCGGCGGCTCGATCAGCTCTTCTGGGGGCTCGTGCCGTGGTGGGCGAAGGACCCCAAGATCGGGACGCGGATGATCAACGCCCGCTCGGAGACGGCGGCGGAGAAGCCCGCCTTTCGGGAAGCGCTCCAGCGTCGCCGCTGTCTCGTGCCCGCCGACGGATTCTACGAGTGGCGGAAGCGGGAGGGGGGCAAGCAGCCGCACTTCATCCGTCGCCGCGACCACGGGCCGTTGGCGTTCGCCGGTCTGTGGGAGGGTTGGCGGGACGGGGCGGGGGAGTCGATGGAGTCGTTCACGATCCTGACCACCCGCCCCAACGACCTCGTCGCGCCCCTGCACGATCGCATGCCGGTCATCCTCGACCGGGATGACTTCGCGGCGTGGCTCGATCCCGAGACGCACGACACCGGGGCCATCCGCTCGCTGCTGGGGCCGTGCCCGGCCGACACGCTCGAGACCCACCCCGTCAGCCGCCGCGTCAACTTCGTCGACCACGACGCGCCCGACTGCGTCACCCCGGTGCCGCCCGACGACGGTTTCCCGCGTGATCCCGTGCAACCGTCGCTCTTCGACTGACGACGCAAACCAAAGAAACGAGCCGGCCCGCGTTGGCGGGCCGGCTCGAGTTGGATTCAAGTCCGAGCGTTCGAATCAGCCGCGGCGACGGCGACCGGCGAGACCGGCGATGCCGAGCAAAGCCAGGGCGCCGGGAGCGGGAACCGTCGTGACATCGACGGACCAGCCGCCGAGCGTGCCGGTGTCGGCCTGGGCGTTGTCGCTGACGTTCAGCGTCCAGGTGCCGGCGGTGTCGCGACCGTTGAAGGTCGAGAGGGCGTCGGTGCCGCCGACGAGCGCGACGTGGCTGTAGGTGCCGCCCGCGAGGGAGACGCCCGCGGAGTTCAGCGACGTGAGCAGGTCGTCGCCCGCGTCGTTGAAGGAGTAGTTTCCGGCGTAGTCGACGCCGCTGCCGAACGTGCCGCCGCCGTCGGTGGTGGAGCCGGGACGGTTCACGAAGGTCGCGGAGACGACGTCTCCGGCGCCGGCGTCGTGGGTCAGCGTCATGATCAGGTCGCCGGACCACGTGTGAATCAGGTTGTCGAGGTTGACGGTGATCTCGGCGATCTGGCCGCTGCTGCCCGCGACGAAGCTGGTCGAGGCGCCGACGGGGTCGTCGTCGGGGATGTCGAAGCCGGCGCCGGTGCCCAGCAGGCCGGCGTCGGCGGTGCCGGCAATCACGAACGTGGTCGTGACCGCGGCAAGAATGGCGGTGGTCGCTTTCATTGTCTCTCTCCTCTTCGGGTGTTTGATCTCTTCTCGTATCCGGCTGTACCGCCGACGCCGCGCGGGTCCGTCGGAGACGCATCCAGACCCTTCGACTGTGCCGGCGTCCGGCGGCGTGGCAACCGCGATCACCCAACTCGACCCGGGTGACGCCCCTGACACCGGCGCAGCCGGCAGACGTCCACCCGTCCCCCCAAGTCCCCACGCTTGATACACGCGGTCAGAGGCCGAGGAGCCAGATTTGCGAAAAGACCCTTGCAAAGACCGAACAAAGTACTACCATCCCGGATTGGAGGGCTGTGATGCGACCCGATCCGGCCAACCGACATGAGCGTTTGCGTCGCCTGGCGACGCTGGCGGAGCTGGCGGAGCAGATCGAGGCCCAGTCCTGGCGTGGGCATCCCGAAGGCTCCGTGCGTGCAGCCTCCGGTGCCAGCAGCAACGCCAGTGGCGGATGGAGCTCACGAACCACCCGTTCGCACGTGCCCACCGGGTGGGCGCCGGTCGATGGCTGGCTGGCGACCACCCGAGTGGCGCACGGGCCCGCTCGGCGTGACGGCCCGCGGCTTGGTCGTGGTGCGGTGGCGACGTCGGGTGACGTCGAAGGCGGCTTGGCGTGTGGGGCGTTGCACGAGTGGTTCGGGCTGGCCGAGCCACCGGCGGGATCGGCCCCCGAGACGTCGGCCGGGTCGACGCCCGCCGTTCGATCGCGTTCCGGTCGATCCGGGGACGGAAGCTGGTCGCCCCCGCTGTGCATTCTCGGTCATCTTGCCGGCCAGGCCACGCTCGGGGAAGGCGAACGCTCCGGGTTCGTGATCTGGATCGGTCACGCGATCTGGCCGTATCCCTGGGTGCTCGCGCAACGACGAACATCCTCGTCCGCCGAGGAAGCAACGCATCCGTCGTCTCTGCTTGCCGGCATCTCCCATGACCGCCCGGACCCTCCCGACACGAAAGAGATACTTCGCCATACACCCGTCGTGACGCGAAGAGGGCGACGCGACACGGCGTTTTCATTCGACGAGCGCACGCCCGAAACGCATCTGCTGAGACGATCCCTGTTCGTCGATCCCACGAGTGACGCCGATCGCCTCTGGACGATCGATCTCGCGCTCCGATGTCCGGCGGTCAGCGTCGTGGTGGCCGACGGCCGAGGGTTGACGATGGCCGCCTCGCGTCGTCTTCAGCTCGCGGCGGAAGCGGGGGGGACGATCGGTCTGATCGCCCGGCCGCCCGAGGAACGAACGATGCCGTCGTCGGCGGCGACCCGCTGGTGGGTGGGACCTGCGTGGTCGCCGTCGTCCCGGCCCCGGTGGCATCTGCAGGCGTTGCGTTGCAAGGCGGTGGTCGCTTTCGGTGCCGCCACGCTGCTGACCGGCGCGATGCGAACACGGGACGAGAGTGGCGAAGACGAAGCGGCCGCGAAGGCCCCGCTTCGCATGATCGACGAAGCCCCCCGGGGCTCTTTTTCCGCGTCGCCGACGCAACACGACGCAGGGATGCGCCAGTGGATCTTGGAGTGGGATCATGCCCAGGGCGTTGTCACTGCACCTGCCGATGTGGCCGGTGGAACTGCTCTTACGCCGGCGTCACCGCCGGCAGACGTCAGCGTGCGAACGGTCGCAGCCGGGTGAAGTCGAGACGGGGCAGCTTTCAACGCCCGCTCTTCCAACCCCGTCTGGTTCGTCAGGCCCGTCTTGCGCGTCATCGCCTCCCCCCGTGCTCCTCGTCCGCACCATCGCCGGTGCCCAGCGGGTGATACACGCCTGCGGACAGGCGATCGCCGCCGGCGTTCGCCCCGGGTTGACACTGGCCCATGCCCGCGCGTTGCTTGCGACGGAGCCGATCGTCGCGCCGGATGACGAGCGACGCTCCGATCGCGCGTTGCGAGCATTGGCGGTGTGGGCGCAGCGGTTCTCCCCCCTCGTCGCGTCCGATCCTCCCGCGGGTCTGTGGCTGGACATCACCGGCTGCGAGCGTGTCTTTCATGGAGAGCGGCGGCTGCTGAACCTTCTCGGCAACGCGCTCGAATGGCGGGGGTTCACGACGCGGGTGGCGACGGCCGAGACGTTCGGCTGCGCGTGGGCGGTCGCACGGTACGGCGTCGATCCGCGGTCCATCGTGGCCGCCGGAGACGAACGCATCACGCTGACACCGCTTCCGGTTGCCGCGTTGCGGATCGATCCCGCGTTGGAAGCGGCGCTCCTCGAGGTGGGGGTGACGACGATCGGTCACCTGCTTCAGCTTCAACGCGATGAGCTTGTCACGCGTTTCGGTTCCGCGTTGCTGCACCGCCTCGATCAAGCGTTGGGCGATGCTCCCGAAGCCATCGACGCCCTGCGTGCAACCGAGCCGATCGAGGCGACGCGGTGTTTCGACGGTCCGGTGTCCAACCTGGAGGGGCTCCAGCAGACCGCACGGGATCTGCTCGCCGCATTGATCCCCGTCCTCGAGCGTCGCGGGGCGGGGGTGATGCGGATGACGCTCACGTGCGACCGGAGCGATCTGGATCCGCACACGATCGAGTTCGCCTTGAGCCGGCCCAGCCGCTCCCCCCGTCATCTCCTGGCCATGCTCTCGCCCCGGATCGAGGGAATGCCGATGGGGTTCGGCGTCGAGCGGATGACCCTCGCCGTTCCTGCGATCGCGTCGGTCACGCACATGCAGATGTCGCGGTGGCAGAACGATGCGACGCCGGCGTTGAACGAGAAGCCGCTCGGGGAGTTCCTCGACACCGTGACGAGCCGGCTCGGCCCGAAGGCGGTGGTGCGTGCGAAGCCCGTCGCGTCGCACCTGCCCGAACGGGCCTTCGCCCGCGTCGACGGAAGGACCCGGCCGAATGGTGCCGGTGCGGTCACCCCGGTCGAGCGTCCCTCCCAGCTCCTCCGGCCCCCGGAACCCGTCGTCGTGATGGCACTCACCCCGGACGGTCCGCCGCTCTGGCTGCGGTGGCGGGGCTCGGACCGCGTGGTCGTCGGCAGTCACGGCCCCGAACGCATCGAGCCGGAATGGTGGCGGGGGGTGACGACCCCGGCGGTTTCCGCCCGTGACTACTTCAAGGTCCAGGTGGACGGCGGGGAGTGGCTCTGGATCTACCACGAGCATCGCACCCGATGCTGGTTCGTCCACGGGCGTTGGGCGTGAGGTAAACGGACGACGATGCCGGAACTTCCCAACCCCAAATCGCGACCACACCCCGGTGACAAACGCGTGGGCTTCGCACCGACGACGCGGTTCACCGCCGCTCGCGTCGGCTACGCCGATCTCCATACCACGACCAACTTCACGTTTCTCACCGGGGCAAGTCATCCCGAGGAGATCGTGGAGCAGGCGGCCGCCCTCGGACACCAGGCCGCCGCCATCACCGATTGCAACACGCTCGCCGGCATCGTTCGTGCGCACGTGGCGGCCAAGGAGATCGGGATTCCCCTGGCCGTCGGTTGCCGTCTGGAGATGACGGTGGAAGGGCGACGCGACGCGATGCATGCCGGCGACGCCCGAACCGGGACGACGTTGTCGGTGCTCGTCTACGCGACGAACCGGGCGTCCTACGGCCGTCTGTGCCGGTTGCTGTCGCTGGGCAAACGCCGGACAGTCAAGGGGGCGTGCGCGCTTTCGCTGCACGACCTGCTCGACCACCACGAGGATCTGCTGGCGGTGGTCGTGCCTCCGTCGGTTCTCGATCAGCGTTTCCTGGAGATCATGCGGGGGCTTCGCGGAATCTTCGACGACGATCGGCTCTCGCTCGCCGCCGCGTGTCTCTACGGGCCCGACGACCGGGCCCGACTCGGGCAGCTCGCGGCCATCGCGCACCTGACGTCGGTGCCGCTGGTCGCAACGAACGACGTGCTCTACCACGTGCCCGAGCGGCGGGCGCTCCAGGATGTCCTCACCTGCATCCGGCACGGCTGCACGGTGGCGACCGCGGGCTTTCGGCTGCTCGCGCACGCCGAGCGTCACCTGAAGACGCCGGAGGAGATGACACGGCTCTTCCGCGATCACCCCGCGGCGGTCACCCGCATCGACTCGATCGTGCGGCGGGCGACCGCGTTCAGCCTGGACGAGCTGCGGTATCAGTATCCGCGTGAGGTGTGCCCGGCGGGGCGGACCGCGATGGAGCACCTGCGTGCGTTGACCGAAGCGGGCGTCCGGGAGCGGTATCCCGGTGGCGTGCCGCCGCGGGTCCGGACCCAGCTCGAGCACGAGTTCACGCTGATCGAGGAGCTCGAGTACGCCCCGTACTTCCTGACCGTCCACGACCTGGTGGTCTTTGCCCGCAGCCGCGGCATTCTCTGCCAGGGACGCGGCGCGGCCGCGAACTCCGCCGTGTGTTACTGCCTCGGCGTGACCGCGGTCGACCCCGGCCGGATCGACCTGCTCTTCGAGCGGTTCGTCAGCAAGGAGCGGGACGAGCCACCCGACATCGACATCGATTTCGAGCACGAGCGTCGTGAGGAGGTCATTCAGTACATCTACCGGCGGTACGGTCGCGACCGCGCGGCGTTGACGGCGGAGGTCATCAGCTACCGCGGCCGCAGCGCCGTGCGTGACGTGGGCAAGACGCTCGGGCTTTCGCTCGACTGCGTCGACCGGCTCGCGAAGAACATCGACTGGTGGCACGACGGCGTCGGAGATCCGGAGCGGCTGCGGGACGTGGGGCTCGCGCCCGACGATCCGCTCACCCACCAGCTCCTCCGGCTCTCGCGGGAAATCCTCGGCTTTCCCCGGCATCTCTCACAGCACGTGGGGGGGTTCGTCATCACGGAGACGCCGCTCTGCGATCTCGTGCCCATCGAGAACGCGGCCATGGCCGATCGCACCGTGATCGAGTGGGACAAGGACGACATCGAGGCGATGGGCATGCTCAAGGTGGATGTCCTCGGTCTCGGCATGCTGACGTGCATTCGCAAAGCGCTCGCGATGATCGATCCGCGGGAAGCGGCCGACCCCCGGACCCCGCCGGCGCTTCACACCATTCCCCCCGAAGATCCGGCGGTCTACGACATGATCTGCCGGGCCGACACCATCGGCGTCTTCCAGATCGAATCCCGCGCGCAGATGTCGATGCTGCCGCGGCTCCGGCCCCGGTGCTTCTACGACCTGGTCATCGAGGTCGCGATCGTGCGGCCGGGCCCCATCCAGGGCGACATGGTGCACCCCTACCTCCGGCGCCGCAACGGCGAGGAGCCCGTGCGTTATCCGAGCGACGCCGTCCGCTCCGTCCTGGAGAAGACACTCGGCGTGCCGCTCTTCCAGGAACAGGCGATGGCCCTCGCGATGGTGGCAGCGGGGTTCACCGGCGGCGAAGCCGACCAGCTCCGGCGGGCGATGGCGGCGTGGAAACGCCGGGGCAACCAGATCGAGCGATTCGGCGCGCGGCTCGTGAGCGGCATGCTCGAACGCGGGTACGAGCGTGACTTCGCCGAACGCTGCTTTGCGCAGATCAAGGGCTTCAGCGAGTACGGGTTTCCCGAGTCGCACGCTGCGAGCTTTGCGCTCCTCGTGTACGTCTCGGCGTGGATCAAGCGGCACCATCCGGCCGCCTTTGCCGCGGCGCTCCTCAACAGCCAGCCGATGGGCTTCTACGCTCCGGCGCAGATCGTGCGGGACGCGCAGACGCACGGGGTGGAGGTCCGTCCCGTCGACGTCAACCACAGCGGGTGGGACTGTCATCTGGAATCCGCCGCGGACACCCCGGGGCCGGCGTTGCGACTGGGGTTTCGTCTCATCAAGGGTCTGCGGGAAGAGGACGCGACGGCCATCGCCGATGCCCGGAGGAACGGGGCCGCCTACGACTCCGCCCGGGGGCTGCATCGCCGGAGCGGTGTGCGGGTGTCCGTGCTGCGGCGTCTGGCGGGGGCCGATGCGTTCCGCTCGTTGGGGCTGGAGCGGCAGGCGGCGTTGTGGGCGATCAGGGCGCTGACCGACGAACCGCTGCCGATGTTCGACGACACGCCGTCACCGCCGGAATCGCGACGCCCGCCCCGGCTGCCGCCGGTTCCGGAGTTCCAGAAGGTCGCGCACGACTACGCCGCGACGCGTCTGTCGTTGCGGGCGCATCCGGTGTCGTTCCTGCGGGAGGAGCTGGATCGCCGCGGCGTGACGACCGCGGAAACCCTGGCCGACGAGACCCGCTGGAAGAACGGGGCGTGGACGGCGGTGGCGGGTCTGGTGCTGGTGCGGCAGCGTCCGAGCACGGCGAAGGGGATCGTCTTCATGACGATCGAGGACGAGACCGCGGTGGCGAACCTGATCATCCGGCCGGAAATCTACCAACGCTTCCGGCACGCCGCCCGGCACGGGATTGCCCTGATCGCGTACGGGCGGGTGGAGCGACAGGGAATGGTCGTGCACGTGAACGTCCGGCGTCTTGCGACGCTCGACCGGCAGCTCACCCGCCTCCCGGCGCGCTCGCGTGACTTTCACTAGGTCCTGTTTGACGGCTCAGGATTCGCCGGAGTGCGGTGCTTTCCGTTCTGGCAAGGAGGGGGAAGCGATGCCGTATTTGAACGATACAGCGAGCTTCGGCGACGCCGTCCAGAGCGGGAATGACCGTGCTCCGACGGATTCTGAGCCGGGACCTAGGACCTCATCCGCGCGGGCGGCCTTACTTCATGACATCGCGGATGAACGCGTCCACCGCTTCGGGCCCCAGCGTGTTGCCGAGATCGATGACCCGCACCGCCAACCGGCCGTGGTGGGAAACGTAGAGTGACCCCGCCGCCGGCGCCGAGTGATCGGCGGCGAGCTTGAGCGGATGCGCGACCACGGGAACCGATCCGTCGATCATGCGTCGCGTCGCCGGACCCACCTCCACCGGGGCGGCCGATCCCAGCAATGCGTTGACCTGCCGTGCCGCCGCGCCCGCCAATGGTTCGGCCAACGCTGCGGCGAGATCAGGCTGCAGGAGCTCGATCACGGTGACCGCGATGAGGCCATCCGCCGTTTCGGCGCGACGCACGCTCCGCCACCCCCGGACGAACCCCGCCGCCAGCGCGAACTGCCCGGCGTCACTGACGAGCTCGCCGGCCCGGACCGGATCCACCTCCGTGACGGCGAGGGGCTCGATGCCGGCCGCGAGCTGCGAGCCCATCCGCTCCAACGCCGTCGTCACCGGATCGACGATGGGCACCGTCTCGATTCCCTCGGCACGGTCGAGGAGCGCATTCATGACAAGGCCGAACCGCGTGTCGTCCAAGTACCCGCCGACGCCGTTGACCTGCACGACGAAGCGGCCCCGCCAGGCGGTGCCCAACGCCAACGACACCACCGGCATCGCATCCTCGGCCGCGCTGGGCTCCCACACGCGAAGCCGGAACGCACGGACGCGTTCGCAATCGAGGCCCGGCAGCGAACGCACCAGCGATTCGTCGATGCGACCGCCGCGTTCATCGGCGGCCTTCTTGACGTCGCCGAACTGGACGTTCTTGATCATGCTGTTGTACTGCACGATCTTCGCGCCGAACGCGGGGTTGGACAGATCGAAGAGCGCCGCGGATCGGATGATCGGCGGTTGGGCGGTCCGATTCGTCATCATGAGCGTATGGCTCGCGCGGACGTTGTCCTGGAAACGCCCCTGGGACAGCTCCTTGAGGAATCGGTGCGATTGATTGAGCTTGCTCCCCTCGGCGGACATGATCTGGTTCGACGAGAAGGCGCTGCCGAAGAGATCGGCGTACCCGTCGAAGAGAACGTCCGGGTCGATCGGCGGCAAGCTGGAGGTGTCGGTGGCGAGGTCGACGCCAGCGACCGCCGGGGGATCGGCGAGGAGCGGGAAGACCCCCGCGAGGCCGGTTCCATCGGTCAGGGCCGTGCGAACACGCGTCTGCCCGGGTGCGATGATCGCGGCGTGCCGTGATCGGGCGGGGGCATACCGCGAGCCGGGAACGCCTCGCAACGAGAGCAGCCGCTCGAGCTCGGCGGACGCCGCGGTCCAGCCGCGTCTCCGGGCGATCCGCTCGTGAACGATCGTGGCCATGCCCTCCTCGATCGCCAGGCGATCGCGCTCGTTTCCCCGGCGGGTCGAGGCGACGGTCTGATCGGCGAGCGCGCGAGCCAGCTGCCGCGCGAGCGCGAGCTGCATGATCCGCGGCAGGGCGGCGGGATCGACCCGCGCGTCGCGGAACATCTGGTCGACGTCGTCGCGGATGAATGCGACGTCGCTCACGGGGTCGTACCAGCCGAGAAGACCCGCCGCCAGACGCCGCCCCGCCGTCTCCGCCGGTGCCTCCTCGAGGCGTCTGGCGAGATCGAACTGGGAAGCCGCCCGCACCACGGGGGGCTTGGCGAACGAGCGGCCGGCGATCCGCTCGACCGCGGGAACCAACCACTCCTGCCAGGACGCCAATTGGTCGCTGTCAAAGCTCGGTGGAGGTCCGCCCACGTTCTGGGCGTTGGCACCTGACGTGATGACGAGCGTAGCACCGAGGAGCAGCGTCAGGATGCCGCTCCAACGAAGGCGGGCGCTCGGATGTGGATTGCGGTGGGTCGTCGTACGCATCTACTCCTCCGGGGGTACAAGAAATCGACGAGTGAGACCCTTCAGGATAGCGGATGGGCCATTCCTTCGACGATCGAGCCGCAGAAGTCTCCGGTTCGGTGGGGGGCCGGACCGGCCGTTGGCGGGTATTCTGGCAGTCGTGGCCAAGGGCAAACGCAACAAGCGAAAGGGCAAGGGTGGGGGGCCGGTCATCCGACCGCCGACCGAGCACGAGATCGCTGCACAGGTGACGCCCCTCGTCGACGCGATCGCCCAAAGCGACGAGGCGGCATCGGGCCCGCTTTGGGGGCAGGCCCATCGGTTGCTGTTGAAATCGCGGATGGACCATGAGGCGCTCGCCGCGATCATCGCCCGACGGGACGTCGAGGCATTGAGTCGCGCCGTCGACGCCCTCAGCCGCGACGCCGCCGACGAGGCCTCCGCCGCTCTGGAGGCGACGGCCGCGCCCGATGACGACGCACCGATCGAGGACGTCGAGACCGAGACCCTCAAGAAGGCGATGCGCGCTTTTCGCAAACGCCTCAAGCTGACGCGTCTTGACCACGAGTCGAAGCTTGGCGTCGGACCGATGACCGGCGGCCGGGATTCGGGCATCCGGGCCATCATGCCGCCCCGCGCGTTCGATCAGACGGTGTGGGACGCGCTCGTCCGCGAGGGCAAGCTCCGCAAGGCCGGTCCGGGCTTCTACGAGCTCGCCGACGAGTAGCCGCGGTCTCAGAAGAGCCGCAACCCGAAGAAACCGATGAGTCCCGCCAGCAGGACGGCAAGGACCACGGCGATGATCGCGCGTTGCCTCTGGTCGAACGACGCCCGCTCCGGACCGACCCCATCGACGGCGCCGCACTCGGGACACACCGGTGCGTCATGCCAGATCTCAGCCCCGCACGAGCGGCACGTGACGGTGTCGCCGCCGAAGCGTTCGAGATCCTCCGAGCTCGGGCCCTCGTCGATCATGTCCGAAGAGATACACCCACCGGGCCGCCCCGGCAAGGGCCCGAGGTCCGACGGGGCGAACGACAGCACGAGGAGAACGGCCCAGACACCGCTCTCCTCGTGCCCTGTTGTCGATGATCGTTGTCGATGATCGTTGTCGATGCTCCGCGAGCCGGATGCTCGAGGGTTCTCGTGGACTCAGTACCGTCGCATGACCCCGATGATGACACCCTGGATCTTGCAGTCGTCGATGATGATCGGCTCGAAGTCCGGGTTCGCGGGCTGGAGCCGAACGCGTCCGTCGTTCTCGCGGAAGAACGTCTTGAGCGTCGTCTCGCCGTTCTCCAGCAGCGCCACGACCCGCTCGCCGTTGCGGGCGGTCTCCCGCCGCTCCACGATCACGTAGTCGCTGTCGAGAATTCCCTCGTCACGCATCGAGTCGCCCTCGACCTGAAGGGCAAACGACCCCGCCTTCTCACCCACCCGCGGGCCAAAGAGCTCCTCGAGACGAAGCTGGTCGGATTGCGGGAACTTCTCGATCGGATAGCCGGCGGCGATGCGGCCAACCAGCGGAAAGCACAGCGGTTGATGCTCGTCCGGGATCAGCGTGTCATCGCAGATTGACAAAGAGCGAGCCCTGTTTGGCTCGCGCGAGAGCGCTCCCTTCTTGATGAGCGCTTCGACGTGCTCGAACACGGTGACCTTGCTGATGCCGAGCTCGTTGGCCAGCTCCTGCATCGTCGGGGAATAGCCATGCGTGATGCGATGGTCGCGAATGAGCTGCAGGATCCGAAGTTGCTTTGGTGTCAGGTTCATGATTGTTCTCCTCACGCGAGACACGCGATCTCCGAGCCCTGCAATCAGGGGAGGGCGAACTTAGTGGTGACGTCGAGCACAGCGTCGCTCCGAGCGATGACGCCGGAACTCGGCAGACGATTTCGTGCAGTGAAGGCAGTCCCCGGGAAGGGGAAGTGGCTGAAATGGTGGGAGCGGTCAGCGGCCGCAACGCCTGTCTCGCAACCCGGCGGGTTGCGGCGAGGCCGCCGAGCACGGCTTCGAGTGTCCGATCGACCGCGATGTCCGGGGCCGGTGGTTTGCCGACGCGCGCGCTGGCCGTCTCGACGCGGACACCGGCGGCCGCGAGCGCGGCGGGACTGATCTCGACGCGATCGACCGACCGCCGCGTCGCGACGGTGACGGGGGCTGTAACGGCCGGCGGTGCGGTTGGTGGCAAGACCGCGGCACTGAGGAAACGCAGGATCGAGCGGAGCACACCCCCGGCCCGCGAGGGATCGGGGCCGCGTCGGGGAGTCTCCCGTTCGCGCGTGGGCATCGCCGGGTCGTCTTCGGTTCGTCCCTCGGATGGCGTCTCGTCGACGTTTGGCTCATCCGGGCTCGCGTGGCGGCGATCGCGTTTTCGTTGGTCGCCGGCGATCGGGTCGCCCGGCTGGCCGGAGTGGGCCATCCGGACCATTGCCCGGGCGGGGATCGTCTCGTGCATCGTGGGGAAATCGGGAGCCGGCACCGGCACGGCAACGAGGTGGGATCCCCGCGGCTCGTATCTGGTGGTATAGCTGCCCCCGGGTCCGAGCTGAAGGAGCGGTACGCCCATTCAACCGCCTCCAACCGAAAAGAGTGCTCTGCCGTTTGGTCGCGACACGGAAGAGCGGAACTCGGCTCGGAAACAGGCACTTCCTGCCCCGAACCCCCTCGAGGGGCGACCAACCCCTCTATCGACCAGACTGTTCGGAAAACGTTACCCGAACACGGACCTTATCGCCACAGATTTGGCTCTTTTTCGGTACGTACTTGTTCGTATCTCGATACCGACGGTTCCCCAGATTCACGCGAAAAGAGATTGGTGCTCGCCCATACGTACACCGATCGGGTCTCACGGACCCCTGAGGGGCCTTTCGGTAGGCTATCTGGATGAACGCGACCTGTGGTCACCCCGTGACGCCCCCGGCTCCGATGGCCAACCGGGGAGACTGGCTGCTCGATCCGGCGGTGGTCTATCTCAACCACGGCTGCTTCGGGGCTCGGCTCCGCCGCGTGTTCGACACCCAGACGGCGTGGCGCGAGCAGTTCGAGCGGCAGCCGCTGCAGCTGCTCGAGCGGGAGCGCGGGGACCTTCTGGAGAACGCGAAGACGACGCTCGGGTTGCGGCTGGGGATGGGTCCCTCCGACGTGGGATTCGTCACGAACGCCACCGATGGCGTGAACGCGGTGCTGCGTTCGCTTCGATTCGAATCCGGCGACGTGATGCTGACGACGAACCACGTCTACAACGCGGTGCGTCAGACGATGCGTCACCTGGCGACGCACGTCGGCGCAACGTGGCGTGAGCTTGACGTGCCCTATCCCGTCTCGAGTCCGGGGCAGGTGATCGAGGCCATCGCCGGCGCGCTCGACGACCGCGTGAAGGTGCTGGTCATCGACCACATCACCTCGCCGACCGCCGTGCGGTTCCCCGTCGAGGCCATCCTGGAAGCCGCCCGAGCGCGTGGCATCGACGTTCTGATCGACGGCGCCCATGCGCCGGGAATGATCGACCTCGACGTGACCGCCCTCGATGCCGCGTACTACACGGGCAATCTCCACAAGTGGGTGTGCGCCCCGCCGGGCAGCGCGTTCCTCTGGGTGCGTCCGGACCGGCAGGCCGGCATCCACCCGACCGTGATCAGTCACTTCTACGACGAGGGTTTCGCGGCGGAGTTCGCCTGGCAGGGCACCCGCGACATCAGCGGCTGGCTGTCGGTGCCCGCGGCGTTCGAGACGCTCGACGCGCTTGGCGGTGGCACCTGGTCATCGGTGATGGAGCACAACCACCAGCTGGCGACCTGGGCACAGCTCGAGCTGAGCCGACGCTGGGACGTTCCCACGCCCACCCCGGCCGACGGGTCGATGCTCGGATCGATGGTCGCGATGCCCGTGCCGCCGGACGCGATCGCGGCCGCCGGGACGCCGGAGCGGCTGCACCTGTGCCTGCTCGAGCGATCGAAGATCGAGGTTCCCGTCATCGAGTGGAACGGCCGGTGGTTGATCCGGCCGTCGTTCCAGGCCTACAACACGCCGGCCGATGTCGAGAAGCTCGCGCACGCGGTCATCGACGCGGCCGAGCACCTCTGAGTGAGATTTCCACGCCAAGGACCGGAGCCGTCATGCCCCTGACCGAAATGATCGATGCACTCGCCGATCCGCCGACCCGTCACGCGGCGCTCGTCCACCTGCCCGTCGCGCTCTCGTTGTTCGCGATCGTGCCGGCCGCGATCACGCTCGCCCGCGGACGCAACCGGGCGGCGCGGACCACGGCGGTGATCAGCTACGCCGTCCTGGTGACGCTGGCCGTGATCACGGCCAAGAGCGGCGAGGCGGCGGAGCATGAGCTGGGGGCGATGGCCGACGCCGCGGCCGAAGCGCTCGAAGAGCACGAGGAGCTGGCGGAGCGGGTGTGGGTGTTCGCCGCCGGAGGCGGGGTGCTTTTCGCCGTTGGCTGGTTCCTGGGGACCCGCCCCCGGCTCGCGACCGACACGCTCGGCGTGCTGGCCGGGCTCGTGACGGCCGGATGGATGGCGACCACGGCGCACCACGGCGGCGTGCTCGTCTACGACCACGGCCTGGGCACGCCGGCCGCGGCCGCCGCCCCGCCCGATCCCGACACGGATGACGCCGAGCCGGACGATCCGCGTCTCGTTCACTTCCGCACCGCGGTGCGTCCGGTGTTCGAAGAGCACTGCTGGCGATGTCACAACCCCGCGCGCAAGCACCGCGCGGGCGAGCTTGATCAGACCACGATGAGCGGGTTGCTCGCCGGCGGGGTCAGCGGGCCCGCGGTCGTCCCGGGCCATCCCGACGGCAGCCTGCTCATGACCGCGGTCCGGTGGAGCGATCCCGACCTGGAGATGCCGCCGGACAGCGAGCAGCTCTCGCCCGACGCCATCGCCGCGATCGAAACGTGGATCGGCGACGGCGCCGTCTGGGAGTAAAGCCCAACCACGGATGGTCGCTCACTCCGGGTGGCCGTCTCCGCGGCGGAGCGTCCATTCCCGCCCGGCGGCGTGTGCGCCGAAGTGCTCCCGGGATCCATCGGACCAACGCACCCGGACGTCCGTGACGCCGGAGGTCGGTCCGAGCCCGATGTGCACGCGGGGGTCGTTCGCCGCGCAGTAGCTGGACGCCGTCCGCACCTCGCGTCGCACGGTGCGGTCTCCGACGGTCGCCCACACCGTGGCCCCGAGCGCGTCACGCGGCCCGTCGAGGAGACGGAAACGAATCCACCCGGCGCGACCCGGGGCGCGGTTCAGACGGACGTGCATCGCGGCATCGCGGTTGACGACGACCACGTCGACACCGCCGTCTCCATCGAGGTCGCCGAACGCGGCGCCGCGGCTGGTCGCCCGGAGCCCGCCGGCGCCGCCGGGCACCGCCGCGAACCGCGCCCCGTCGAGACCCCGCATGAGACGGTCGGGCTCGGCGAACGGATCGATGTCGGTCGCCCCGGCCCGCCGCCGCACCCGCCCGTTCGCCGCGAAGAGATCGAGATGGCCGTCGTGGTCGAAGTCGTAGAGCCCGACGCCGAACCGCGTGTGTCGCCGGCTCGCCGGGCCGAGACCCGCTCGCGCGGTGTCGTCGACGAAGTACCGGCCGTCCTCGTTGCGGTACAGGGAGTCGGTCTCGTGTTCGAGGTTGACGACGAGCAGATCCAGATCGCCGTCGTCGTCGAAATCTTCGGCGCAGGTCCCCATGCCCGCCTTCGCGAGCCCGTCGTCGTCGAGGGCGACGCCGAGCACCGGCGCGGCGTCGACGAACGTGCCGTCGGTCCGGTTGACCCAGAGCTGGTTCGCCATCCCGTCGTTGGCGACGAAGACGTCCGGCCAGGCGTCGCCGGTGAAGTCTCCGGTGACGACCCCAAGCCCGTTGCCGAAGGCCGCATGCACGCCGGCGGCCTCGGTCACGTCGGTGAAGCGGGCGTGGCCGTCGTTGCGGTACAGCCGATCGACGGCCGGCGCCGCGTAGGCGTCCGGAGCGCAGTAGTCCCGCTCGCCCGTCGCGGCGAAACAGTCGCGCTCGGTCGCGGGCGACCAGTGGATGTAGTTGACGACGAACAGATCCTGGTCGCCGTCGCGGTCGTAGTCGAGAAACGCCGCGCTCGTACCCCACCCCTCGTCGCCGAGGCCGGAGACGCCGGTGATGTCCTCGAACGTGCCGTCGCCGCGATTGCGCAGCAACGTGTTCGGCCCCAGGTTCGTCACGTAGAGATCGACGAGGCCGTCCCCGTCCACGTCTCCCGTGGCGACGCCCATGCCGTAACCGCGATCCCCGGCGCCGGACCCGAGGGTGACGTCGTCGAACGTGCCGTCGCCGCGATTGCGGAAGAGCTGGTTGGGCGGACGTTCCGCCGGGGTCGTCAGGACACCGCCGCCCTGGACGCAGTAGACATCCAGGTCGCCGTCGCCCTCGAGATCGAAGAGCGCCACGCCGCCGCCCACGATCTCCGGGAACAGCAACGCAACACCCGCGCCCGACCGGTAGGTGAACTGCAGACCCCGCGCGAGCGCGTCCTCCTGGAACCACGCGGACGACGACGGGGGATCGTTCGCCGCGGGTTCCCCCGGCGTCGGGGGCGCGCACCCGTGCAGCCCGACGCCGATCACGCCCGCGGCGACAACGATGGAGCGGCGGTGCGTCACGGTGGGGTCCCTGTCGACAGGGCCCGGAGGTCGCGGCGGGTCCGGGCGATCCGGGGATCACCGGGTTGCAACGCCTCCGCTCGCGAAAGCGTGGCGTCGGCCGCCTCGAGACGTCCCTGGCTCATGTACGCGATGGCAAGCCCGCGGTGGGTCTCGGCGTCTTCCGGCCGCATCGCGAGCGCCCGTTCGAGCCAGTCCTCGGCGGCGGGCCAGTCCCCGCGCCGCAACGCCGCGATGCCGCACCGCTGGGGCCACCGCGGATCGGTGCGGTCGCACCGCTGCGCGTCGGCGTAGTGTCGCGTGGCCGCGGCGAGCCCGCCGGCCACAGTGGCGAGGTCACCCCGCAACGCGTGCGCCGGCGCGTACGAAGGATTCAGCTCCAGAACGCGGGTCGCCGCTCGGTCGGCTCGGGCCCGAGCCTCTTCCGCCTCCGACGGCGGGAGCGTCGCGGCGACCTGGGCCAACGTGACGGCACGCTCGAAGTGCGCGGGGAAGAACCCCGGTCGCGCGGCCACGATCCCGTCGAGCAGGGCCAACGCCTCGCCGGGTCGACCGGTCTCCCGCACGACCCGCGCCAGCGTCGCGGTCACGACCGGATTGTCCGGCGTTTCGGCGTGGAGCCGTCGCAGCGTCGCCTCCGCCGCCGCCCGGCGGCCGGCGTCGAGATCGCGGCGGGCGGCCTCGATCCGCGCGCCGTACCCCGGCCGGTACGTGGCAAGCTCGCTCGTCCACGGGTCGGACCAGGTCGGGGCCGCTGCCGCCGGTGACGGATCGGACCGCTGCCCGAGCCGCCGCCGCGCGGTCGCCAGCAGGTGGAGCGTGTAGGGGCGGGCGGCCGGATCCGCGTTGGCGGACTCCTCCTCGAGCAGACGCGCCGCCTCCGCGACGCGATCCTGCCCGAGCCACGCGCGGGCGAGGCCGATCCGGGCGGCCGGCAACGCGGCGTCGATGGCGAGCGCGCGTTCGAACGCGGCTTCCGCTTCGACGAAACGCCCACGCTCGAGGTCGACGCGGCCGGCCCGCCACAGAGCGGGGGCGTACGCCGGCGCCAAGCGGGCAGTCGTCTCGAAGGCCTCGCGGGCTCGGTCGAGATCGCCCGCGCGGGTGGCCAGGCGGCCGAGCTGGTACCAGCCGCGGGGCGCGCCGGGATCGAGGCGAACCGCCTCGGTCACGCAGGCGAGCGCGGTGTCGAAGAGCTCGTTCGCCTCCGCGGCGAGGGCGAGGGCCCGCCATTCCGTCGCGTTCGCCGGGTCGGCGACGACGGCCGCGTGACGCGTCCGCAGCAACGCCACCACGGCGGGATCGAGCCGATCGATCGACGCCGGCAGCGGAGGCGGGGTCGCGTGCGTGATCACCGGACGCTCGCAGCCCGCGGACGCGAGGAGCAGGCATCCCGTCAAGAAGACCGCCCGGGTGTGCATGGTCTCGGTATAGGGGGGACGCCGGTCGGCGGCAAACGCCGCCCCGTCGCGGTGGCCCCGTTCAGCCGCCGCCCGCCGGCGGATCGAGCCGATGCTGATCCCGCTTGTACGGCAGGTACTCCTCGTTGTACCACTCCCACCAGCGTCGCATGTCGTACCCCATGTCGTCGGTGGGGCGTCCCCAGTCCCGCGACGTCATCGCGACGAGCGCGTTGTGGATGACCGTTCGGTAGACGATCACCACCGCGTCGGTCACCCGCAGCACGATGCCCTCGCTCACGACGCCGAGGACGGGCTCGAACGCGCCCGAGTTGTCGCCCACGACCGGGCGGACGTTGGCGACGAAGGCCCGCTGCGTCTGGATGGCGATCCACGCGAGGTCTCCCTCGTCCTGCGGCGCCGGGTCCCGGGTCGCCTGCGAGAAGATCAGCAGGGGGATCGTCTCGATGGCGCCGAGCATCCCCGCGACCGCACCGGCGTTGTTGGCGATCTCGTGCCGGTTGCTGCGCAGTGTCTGGTCGAGCACCCGCAGGACGGGCGTCGCGGCGGGCGCGGCCAAACGGCGGCCGGCCTCACCCCGGATCGCCTCGTCCTCGTCGGTGATCGCAACCCACGCCAAGGCGGCCTGGCCCTCCTCGCCCTGCCCGCGGAAGTGGTCGAGCAACGCGAGGCGGACCTCGTCGCCCTCGCCGGCGAGCTCTTCGATCAACGGGCGGAACGCCGCCGGATCGGTGAACTCACGCAGCTCGGCGAGCCCGGAGGCGCGGACGGCGGGGCTTCGAATCGGTCCGAAGTGGGCCCGCCGCAACCGCCGAATCTGACCGGCGTAGTCACGCGCGCGGGCCCGGAGCGTCAGGTCGCTCTCCCGCGGGGCGTCCCGCAGATGGACGATGGAGGGAACCGCTCCGGATGCCGGCAGCGGGCCGAGGAGGCCGAAGCGGGGATCGTCGGCGCCGGTGGCGACGCCGGCGTCACCGGCCACAGCGGCCAATCCGGTGAGGGCGGCGGTCAGCACGAACCGTTGCACGCGGGGTCTCACGAGTCGTCTCCTCGATGGACGTCTTCATTCTAGAGAGCGTTGCGAGCCGGTCCGGGCGGAAAATGGCCCACCGACGCCGCCGGGAGGGAAGATCCGCGTGCGGCATTGCCCGCGGCGAGCCGCGGCGTATGCTCGAGACGGTCCCCCACGGAACGCTGGAGGTGATGGGATGAAGCTGAGCTTGCTGCGTGAGGCCGTGACGATCGTGACCCTGATGACCGGGATCGCGACGACCGCCGCGTGCCCCGTGCCGGTCGTCGACGTCTTTCTCATCGAAGGCGACGACGCGCCGGGGACGAAGACGCTCTTCGAGAACTTCGATCGGCCGAGCCTCTCCGAGCTGGGCGTGGTCGCCTTCACCGCCGACACCGATGACGCCACCGACGCCGACGACGTCGTCTACCGCGGCTTCGAGCTCGTGGCCCGCGAGGGAGAGCCGGCCCCGGACGCCCCCGGCGCGTCCTTTGCGGCCTTCGAGTTCTTCGAGACGGGACGGCAGATCAACGCCGCTGGCGCGGTCGTCTTCATCGCCACCCTGCGTGACGTTCCCGCGGCCGCGAACCGCGCCGTCTACCGCGACGGCGACCTGATCGCCCGCGAAGGTGACGATGCCTTCGGCACCGAGGACAGGATCTACGAGGACTTCGGCTTCGCCGGCGTCACCGACGACGGCACGGTCGGCTTTCTCGCCGATCTCGACGGCAACGTCGACTTCGACTCGGCCATCACGTTGGGCGGCGACATCCTCTACCGCGAGGGCGACCCCGTGCCGCTGCCCGGCATTCCGGGAGTGTGGACCGGCAACTTCGACGAGCTCCAGTTCAACGGCCGTGGCGATCTGATCTTCGAGGGTGACACGCAGTTGCCGAGCGCGAGCGACAAGCTGCTGCTCGTGCGGCGGGAGACGGGCGGGATCATCGAGGAGGTGCTCGCGGCGCAGGAGGGCCAAACCGTCGAGACCCGCACCGGCACGGACACGCTCGAGCTGATCCTGCAAGCGGCGCTCGCGGAGGATGGCACCTGGGCGTTCCGGGGCAATCTCGCCGACGCCCCCAGCACGGCCGACGCGATCATCCTCTCGGAACGCGGTTTCATGACGCAGCAGGGGTCCGACGTCCCCGAGTTGCCGGGCGTCGTGACGGGCAACTTCAACGGCGTCGACGTCAACCGCCACGGGGACGTGGTGTACCTCGCCGACCTCGAGGGCGCGACGCCCCCGGGCGTCGAGGAAGGGCTCTTCGTCAACGGCTGCCTGGTCATCACCGACGGCGTCGAGGTGGCCGGGCTGCCCGAGGACACGACGCTCAGCGACATCGGGTTCGAGGATCTGTTCATCAACGACGACGGCCTGGTCGTCTTCGCCGCCAGCTACGGGGGGGCGCTCGCCGGCGATGGCCTCTTCACGTTCCAGTGGCCGGGGACGAGCTGCCCGGCGGATCTGGACCGGAGCGGCGAGGTCGGGTTCACCGATCTGCTCGCCGTCCTCAGCGTCTGGGGACCCTGCCCGCCGCCGTGCCCTCAGGATCTGGACGAAAGCGGCGATGTCGGCTTCACCGACCTCCTGACGGTCCTGAGCGCGTGGGGACCGTGCCGATAATCGCCGCGGAGGCGGCCGGCGGCCCGCCGGGCAGACGCCGGGACGCTCCCACCCGCGAGAATCGCAACGCCGGCGGGCAGATCCCTCCCGGCGGCGCATCTGATCGGCTTGGAAACGCGGAGGACCCGTTCATGCGGGGAACAAACGCGGCGAGGCTTCGATTCCCCGCCGACGGTCCGGACGACGACGGGGCCGAGGAGGCCCAGCTGGTCCTCGCCGCCATGAGCGGCGAGGCGGACGCGGTGCGCACGCTCTGGGAGCGTCATCGCCGTTGGATCGCAGCCGTCATCCTCGCCCACAAACCCTCCGCGGAAGATCTGGACGACCTGCTCCAGGAGGTGGCCGTGACGTTCGTCGCCAAGCTCGATTCGCTGCGTGATCCGCGGAACCTGCGCGCGTGGCTCCGCACGATCGCCGTCAACGCGGCGCGGGCCTCGGGACGCCGCGGCCGCTATCGCGTCACGACGTCGCTCGCGGACGACGGCGTGGCGACCGACGGCCGGAACGGCGCGATCGGTCACCTGGCCCGGGACGAGACGACCCGGCGGATGCTCCGCCGCGTCGACGCGTTGCCGGAGACCTACCGCGAACCGCTGCTGCTTCGCGCCTTGCAGGGATTGCGAAGCAAGCAGATCGCGATGCTTCTGGACATTCCGCCCGCCACCGTGGACACCCGCATCGCGCGGGGGCGTCGCATGCTGGCGGAGCTGTGTGCCGACCTCTTGCCCGCCCGCGAGGGGCGGATGGGACCGCTGTCATGAACGACGACATGCACGAGAACGAGCTGGACATCCTCATCATGCGGGTCGTCGAAGGCGATGCGAGCACCGAGGAGTGGGACACGCTCGCCACGCGAGCGGCGGCCGACCAGTCCGTCTGGCGGCTGCTCGCCACGGCGCAGCGTGATCAGATGGACCTTGCCCGGCTGGGACGCGTCGCCGCGTCCGTCGCCGACGGCGTCGATGCCCCCGTGCCCCGGCCGCAACCCGCCCCCGTCGCCACGACCGCGTGGACCGGCTGGCTCGGCTGGGCCGTCGCCGCGGTGGTGTTCCTCGCGCTTGTCATCAACTCGTTGACGCCGCCGCAGCCACCGGCGGAGGGGGGCGTGCAGGCGGCCGGTCTCGCGCCGATCCAGACCGCCCAGGACGCGTTGCGCACGTACCTGCGGAAGGGGCAGGAGGAAGGGACCGTCCTGAGCGCCGAACCGCGACGCGTCATCCTCGAGTCGCGTCCCAACCCGGGCGGGGACGGGTACGAGCTCATCTACATCCAGCAGATCATGGAGCGGGCGGTCGTTCCCTCTCTTTATCAGATCGAAGGCCGCGACGAGCGGGGGCGTCCCTCGCTCGCACGCTACCGGCCCCAGCGGATCGGCCGCATGTAGCGGCGCCGCCACTTCACCGACTTCCCAACCCCACGAGGCCACTCTTCATGAACACGCACTCCAACCAGTTCGGACGCGCGACGCTGCTCACGGCCGTGACGATCGCGCTGGCGTCGGCGACATGCCTCGGTGCCTCCAGCGACGAGTCGCCGGTCGCAGACCACGAGGTGATCCTCGTGACGCCGGACAACGAGAATGCCGAGACGTACCAGATGTTCGTCACCAAGTCGGTCTCCGTGGACGATGCCGGCGAAAACAGCGTGCAAGTGCGAGTCGAGAACGGCGACGTCACCGTCATCGTCAACGGCGAGGTGCTCGCCGCGGATCGCATCGAGCACCGCGACGGGCGCATCGTCATCCTCGACGAGAACGGGGATCCGATCGAGGACATCCGGATCGCCATCGGCGGTGGCCACGACCTGGCCGGCGGCTGGGTGATGGACGACAACATCTTTGCCATGCATCCGACGCCACCGGTCATGCTCGGCGTCCACCTGGGAGAGCCGGGGCCGGCGCTCGAATCGCACCTGCGTCTGGACACGGGCAAGACGACGATGCTCACGGGCGTCCTCAAGGGTCTGCCCGCCCACGCCGCCGGTCTCGCTCCCTACGACGTGATCACGCGGATCAACGGCACCTCGCCGGCCGATTCCGAGACGCTGCTGCAGACGCTGTCGACGATGGACGCCGGCGAGACCGTGACCCTGACCGTGATCCACGAGGGCACGCGACGCGACGTCAACGTGACATTGGCCGCCTACGACCGGGATGCGATGTCGAAAGCCGAGGTCATCGGTCAGCGGGCGCTCCCGAGCCCGTTCCTGGGACAACGCAGCATGGTCACGCCGAAGGAGCTGCCGAACCTGTGGCACATGGAGGATGGCAAGATCCTGGAGAAGCTCCCGCAGCTCCGGGAGTTCTTCCTCGACGACGACAACCGCATGTTCGAGCTGGCGCCCGGCACGACGAAATGGCGAGAAGAGCGGGACGACGTCGACGCCCACGAGCACGCGGCCGAGCTGGAGGATCGCATTCACGAGCTCGAAGAGCTGCTCAACAAGCTGATCGAGCGTGCGAAACGCGACGAGCGGTAGACCGGCCACGCACCGTCATGCCCTGCAAACGCGCGGCGGGCGATCGACGCCCGCCGCGTTCGCGCGCCGGTCACTTCCCGGCCGGGTCGCGGTAGAGGTCGTAATAGAAGTCGAGCATCTTGCGTTCACCGATCTCGCGTGAACGCGCGAGGCTGAAGCCGAACTTCTCGAACAACGCGATGGCCGGGCCCCGCTCGACCCGCACGTCGAGGACGACCTTGAGATACCCGTGCCGTCGGCAGAACTCGGTGGCCTCTTCCATCAACGCGGTGCCGACGCCGAGGCGGCGAAATCCCTGGCGGACCCGGAGCCGGCACATCTCGGCGGTCGCTTCCCGCGTGCGTTGCACGCCGATCATGCCGATGACGTCGTCGTCGTAGCAGGCCACCCAGAAGCAGCTCGCACCGTCGTCGGAAAAATACGCGTGGAAGAGCTGCTCGATGTCGGCGCCGGTGTCGTTGAGCCGCACGGCGCCCTCCAGGTGGCCCTGGCGGAAGAGCTCGCGGATGGCGGCGTGATCACGCTGCTCCGCGATGCGGATCCGCAGTTGGGTGAGATCGAATTCGGGTGGCGCGCCATCCATCGGGGAGATGCTGTCACGCCGGGCGTGGGATCTCGAGGAGTTCCACCGCGTCCGTCGCCGGTTCCAGCACGCAGGCAGTATACCGGACCGCGCGGAACAACGCCCCCGGGTTGATGACACGGCTCGCCCCGATGCGTTCGTCGCGGGGGTGGTGGGAGTGGCCGTGCAGGATGTACTCGGCGCCTTCCGCCAGGGCCTTCTCGAGCACCCGTGGCCGATGACCGTGCGTGAAGACGACGCGACGTCCGTCGATCTCGAGATCGCCGACGGGGTCGTCGACGGTGACCCCGACGTTTCTCGCGTAGCGTCCCAACGCGTCGGCGTCGAAGTCGCAGTTGCCGAAGACGATGTGGGCCGGCATGCCGACGAGCTCGTCGATGACCGCGTCGGTCTCGATGTCGCCGAGGTGGATGAGCATGTCGGCGCCGGCTTCACGCAACGCGAGCACGGCGGCGCGGGTCACCGCGGCTCGCCCGTGGGAATCAGAGAGGATGCCGATCCGCATGACAGGATTCGGGCGGGAGCGGGTGCATCGCCTACCGGGCGATCGACCGCGCGAACTCCATGTATTCCTGGTTGAAGGTCGCGATGTCGGTGGTGAAGTACGCGAGGATCACCCACGGGCCGTCGCGTCCGCCCATCATCGCGCGTTGCCCACCCCGCGCGATCACCGCCGGCGAACGCCGCAGACGCGAGAACAGGGTGCCGTGGGCGGCGTCGGTCAGCACCGCGGCCAGGGCGTCCCGGTAACGACCGTTCTCCGATTCGGTCAGAAACCGCACGAGGGCCCAGACCTGCGCGTAGTACGTGAGCAGGTCGTCCTTGCCCTCGGCGAGAAACGACTGCGGCGACCGGCGGAGAAGCTCGGGCAACGGGATCGCCCGATCGCGACGGAGCGCTTCGCCGAGCGCTCGCGCGCGTTCCCAGTTGCGACGCGGCTCGAATCGCGGCCCGGTGTCGTCGCGTCGGAACTGGTATCCCTCCATGTACGTCGCGATGCCTTCTTCCAGCCAGATCGGCAGGGGGTTCTTGAAGGTGCTCTGGGTGTACTGGTGCCACCCCTCGTGGGACGCGATGGCCAACGTGTCCCGATCGCGGCCCGCCCAGTCGATGTAGTACAGCACCGCGATGCCTCGGGTGGAAAAGCCGCCCCGGCCGAGGTTCTCGAACTCGCCGGCGTGCTCGGGCAGGAGCTGCTTCGTCTTGGCCGTCCACTGACGCCGGTCGCGGAAGACGAAGGTGTCCATGGGGTCGGCCGGTCTCGGCAGGTCCGCGAGCGAGCCGGTGTACTGCGTCATCGCGCACTCGAGAAACAGCGGCAGACGCTCGAGCACGCGTTCGAAGTCGATGGTCGTATGTATTCGATAGTTCGACGTCTTGAGAAGCTGGCCGGGATACGCGGCGAACCGCCACGGCTCCCGTTCGACCGCCACCGACGTCGGCAGCTCGGGGGGACGGGCCGGGGCGAGCGTACGCGACGGCGTCGCGACCGGGGTTCTCAACGCAAGCGCCGGCTCGTCCGCGGGCGGCGCGAGGACGGCGGGGACCGAGTCGCAGCCGGCCCCGGCCTGCAACGCGAGCAGCGTCAGCCCGGCGATGGTCACACGCGACACGCGGGGAGCACTCATGCCGACGCCTCGAGCGAGCGCAACGCGGTTTGGGCCGCGGCGAGGTCCGCCTCCGCTGCGGCCTGGCGATCACGCGTCTCCGCGACCACCGCCTCCGGTGCGTTGCGAACGTACCCTTCGTTGGCGAGCTTGCGTCGGTATCCGTCGATCGCTTTTTCCTTCTCTGCGATGAGCTTGTCCAGACGCGCCCGCTCGGCCGCCACGTCGACGCCTCGCGTCAGTCCGCTCAGCAGCAGCTCCTCCCCCTCGAACGCGAAGGGGATCGCATCCTCCGGACGCTCTTCGCTTCGCGGCACGACCTGTTCGAGATTCGCGCGGGTCGCGACCGTCGGGCCCCCGCGATCGATGAGATCGGCGATGGCCGGGGGGGCGTGCAGCGTGAGCGCACGCCGATCCGGCACGCCGTGTTCGTCCCGCAGGCTCTGTACGGCGGCGGCCAGCGTCTGGAGCCGTTCGAACGCCGTGACGGCATCGGCATCGTGGATGCGGCAGGCGATGTCCGGCCACCCGCAGGCGGCGAGACCCTGCTCCGACGGACCCAGCGGCAGCTCGATCCCGTCGATGCCCGCGATGCCGACGCCGCGGACATGCGGCCACAGCGTCTCGGTGACGAACGGACAGATGGGGTGGAGCAGACGGATCGTCGCGCTGAGGACAGTCCGCAGAACCTGGCGTTGCCCGGCGTCGGCCCGCACCGTGGGTTTGATCGCCTCCAGGTACCAGTCGCAGAAGTCGCCCCAGGTGAACTTGTAGATCGCGTTGGCGTACACGTTGAACTGGTAGGTCTCGAGGGCATCCTCGATCTCGTGCAGCGTCGAGTGCAGCCGGCTCACGATCCACCGATCGACCAGTGGGCGATCCGCGAGCGTCAGGGTCGGGTCGGCCTCGTCCGCCGTATCTTCGAGAATCGTCAGGGCGAACCGCGTCGCGTTCCAGATCTTGTTCGCGAAGCGTCGGCCCGAGTCGAACTTGTTCGAGCTGTTCGTCGCGGCCGGGAGCGACTCGTCCGCGGCGCCCGTGGCCAGACCGTACGCGCTGTTCATCCTCGTGCCGCAGCTCGGGCAGGTCAGCACGGCCTCGGCCACGCGGTGACCGGAGGCGTTGACGTGTTCGGCGGGATGGAACGTCGCCTCGCAGCCGGGGCACTGGGTGTCGACCGGCAGCTTGACGTCCTGGGTGCCGGTGGCCATCTGCGTCATCGTGAATCGCAACGCGTCGGCCCCGTGGCTGGCGATGATATCACGCGGGTCGACGCCGTTGCCGAGCGACTTGCTCATCTTCTGGCCGTGGCCATCCTGGATCATGGCGTGGATGTACACGTGCCGGAAGGGGACGACGCCGTCGTTGAAGTACCGGTTGAACATCACCATCCGCGACACCCACAGCGTGATGATCTCGCGGGCGGTGCAGAGCACCGACGTCGGATTGAAGGTCTCGAGCAGCCCGGCCGCGTCCGGGTCGGGGTCGGGCCAGCCCATCGTGCTGAGCGGCCACAGACCCGATGAGAACCACGTGTCGAGGACATCCGGATCGCGTTCGCAGCCGAGCGCCTCGATCGCGGCGACCAGCTCGTCGTCGTCCTCGCGACGCACGCACAGCCACCACGTGCGAGCGGGATCGAGTCCCGGGGCGGGAATGTCGCCCGGTGCGTGGTAGGCGAGGCGGCCCTCCCGCACGTACGGGTCCAGTTGCCGGCGGATGGCGGCGTCGTCGCCGGGCGAATCCTCCGGGCTCAGCCAGACCGGAAGCTGATGACCCCACCAGAGCTGCCGGCTGATGCACCAATCACGCAGGTTCTCGTGCCACGCCTGGTACGTCCGCGCGTACCGGGCCGGGAAAAACCGAAGCTCACCGTCTCCCGGCGTCACACCGGCCGGCGCGTCCCCGTCGAACTGTTCCGCGGCGAGCGCACGCTGCGCGGAGCCCACGAGCGCGTCGTCGCTCACCCGCACGTACCACTGGTCGCTCAGGTACGGTTCGATGGGCTCGTGCGACCGGTAGCTGTGCCCGACGGAGTGGCGGTACGGCCGGCGCTCGGCGAGCAGATCGTGGTCGGCGAACCATGTGGCCACGGCCCGGCGTGCGTCCTCGCGGCTCATGCCGACGAACCGGCGGGCCGCGTCGGTCACGTCCGGCCACCCGTGCTCGCCGGAGATCGTCGCGTCCGGCGCCATCACGTTGATGACGGGCAGGTCGTGCCGGAGACCGATCTCCCAGTCGTTGGGATCGTGGGCCGGCGTCACCTTCAGGAACCCGCTGGCAAACTGCGCCTTGGGATCCGAGCTGTCGGGGTCCGGCCGCACCACGTAGTCGTCACCGATGATCGGAACGATCCGGTCGACGATGGGAAGTCGCACCCGCTGACCGATGAGCGACGCGCGTTCGGGGTCCCGTGGATTCACCGCGACCGCGGTGTCGCCGAGCATCGTCTCGGGACGCGTCGTGGCGACGGTCACGAACGCGCCGGTGTCGCCACCCGCGTCGTCGACGATCGGGTACTTCAGATACCAGAAGGACCCGTCGACCTCACGCATCTCGACCTCGTCGTCCGCGAGCGCCGTCTGCGTGACGGGATCCCAGTTGACCAGCCGCTTGCCGCGGTAGATGAGCCCATCCGCGAAGAGTCGAAAGAACGCCTCCCGGACCGCCCGCACGCACACCGGATCCATCGTGAACCGCTGGCGGGCCCAGTCGCACGACGCGCCCATCGCCTTGAGCTGCTCGGTGATCGTCGCTTCGTATTCGTCCTTCCAGGCCTGGACGGTGTCGACGAACGCGTCACGCCCCATGTCGCGACGACGCGTTCCCTGGGCGAGCAGCCGCTTCTCGACGACCGCCTGGGTGGCGATTCCCGCGTGGTCCGTGCCGGGCATCCAAAGCGTGTTGAACCCCCGCATGCGGTGGACGCGGGTGAGGACATCCTGCAACGTGTTGTTGAATGCATGACCGAGGTGCAAGCCCGCCGTCACGTTGGGCGGCGGAATGAGAATGCAGTACGGTGGCCGATCGCCGCCGGGCTCGGCGTGGTAGACCCCCGAGGCCTCGGCGCGGGCCCGCACGCCGGCCTCGTGTTCGGCCGGCACGTACGATTTGGGAAGCTGGGTGGTGGCCGCGCTGCTCATGAGAGCCAGATGATAACCCGGATATCGCACAACCGTTCGAGGCGGAGAGTCGGCGTCGTGGCCGCCCTGCTGCTCGCGTGCGCGGCGGCGGGGGGTTGCCCGCACCCTCCCGACGCCCACGCCCCGGACCCGCCGACTCCGGCGGCGGTCGATGCCTCGCTCCGCGCAGCGCAAACCTATCTCGACGGCAACGAGGGCCCCAAGGCCAAGGCGATCCTCGCCCGGTTGCTCGATCGGACCCCGAACGACGCCCGCGCGCACGAGCTCATGGCCCGCGTGCTCACGGGGGAGGCCGTCGCGCTCGATGCCGTGGACGCCGACGCTGCCCACCGCGCTCGTCGCGACGCCTACGCGCACTACGACCGGGCCGCGACGCTCGACCCGCATCCCGCCGGTCTCCACCAGAACGCGGCAATCCTGGCCAGCATGCTCCGGGAGCACGGCGACGCGGCGCGGCACTACGAAGCGGCGGCGCGGCTGGATCCGACCAACCCGCAGCCGCCGCTGTACGCCGCGCAGACGTACCTGCAGCTGGGCGACACCGCGGCCGCCCGCGACGCGATCGCGCGGGTGCTGGTGATCGACCCCGACGAGCCGCTCGCTCACGCCACGCTCGCCATGGTTGCACTCGGCGAGGAGCGTTTCGACGCCGCGCTCGAGCACGTGCGGGAGGCTCGCGGTCTGGCCCCGGCCGACGTGCGATTTCGCACGCAGGAGGCGAAGATCCTCCGGCGTCGCGGGGAGCCGCACGCGGCCCTCCAGTTGCTCGTGGGTCTGCCACCGGCGGCCCGGGCGGAACGCGGGGTGTGTCTGGAGATCGCGGCCGCTCATGCCGCCGCCGGCAATCACGCCCTGGCGGCGGCGGCGTGGATCAACCGCTGCGAGCGGCTGGGCCCGGGTCCCGAGGCGGCGTTGGCCGCCGTTGAAGCGTCACGATGCTGGCTCACGCACGGTGATCGCGCGAACGCCGTGCGTTGGCAACGTCGGGCGCGTCTGCTCGCGCCGGAGCTGCCGGAGGTCGCAGCGCTCGAAGAGCGGCTCGGCGAGTGATCTCCCCGATCGGGGACCTACTCCTTGCCCCGGCGTGGAAACGCGCGAGCCCGGCGCCCCGCTTCCCGCCACGGATCCAACCCGGACCCGGGGGCGGGTCCGGAGTGCTCGCGGCGGCGCCGCCGCCGCCGCCGAATCGCCACCAGGGCCACGAGCACGAGGACGAGGACGATCGCGAGGACGGCCACCAGGGCAACGGCGACCGCAACCAGGCGGACGGATCCGGGGTCGACCGTCGCGAGCAGGGCAGAAGCGGCCATCACCGCGAGTATAGTCCAGGGGCCGGTTTCAGCCGTCACCGCACCTTTCTCGGGGACGGTGCGTATAACAATGCGTGTCCGGTGAGATGGACACTGGAGGCGGCCGGATGGTCTCAATACCCCTCGGCCCCGGGAGACGGATGATGCCGGACGACGCTCGCTTTGAAGGGATCGGCCGCGATAGCCGATTCCTCCTGGGGTGTCGCCGGTCCGCCCGCCTCGATTCTCGGACGCGCACCGCCGCGACCCCGCTGCCGCGGCCTGCCCAATAAGGAAGCACTACGACATGACGTCCCCGAGCCCGATCCGACTGCGTCTCGCCCTTCCGCTCATCGCCGCCCTGGTGATGCCGAGTCCGATCCTGGTGGCGGAGGAGGGCGAGCAGGACGTCCAGCGGTGGGCGATGGACGTCTGGAATGCCGCGCGACGCGGCGATGCGGCGAGCGTCGAGGCCCGCATGTCGCGTTTGCCGGCGCCCGCGCTCGATTCCGAAGCGGCCGATCGTTTCCGCTCGTCGGTCGATGCGATGAAGGTCAACCGCGAACGCGCGGCCGCGAGCCAGCGTGAGGCGCGGGCCGAAGCCATCGACGAGATGCGCACGGAGCGTGACGCCGACAATCTGGCGGCCGCCCTCCGCAAGGCCGTGACGGCGCAGACGCTCAGCGACGATCTCGACAGCGCCTTCGGCGAGCCGGAGATCATGGAGCTCGTGAAGTGGGCGAAGGCCCAGCTCCCGCAGGCGGATCGCGACCGTCTCTGGCTCGACTCCCAGGAGATCATGTACCTCCTTCGCACGTTCTACGAGGACACCTCCCGTCAGGACCAGTTCCAGTACTTCGACGATCAGCTCGAGCAGGTGAACCGCCGGGTCGGTCTGCTTGCTCGCTACGCTCCCCGCAAGCTGCACGAGATGCGGAACGAACGGGCCACGCGTCTGGGCGAGGAGCCCTACGGCGACTTCAACCCGGCCACCTCCATCGACTGGCGCGAGCGGCTCGAGGGCGTCGACCACCACATGCTCAAGGCCGCGTTGCAGACCGCCGCGGCGGAGCACGTCGAGACGAAGGGGTGGCGGGACCTGATGAGCGGCGGTCTCGCATCGCTCAAGATCTTCGCCACGACCACGCCGCTCTCGGAGGCCTTCCCGACGCTGGCCGACGCGAACCGCGTCAACCGGTGGACGAACGCGCTCGACGGCGAGGTTGCGGCCCTCGGCCAGATGCCCGATCGCGAGCTCGATCGGTGGGCCTTCAGCAGTCAGCTCGATCGGCTCGTGCGGCTCAACCGCGAGACGCTCGACGTGCCGATCGAGGTCATCCTGCGTGAGTATGGCGACGGCGCGATGCACGAGCTGGACACGTACTCCGAGATCATCTGGCCCGAAAAGCTGCGTCGGTTCCAGCAGGCGACCGCCGGCAACTTCGTCGGCATCGGCATCCTGATCCGTCACAACGACAAACGCGAGATCATGGTGGTGAACCCCCTCGAGGGCACACCCGCCTACTTCCAGGGCGTCAAGCCCAACGATCTCATCATGACGGTGGACGGCGACTCGACCGTGGGCTGGTCGCTCAACGATGCGGTCGATCGAATCACGGGTCCGAAGGGCACGACGGTGTCGCTCGGGCTGAAGCGAGAAGGCGAAGACGATCTGGTGACGGTTCCGATCGAGCGGGACATCATCAAGATCCGTTCGGTCAAGGGCTGGTGGAAGAGCGACATCGACCAGACCGGCGATCCGATCTGGGATTGGTACGTCGATGACGTCAGCCGCATCGCCTACATCCGGCTGACGCAGTTCACCGAGGACTCACTCCAGGACATCCGCCAGGCGTGGCGGGAGATCCGGCGTGAGGGCAAGCCGAACGGGCTGATCTTCGACCTCCGGCACAATCCGGGCGGTCTGCTCACCGCCGCGGTGCAGATCAGCAACCTGTGGGTGTCCGAGGGCAGCATCGTGACCGGCGAGGACAAGCACGGAAACCGCGCGTGGGGGCAGGATGCCCGCCGCCATTCGGCCGAGCTCGTCGGCGTGCCGACGGTCGTCCTCATCAACCGCGGCTCGGCGAGCGCCAGCGAGATCGTGGCCGGCTGTCTCCAGGCGCACGGTGCGGCGGTGATCGTCGGCGATCGCTCCTTCGGCAAGGGTTCCGTGCAGACGATTCACCACATTGCGCACAACGGCCGGCTCAAGCTGACGACGCAGTACTACCGCCTGCCGTCCCGCGACGGCCGGACCCCGGGTCGGCTCGTCCACAAGCGGCCGGGCGCCACCGTGTGGGGTGTCGACCCCGACATCGAGGTGCCGATGTCCGCGCAGCACGTTCGGGATGCGATCGAGCTGCGGCAAGCGGCGGAAGTGATCCCGCTGGACGACGAGGGCCGCCTGAACCCGAAGGACCCCGAGCGTCCCGCGGTGGACGGCCTTTTGACCGAGGGCATCGATTCGCAGCTCGAGACGGCGTTGCTGATCCTCAACGCTCGCGCGCTCGCCAATCTGCAGACGGAGCACGCCCGGCGGGGGGGCTGACCCTCGCGCGTCAGGGCCGCGGACCGGGAACACCCGCGCGCAGCGGAGGCAGGGCGGACGCGACGTCCGTCGCCGGTGGTTCGTTTGGCGCGAGCGGTGACTGCGGGATGGTCGCAGTGAGCTGACGTTCGAAACGCGAACGCGCGCTGGTGACGCATCCGGCCACCAGAAGCGTCAGCGACAGCACGGCGAGGCCGGTTCCCGGCCCCATTCGCCCGGCGGCAATCCGGTGTCGCATCGACATGAGAGACCTTCCCCCCGGCGAGGGTGCGATTCGTTTGGCGTCGCGGCGGGCGGAATCGGCGCGCCGGGCGATGCACACGCCCGGCCACGCCCCGACGATCGGCGCGGGTTGCCCCGCTTCACGGATCCGGCGTCCGAGAACCCGCCGGCGTCGTACACTGGCCGCTCCCCCGACGAGGAGCCGCCGATGTCCGCGCACCCGCCTCCCGTTCCCCCCGCCAACGACCCCGCCAACAACCCTGCGGCGGAGCCGCATCCGAGCCGCCGGCGTTTTCTCACGTCCTCCGGCGTGGTGGCGGCGGCGGTGTGGCCCGGTGTCGCGGGGGCAACGCCCGGTCCGGTCCCGCCGGAGGCGACGCCGCCGGGCGTCGATTCCGACGAGGCGGACGGCATCACGCCGGGCTCGATCGCCGAGGCGGAGAAGCTCGCCGGGGTCTCGTTCACCCATGCCGAACGCGTCGTGATCGCCGAAGACGTCGGCGACTTTCCGGCGCGGTACGAGCGGCGACGACGCGACGCGCCGCTCGTCAACGCCGATGCGCCGGCGCAGGTCCTCGTGCCGTCGGGGCCGTCACACGCTCCGGCGGCGGACCGTCTCGTGCTGACGCCGCCGACCGCGTCGCCGCCGCGGCGTGAGGCCGATCTGCTCTATGCCCCGATCGGCCACCTCGCCGGCTGGATGGAGCGGGGCGACATCACCAGCGAGACGCTCACGCGGGTGTCCCTCCGGCGTCTGCGTCAGCTCGGTCCCGCCCTCGAGTGCGTCGTCACCCGCACCGAGCGCCTCGCGCTCGAACAGGCCCGTCGGGCCGACCGGGCCCGCGTCGAGGGAGAGCCGACACGCGGACCGCTGCACGGTGTCCCGTGGGGCGCGAAGGATCTCCTCGACACGGCGGGGGAGCGAACGACGTGGGGCGCGCGGCCGTTTCAACATCGCGTGGCGACGGGCGACGCCGCGGTCGTGCGGCGTCTCGCCGATGCCGGCGCGGTGCTCACGGCCAAGCTCACGCTGGGCGCGCTCGCCTACGGCGACATCTGGTTCGGCGGCAAGACCCGCAACCCGTGGAAGCCCACGCAGGGATCCAGCGGCTCCAGCGCCGGATCGGCGGCGGCGGTCGCGGCCGGTCTCGTCTCGTTCGCGATCGGCACCGAAACGCTCGGCTCGATCGTCTCCCCCTGCATGCGGTGCGGCACGACCGGGTTGCGGCCGACGTTCGGGCGGGTGCCCCGGAGCGGCGCGATGTCGCTCTGTTGGTCGATGGACAAGATCGGCCCGATCGGCCGGAGTGTCGAAGACTGCGCCGCCGTCCTGGCGACGCTCAACGGCGCCGACGACGGCGATGCCGCCAGCCGCAGCCACCCGTTCGCGTTCGACGCCGGCGTGCCGGCCGCCGGGCGGCGGGTGGGGTATCACCCGAGCTGGTTCGAATCGGCGCCGGCGATCGACCAGCGGGTGCTGGAGGTCGCGCGGCGGGTCGGTCTCGAGCTGGTCGAAGTCGATCTGCCCGAGTGGCCCTACGAGACGCTGCTCACCATTCTGTACGCCGAAGCCGCCACCGCCTTCGACGAGCTGACGCTCGAGGATCGCGACGACGAGCTGGAGTGGCAGGCGCCAGAGGCGTGGCCGAACTCGTTCCGCCAGGCGCGGTTCATCCCGGCCATCGAATACCTTCAGGCCGACCGCTTCCGCCGCAAGGTGGCGGCAATGATGGCGGAGCGGTTCCAGGACGTCGACGCGATCATCAGCCCCAGCTACGCGGCTTCGCTGCTGTTGATCACGAACTGCACCGGTCACCCCTCGCTCACGATCCGCGCCGGTTTCCGCGACGACGACACGCCCCGCGGCATCACGCTCTGGGGCCGACTCTTCGACGAAGGCACCCTGCTGACGATCGGCGCAGCGCTCGAACGCGAGCTCGACGTCGCCAACCGCCGCCCCCCGGGGTTCGAGTAGCGGACGCCGCCGGTCCCCGCCCAGCCGCGAGGATTGGTGCCACGGACAGCGAAGCGTCCGTGCCGTGCGT
>JABDLI010000255.1 GCA_013003065.1 Phycisphaerales bacterium | reverse complement strand
GCCGACAGCGTCCATTGCAACGGGGGGGTGACTCCCCCCCGCGACGGACGACGCACGGCACGGACGCTTCGCTGTCCGTGGCACCATGTGTCAACTCGCAGCGCCGGGATGTATCTATCCTTCGTCCACCGGTTTCGAGTCGATCGTGAGACGCGTGGGGTGACCGAACCAGGCGTTGACGCCGGGGCCGTACTTCTCACGCAGGAGCGTCGCGACGTCCTCGAGGCTGCCGTCGGCGGCCACCCAGCCCTCCGCGACATCGGGGAAGTCCACGCGGCAGTTGGCGCACTTGGCGGGATCGGCAAAGCGGATCGGACACCAGAACGACTCCACGTTGCGAAGCATCTCCGAGCCGAGCGACCAGACGCCGGTCATCCAGTCGCAGTACAGGCACCAGATGAGGTCGTAGCCGACGAGCCCGTCGAACTTGTGCCGCGAGAGGTTGATCCACTCGGCCATCCGGTAGCGGGGCAGCCGCACGGTCCAGGTCAAGGGCGGATACACGAAGATCTCGGCGAGCCGGATCAACCAGAAGACCGGGACGGCCAACGCGGTCCACCACACGGCAAAGTGGTTGCGCCATCCCCCGACCAGTCCCCGCAAGGTCGTGTGAATCCGCGGTCGCCCGCGGGTCCGCCCGCGGTGAACGATCTCGTGGCCGGCGATCCACACGCCGAGCGCGACGATCTGCCCGGCGACCGCGGCCCCGAGCCCTCCCCATCCGGCGACGATCGGTCCCGCCACCTGGGGGGCGGCCGTGAAGAAGAACACGATGGCGTCCGCGCCGGGGGCCCGGGCCACACCGCGGTGGATCCTGCCGTCCCGTCGCGTCAGCCGCAGCGTCGCGTGCAGGAGCATCGCGCCGGCGAGCAGGGCGGCCACGGTCACGACAAAGACGATGGCGGTGGGTGTCAACATCGAGAAGCTCCGTTCGGGAACCCGACAGCGTAGTCCGGCGTCGGCCCGAGCGATATCCTGACGTCACGGACCGAGTCGAGAAGGAGACGCGCCCATGGCTGCATCACCCCTGATGACGGACGAGATCGCAGAAATCGAGCGGGAGATCGACGTGCTCCGCAAGCGGTTGACGGACGCGCGTCGGCGGGTTCCACGCGAGCCCGTCGCCGACTTCGTCTTCGAGAGCGTCGACGGTCCCGTCCGGCTGTCCGAGCTCTTCGGCGACAACGAAGAGCTGTTGGTGATCCACAACATGGGTCGATCGTGCCCGTACTGCACCTTGTGGGCCGACGGCCTCAACGGGGTCGTCGATCACCTCGGCAGCCGTGCGGCGTTCGCGGTCGCCACGCCGGATGACCCCGCGACCCAGCAGGCGTTCGCCGCGGAGCGGGGGTGGGGGTTCCGAATGGTCTCGTGCGGGAACAACGACTTCGCCCGCGATCTCGGCTTCGAGCCGGAGCCCGAGAGGTACTGGCCCGGCGTGAGCGCTTTTCACCGCTCCGAGGACGGCGTGATCACGCGGACCGGCTGCGCGACCTTCGGGCCGGGCGATCCGTTCTGCTCGGTGTGGCATCTCTTCGACCTGCTGGTCGACGGAGCGCAGGGCTGGACGCCCCGTTTCCAGTACGGAGAATCCGCCCGGCGGGGGTGAAAGAGGCGGGAACCCCGCCCCGTTTCCCGACTATTCTCCGCGGATCGCTCGCCGGTGATCGTCTGTTTGCCCGCGGCCGCTGGGGCACGCGTGGTCCGATTCCCCAATCCGAGGACAGGACGACGGCCGCGATTCCCGGTCCCGGGACGCCACCGCCGCGTGGAGCGTCCTGGCTGCCCCCCGAGCGAAGCCAAGGGCCCGTCACGCGGCCGCCCCGCGGTGTGCAACGCTGGCGCGCTCTTTGCCCCACCTTTCGTCGGACACTCGGCCGCCGGCTCTGACCGCGGTCGATGGAAGGAGTGACGGCAATGAGAAATATCTTGGCGACCATACTGACGATTCTGCTTCTGAGCCCCGCGGCGTTCGGAGGATCCTGTCCGGGCGACGTGAACGGCGATGGCTTCGTCGGGTTCGACGACCTCCTGCCCGTGCTTGCCGACTGGGGCGAGTGCGCCGGGTGTCCGGCCGATCTGGACGGGGACGGCTTCGTCGGCTTCCCGGATCTGCTGGCGGTGCTGGCCGACTGGGGCTGCGAGCCGGCGGATCCCGAGAGCGTGCTGACCGGAGTCGTGATCAACGCCTGGACCGGAGCTCCCGTCGTGGGCGCCCTCGTCTCGGTCGACGGGGAGTCGTTCGTGACCGGTGACGACGGCGTGTACTCCGCCATGCTCGATCCGGGCGGCTACGCGGTGACCTTCTCCGCGATGCACTACGGCACGGTCGAGGAGTCCGTCGTTCTCTTCCCCGACCTGACGGTCGTCCTCAACGTGGCCCTGACCCCGGTGGCCCCCGTGGTCGTCACGATCGCGACCTCGGGTGACGCCGAGCCGGATGGCATGGTCGAAGCAACGGCACAGGTGGTCGTGCTCGACGGCTCCACGGTCGAAGGCTTCGAGTGGATGCAGACCGGCGGGGCCGACGCGGCCGTCGGCGCGACGGACGACGAGACGCTGCTCATCACGCTTCCCCCGCGCGCGGACTTCAAGGCCGAGCTGTTCCACATCCTGGTCGAGCCGCCGATCGGCCCCGACGATCTGCCCCCGACGATCCCGCCCCACGAGGGCGAGTTCTTCGGCGGTCTCCAGAATCGGTTCCAGGTGGTGGGGCTCAATCCGTTCTCGCTCGAAGAGGCCGGACTGGTCAGCTTCCGCGTCGACGTGACGACGTCATCGGGTGTGTACTGCGGGGAAGGATCGGTCCACTCCGCGTTGCCGTGGCAGCCCACCGCGAGCCTCCGCAATGTCCCGGTCGGCGTTCCGGTGCTGCTTCAAGGCCGCGAGCAGGCGAGCTACGCGTGGTCGCTCGCGTTGCCGGGCGGCTCGTCGGCGACGCTCACCGACGCGGGTACCCGCAATCCGGAGTTCATCCCGGACGCACCGGGGCTCTACCGGCTGACGGTGGATGACCTCGCGTCGGGAAGCCCGGCCGTCATCGACGTGTTTGCCGGGACCTGGCGGGGGATCGTCATCGGCGAGGATGCCGATGGTCATCCCGTGTCGCCGGAGTCGTGCGTGTCATGCCACAGCCTGCTGAGCGTCGATCAGTTCACGCCGTGGGCGAAGACCGGGCACGCCGAGATCTTCACGACGAATCTGAACAACAGCCCCTACTGGGGACCGCAGTGCTTCTCGTGCCACTCGGTGGGCTACGATCCCGCCGTCGCAAACGGCGGCATCGACGACACGGTGGACTTCCTCGACTTCCTCGGCGCCGGGCTCATCGGCAATCCGTCGCCCGAGAACTGGTCGACGATGCTCGACGAGTTTGCGACGACGGCGCAGCTGGCGAACGTCCAGTGCGAGAACTGCCACGGGCCGCAGAGCGCGGGGGCGGGGGCCAGCAACCCGGCCCACACGCAGCACGATCCGCGGGTGAGCCTCTCCTCGGATGTCTGCGCAACGTGCCACGGCGAGCCGCTGCGGCACGCCCGATTCCAGCAGTGGCAGCTCAGCGGTCATGCGAACTACGAGCTGGCCATCGACGAAGGCGAGAGCGGAAGCTGCTCCCGCTGCCACACCGCCAACGGGTTCCTCGCCTGGCTGCCGGTCCTGCTCGGCGACGTGCCGGGTGACCCGACGGGGAGCATCGACGTCACGTGGGGCATCGACGATGTCCACCCGCAGACCTGCGTGACCTGCCACGATCCGCACAATCCCGGATCCACCTCCGGCATCGACACGGATGCCACGGTTCGGGTGAGCGGGAACACGCCGGAGCTGATCGCCGGCTTCACCGCCTACGGCGTGGGACGCGGTGCGATCTGCATGACGTGCCACAACTCACGACGCGGGCTGCGCAACGACGAGACGTTCGCCGAGCACTTCGGCACGTCCGAAGCGACGCGGGCGCCGCACGGTTCGGCGCAGACCGACATGGTGATGGGCGAGAACGCCTATCTGGTTCCCACCGGGTTCCGCGGTCCGCACTCCTTCGTCACGGACACCTGTGTCGCGTGTCACATGGAGGCGACGCCGCCGCCCGACGTGCTCGCCTACAACGAGGGCGGGACGAACCACACGTTCTTCGCGAGCCCGGACATCTGCGCGAGCTGCCACGACGAGGGCGTGACCGCCGAGTTCATCCAGGACGGCGTCCAATCGACGCTCGACGTGCTGCAATCGGTGATCGAGGTCGCCATGCTCGATCTGATCGCGGAGCAGATCGCGGCCGGGAACTTCATCGATCTCAACGGGGCGGGCGTGATCACGGATGTCGCGTTGGTCAGCGACCTGGAGTTCGGTGGAACCCGCGGCCGCCAGGCCATCACGGTCACGTTCACCGACGACACGACGCTTGGTCCGTTCCGCGTGACCGACGTCGACGTGGTCGAAACCGCCAGCTCGACCGTGATCGGGATCCTGTACGACTTCGCCGACGCCGAGTTGATCAAGGCCGGATGGAACTGGGGTCTCGTCAACAGCGACGGCAGCCTGGGTGTTCACAACCCGTCCTTCGCCTACGCGAGCCTCGTGAGTGCGATCGAGGCCCTGGCTCCGGGCGCCGCGCCGCTGGCCCCACCGTGGGTGCAGACGACGTGGAGTCCGACCGTCGGTCCTCGTCCGTGAGTTGATTTCTCAGCTCCCCTGTCCTCCACGCCCGCTCCGCACATCGCGGGGCGGGCGTGCGTTTTGGAACGGGTCGGGTTCCCCGTCGATCGCTCCCACCGGTCGTTCGATAATTAAGCAACGCGATGGGAATCAGGAGCCCGATGATGCAACCGAGCACGCTGCGCAAGGAGTTCATCGCCGATCACCAGGAGATGATCCGGGGTCTGGCTCGGCTCGTGGCCGCGCTCAGCGAGGGTGACGGCCGGGCGGCCGCGAAGATCGCGGATGAGATCGACGTGGTGGTGGGTCCGCACATCCAGTTCGAGGAAGAGGTCTACTACCCGCAGCTGCGGATGGAGATGGGCGACGAGCCCGTCGATCGATTCTACGAAGAGCACGCCGAGGGTCTGGAGGCGGTGCGTGGGTTGCTCGCACTGGGACCGGATCACCACTACTCCTCGGAAGAGCTCACGACGCTCCTACGCGAGGCGGAGACGGCGTTGCGGCACGCGGAGTCGTGCGGACGCATGCTCAGCCACCTCACGGTGCTGCCCGCGGAGCGACAGTCCGAGCTCCTGTCGCGTCTCCGAGGGTTCCGTCGCGCAGGCGTGCGGTGGACCGCCTGCGGCCGGCGTTCGGAGCTTCGCCGCTGAGTCCACCGACGAGGAGCTCGGAGGCATGTGCCGGCTCTACGGACTCCGCGCGAGCGAACCGACGAAGGTCGAGTGCACGCTCGTTCACGCACAGAACGCCTTGCTGTTGCAGAGCCAATCGGACGAGACCGGTCGCGCGCACTCGGATGGGTGGGGAATCGCCTGCTACGACGACGGAATGCCCGTCGTCGAGCGACGCAGCACGGCCGCCTACGCCGACGTCCACTTCAGCCGGACCGCCGAACGCATCTACGCCCGCACCGTCGTCGCCCACGTGCGGCTGGCCACGGTGGGGACGCCGCTGGAGGCCAACACCCATCCCTTCTCGTGCGGCCGCTGGGTCTTCGCCCACAACGGAACGGTCACCGGTTTCGACGCCGTCGCATCACGCCTGGAGACCGCGACGCCGCCGGAACTCTGGAAACAGCGGCGGGGCGAGACCGACAGCGAGGCCGTCTTCTGGTGGCTCATGGGACGGTGCGGACCGACGGGGCCCGGTGACGCGTCGCTCGACCGGCTGCGTGATCTGCTGTCGGAAGCGGTGAGGACGCTCGCCGGTTGGTGCGAGGAGGCCACGGACACCCCGCCGCGTCTCAACCTCCTGCTGACCGACGGTCACCGCATGCTCGTCACCCGGTGGAATCAGACGCTGCACTGCGTGACCCGCGACGGAGTGCGTGATTGCGAGATTTGCGGCATTCCGCACGTGCAGCACGATCCCGCCGTGGAATACCACGCGGTCGTGGTGGCCTCCGAGCCGATCTCGCACGAGTCGTGGCAGGTCGTCCCGGACCGGTCGGTCCTCACGATCGACGAGAAGACGCGGGTCCGGATCGACGGACTGGCGTGAGCCGCCCTGGTCTCTGCGTCGTCACCCGTTGTCCAATCAGTCGTGCGCGGCGAAGCGGCGGAGACGGGGCGTGACATCTTCACGCAGGTACCGGTCCGCGTCCTCGGGCGTCTCCGCGAGCGCAATGACGTTCAGCTTGCCGGTCAGACGCGTCCGCCCCGGTCCGAGCAGGATGAGCGAGCCGCGGCCGGTGCGGGCGTCGAAGAGCTCGTCGCCGAGGTGCGCGAGGACGTCGCGAAACCGACAATCCGTGAGCCCCGGGGCCCAACAGGTCCGGACGGCAAACGGCCGCCGCGCCCAATCGCCGAAGAGCCGGTTCAGCAGCGACATCGGTCCGGAGGTGCCGCCCCACCGCCCGTTGCACTCGACGAACACGAGCCGAGGGTGACCGCCGACGACCGTCACGATCGCGTCGAACGAGCAGCGTCCGACGTATCCGAGCTGCTGAAACAGGAGGCCCAGCAACCAGGAGTCCTCGACAAACGCCGACTCGACGGATGCCGGCAATCGGCCGGGCCGCGCGCCCTCGAACTTCGCCGCGTGACCCGCGAGCGTCTGGAGGAACACGCCCTCGACGACCGGTGGGCCATCCGCCGGGGGTGGTATCCAGAGCTGGGCGGACGGCGAGGCGACAACGGCGGTCTCCCAGCCGCGGATGAGGAGCCGCGGCAGGTCGGCCCCGCCGAGCGCTTCCGTCACGATCGGCAGCACGTCGGCGCGGATCGCCCCAAGATCGCGGCCCCGGTACCGCCTCGTGTCAAGGACGACCGTCCCGTACGCCCCGGCGGAGTCGGGGACCTTGATCACGATCCACTCGGTGCGTTCGGCGAGATCGCGAATCCGCCGGCTGAGCCAGGCGACGCTCGTCGTCTCCTCGATCCGCGGCGTCGCCCCCGGGCCGAGCAGACGCGTCACGGTCTCGGCGAACGAGACCTTGTCGTTCACCCATTCGGTCAGGCCGGGGGGCGGAGCGATCACGCCGAGCGCGACGCCGCCCCGCCGGTGCAGCAGCATGGCGAGGTCCCAGACCGCGCGGCCGCCGTAGTGGGGGTGGATCCAACGCAACGCGCCGACACGAGCCGCGGCCAGCAAAGCGGCACGGACCGGGCGATCCCACCAGCAGGCGGCGGCGAGCCGGGCATCGTCGGTCGCGGCCGCGGGCAGCAGCCACGTCGGGTCGCCCAGGGCGAGCCGGTCCCGGCAATAGCGAGCGTAGGCGGGCTCGGAGACGAAGCTCGCGGCGACGAAATCGCCATCGCCGGCCCGGAGCCGGGCGCGTTCCTGGAGGAACCGGGCGTCGGGACGCTGCCCGACGATCCCGATCTCGCTGAGATCGTCGAGATGCAACGCCGGTCCCGGCGTGATCGTCCGAACGCGGCACGCTTCGTACGCCCGCTCGAGGGCGAGCTGCGGATGATCACGCAGCAGCTCCGCCGCGAGGGACGTGACCCGATCGATCTGTGCCGCCGTCGGCGTGACGGACGCGTGGGCGACCACCGGCGGATGCGGCAGCCCGGCGGGGCCGCCGCGATCCGTCGCCGATGTCGGCGGTGGGTCGAGGGCCGCGAGCATGACTGCACTCTATTCCGCGTGTGGCACCCCGCGTGCATCGGTCCGAGATTGCGTGGTTGATCGGGGAGTTCGCCCCGTTCCGCCCGCCGCGGACCGCCGTAGACTCGATCTCGAGGCTCGTTCATCCGAAAGGAGCACAGATGAGCACGTTCTCCCCTCCGGCGCGAGCCGTCGCGTCCGCCGTACGACCGGACCACCTGCTGACGCCCGCCGGCAGCTATGACTGCGGCCCGGCGGATCCGCCGCTCCTGGGTCTCACGATCGGACAGTGTCTCGATCGAACGGCACGCGCCTTCCCCGACGCCGATGCCGTCATCGACCTCCCGCAACGCCGCCGGCACACCTACCGCGGCTTCAATCGCATCGTCAATCGCGCCGCCAAGGCGTTCCTGCGACTGGGGATCGCGGCGGGCGATCGGGTGGCCATCTGGTCGACGAACAACGACGAGTGGGTGGTGGCGCAGTTCGCCACGGCCAAGATCGGCGCGATCCTCGTCAACATCAACCCGGCTTACCGCAGCCACGAGCTCGAATACGTGCTGAAGCACTCGCGAGCGCGGGTGCTCATCCTCATCGCTTCGTACAAGAGCTCGAACTACCTGCAGATGCTCGATGAAGTGTGCCCGGAGGTGAAGCAAAGCGAGCCCGGCCGGATCGGCTCGTGGCGATTCCCCGATCTCGAGACCGTGGTCTTCATCGGCTCCGAGGAGCACCCCGGCATGCTCACGGAGCGCGCCTTCGCGGAGCTGGGGGACGACTTGCCCGATGCTGCGCTCGAGGAGCGGCGACGCCGACTCGACCCGGATGACGAGGTGAACATCCAGTACACCTCGGGAACGACGGGATTTCCCAAGGGCGTGGTGCTGACGCACCACAACATTCTCAACAACGCGTTGGCCGTCGCGTGCGCGATGAAGCTCACCGCGGACGACCGCGTGTGCGTCCCGGTGCCCTTCTACCACTGCTTCGGCATGGTCCTGGCCAACCTCGCCGCGGTGACGGCCGGAGCCGCCATCGTGATCCCGTCGGGAAGCTTCGATGCCGCGGCGACCCTCGCGGCGGTGGCGGGGGAGCGTTGCACCGTGCTGCACGGCGTGCCCACGATGTTCCAGGCGTTGCTGGATGATCCGGCCCGCTCCACGACCGACATGACGACGCTTCGGACGGGTGTGATGGGCGGCGCGCCGTCTGCGCCGTCGCTCGTTCGCGACATCGCGGCCCAACTGCACGTTCCCGAGCTGCTCATCGCGTACGGGCAGACCGAAGCTTCGCCCGTCGTCACGCTGACGCGGACGGACGATTCCATCGAGCGTCGGGTCTCGACGGTCGGATGCGTGCTGCCGCACCAGGAGATCAAGGTCGTCGATGTCGAGACGGGTCTCACCGTGCCGCGTGGCGCCGATGGCGAGCTGTGCGTGCGTGGTTATCAGGTGATGCGTCGGTACGACGGACAGCCGGACGCCACGGCCGAGGCCATCGACGGCCGCGGCTGGCTGCACACCGGTGACGTCGGCGTGATGGAGGACGACGGGTCCGTGCGGATCACGGGTCGTCTCAAGGACATGGTCATTCGCGGCGGCGAGAACATCTACCCGCGTGAGATCGAGGAGTTCATCGGCGGTTTCGAGCCGGTCAGCGCGGTGGCCGTGGTCGGCGTGCCGGATCCGAAGTACGGGGAGGAGCTCTGCGCGTGCGTGCAGCTCGGGCCAGGCTCGATCCAGCCCACGCCGGAGGAGTTCCGCGGCTGGTGCCGCGAGAAGATCGCGCACTTCAAGATCCCGCGGTATTGGCTGGTGCTCGAGACGTTCCCGATGACGGTGACGGGCAAGGTGCAGAAGTTCACCCTGCGTGAAAACGCCATCCGCGTCCTCGGGCTCGCCGAGTCGTCTCAGCCGCCGGTGATGACGTAACGCAACGGTCCGTCGGGGCCGAGCGGAATGTCGAACAGCATCCACACGAGCAGCAGAGCCGTCCACACGATCGTGAAGACCACCGAGTAGGGCAGCATGGTCGAGATCAGCGTGCCCATGCCCCCCTTGGGGACGTACTGCTGCATGAACACGAGGATGATCACGAGGTACGCGTTCAGCGGCGTGATCGTGTTGCTGACGGAGTCGCCGATGCGGTACGCCGCCTGCGTCAGCTCCGGGCTGATGCCCACGAGCATGAACATCGGGATGAAGATCGGCGCGAACATCGCGTACTTCGCGCTCATCGACCCGATGAACAGGTTGAAGACCACCGTCAGCAGGATGAACACGACGACGAGCAGCCACGCCGGCATCTCCGCCTGACCGAGGGCCTGACCACCGGCCATCGCGAGCATCCGGTCGAGTCCGGAGTACTTGAAGTACTCGATGAACTGGGCCGCGAAGAAGGCGAGGACGATGATGGGGGCCATCGCCGCCATCGACTGGATCAGGAGCTTGGCCGCGTCCTTGTCGTTCCGGATCGTGCCCGTCGCCACGCCGAACGCCGCCCCCGGGATGACGAAGCAGAAGAAAAGCATGGGCACGATGGCCTCGACCCAACGCTCGAACACGTTGCCGGGACCGTTGAGCGCGCCGTCCCTGATGACGATCATCAGCAGGAAGACCCCGAGGGTCGCCGCGAAAGTGGCCAGCGCCACCCACAGGCCGCGGATCTCCAGCGGCGTGAGGCGGTGCGCGTCGAGATCGCTTCCCACGCCCACCGGCGGACCACCCTCGTCCGGCGACTTGCTCTGCAGACGACGCTCGACGAAGAAGGACGTGACCGCCCACCCCGTGAACGTCATGACGAACGTGGAGGCGATCATGAACCACCAGTTGCACGCGGGGTTCATCTGGTAGTCGGGATCGATGACCTGGCCGCCGGTCGTGGCGAAACCCGCCAGCATCGGATCGAGCCCGGTGATGAACAGGTTGGCGTTGAAGCCGGCGGAGACGCCGGCGAAGACGGCGGCGATGCCGGCGAGCGGCGACCGCCCGACCGCCTTGTACAAGAGCGCCGCAAGGGGCGGCAGCACCACGTACCCGGCGTCGAGCGTCATCGACGACATGATGCCGATGAAGACCATCGCGGGCGTGAGCAACGGCCCGGGGATGAGGAGCATCGCTCCCTTCAGGATCGCGCCGAGCAGACCCGTGCGTTCGGCGATGCCGATGCCGAGCATGCCGACGAGCACCACGCCGAGGGGCGGGAAGTTCATGAAGTTGGTGACCATGCTCTGGATGGCCCAGAACAAGCCGTCGCGGGTCAGCAGGCTGCGGGCGACGAGCGGGTCGCCGCTCTCCCGCCACTCGAGAATCGGCGCGCCGGCCTCATCGGTGACCACCCGCTCTTCGACGCTCCCGTCGGCAGCGGTGATCTCCTCGACGAGCGGTTGGGGCAGCCGGGGCTGGACCGTCCACTCGCCGCCGGCCGCGATCGCCGAGAGGAGCATCACGACGACGGTGCCCAGCAGGAACAGCGTGGCCGGATCCGGCAGCCAGTTGCCGATACGCTCAATGAGGTCGAGGAGTCCGGGGGAGCTGGGTCGCGGCTCGGTCATGGGGGCGTCTCCAGGGAAGGCGGCGATTGTGGCGGCTGGGGCGACCGTGTCAATCGCGGGGTCGAGTCCCCGATTTGCGAGCGGGCGGGGGGGTGGCGACGCCATCTCTCGTAGCATGGGATGGCCGGGTTCGCGAGGCGGGAGGTTCGCGTGGGACAGACGCTGCCGGGACTGGAGCCGGTGTTCGACGCGGAGAAACGCCGCCGCTTCGTCCGTCGCGTTCTCCGCGATCTTCGCGCGCTCCGGCGAATGCTCGACGCCGGCATGTTCGACGATCCGACCCGGCGGATCGGGGCCGAGCAGGAATACGTCCTGATCGACGGCCGCGGCCGCCCGGCCCGGGCGGGGCTGGACACGCTGACGCGTCTGGCGGACGAGAGCTTCACGACCGAGCTCTCGCTCTTCAACCTGGAATACAACGCGCCTCCGGTGGTCTTCGGCGGGGATTGTCTGCGACGGCTGGAGCAGCAGCTCGCCTCGGCGCTCGACCGGGTGCGCGCGGCCGCCGCGCCGTCGGCGGCGTCACCGCTGTTGACGGGCATTCTCCCGACGCTGCGAAAGCACGATCTGGACGACTCGAACATCACGCCCCGTCCGCGGTACCACGCGCTGGTGAAGGCGTTGCGTGACCTTCGGGGCGAGGACTACGAGCTGCGGATCAACGGGCCCGACGAGCTGATCATGCGGCACGAGTCGGTCATGCTCGAAGCGGCCAACACGAGCTGCCAGTTTCACTTCCAGGTGCAGCCGCAGGAGTTCGCCACCGTCTTCAACGCCGCCCAGGCGGCGGCGGGTCCCGTGCTCGCGGCCGCCGCGAACGCACCCCTGCTCTTCGGCCGCCGGCTGTGGCGGGAGACCCGGATCGCGTTGTTCCAGCAGGCCGTCGACACGCGGCGTCCGCTGCGGGGCGTGCTGGACCGCAGCGCTCGCGTGCGCTTCGGCGAAGCGTGGGTCCGACACTCGCCCCTTGAGCTCTTCCAGGACGACATCGCGCGATTCCCCGCGGTGCTCGTCGGCGACACGGACGAAGACGCCCTCGCCGTTCTCGACGCCGGGGGCGTTCCCCGGCTCCGCGCCCTGCAGCTCCACAACGGCACCGTGTACCGGTGGAACCGAGCGTGCTACGGCGTGACCAACCAGCGACCGCACCTTCGCATCGAGAGCCGCATGCTCCCCGCCGGTCCGACCGTGACCGACGAGGTCGCGAACGCCGCGTGCTGGTACGGGCTGCTCGTGGGCATCCCGCGTCGGCTCGGCGACATGGCGGATCGCATGGACTTCGACGTCGCACGCTCGAACTTCCTGCGGGCGGCCCGGCTCGGGCTCGACGCGCCGCTGGTGTGGCTCGACGGACGATCCATCCTCGCCCGCGATCTCGTGCTCGCCGAGCTGTTGCCGCTGGCCGCCGAAGGGCTGTCCGCCGCCGGGATCGACGCGGACGACGCCGGACGCTTCCTGGGCATCGTCGAGCAGCGGGTCGCGAGCGGCCAGACCGGCGCGCGGTGGCTGCTCGACGGGCTCGACCGTCTGGGCGGCGGCGGGACCCGCAACCAGGTGCTCGACGATCTCGTCTCCGTGCTCGCGTGCCGGCAGCAGGAGGGACGACCCGTTCACGAATGGAAGCCGGCAACGCCGGAGGAGTGCACCGTGCCGATGTCACGACTGTCGCGTGTGGATCAGCTCATGACGACCGATGTGTTTACCGTGCGTGACGACGACGTCATCGATCTCGCGGCGAGCCTGATGGACTGGAAGCACGTCCGGCACGTGCCGGTCGAGGATGCGGACCACCATCTCGTGGGTCTCATCTCCTACCGGCAACTGCTCCGTGTGCTGGCGCGGGGACCGGGTCGCGAGCAGTGCATCCCGGTCGGTGACGTCATGCAACGCGACCCCGTGACGGTGTCGCCGGAAACCCCGACGCTGGAGGCGGTCGAGCTCATGCGCGCCCGCGGCATCCCGTGTCTTCCCGTCGTGCGGGATCGACGGCTCGTCGGCATTCTCACCGAGCGTGACTTCATACCGGTCACCTCGCGGCTGCTCGAAGAGAAGCTCCGAAGCTGCTGAGCGTCAGGCCTCGGTGGCCGCCGATGCGGCCGCCCGCCACATGCGGTACTCGAGCAGCCGGCACTCGATGTCGGCGTTGAAGAACGGGACGCGTCGCGTCGCCCGCAGCCCGAGATGGCCGGTGAGCGTCCGGTTGCCGGACAGCACGAAGCACGACCATCCGTCGCATCGGTGCTTGAAGAAGGCGCCCAACCGTTCGTAGACCGGAGCAAGCGTCGCCTCGGAGCCGAGCCGCGAACCGTACTCGGGATTGACGATGAGCACGCCGGCCTCGTCCGGCAGCGGCGTGTCGGCGAAGTCGCAGACGCGAAAGTCGATGAGCGACGCCAGGCCCGCCGTCTCGACGTTGCGTCGCGCGGCCTCGATCGCCTCGGGATCGAGATCGGTCGCGATGATCGGCGCTCGAAGCGTCTTCGCCGCGCGGCGTCGCGTGGCGGCCCGCAGTCCCTTGAAGACGCCGGCGTCGAACCCCTTGACGTGGCTGAACGCGAACGTCGGTCGCAGCAGACCGGGGGCGCGATCCAGGCCGATCATGGCCGCTTCGATGGCGAGCGTACCGCTCCCGCACATCGGCACGACGAGCGGCGTCGTTCCCTCCCAGCCGGTGGCCAGGATGATGCCGGCCGCCAGCGTCTCCTGCAGCGGCGCGCGGTGCGGATTCCGGCGGTACCCGCGGTCCGCCAGCTTGCGTCCGGCCGCGTTCAGCGAGATCGTCGCCTCCCCCCGCAGCCAGGCCAGGTGCACGACGACGCCGCGACGCTCGGCGCCGGAATCCGGCCGGCGTCCCGTAGCGGCGACCAGACGATCGCAGATCGCGTCCTTCACGCGGAGGTTCGGAAACATCGAGTTGTCGATCGACGGATGATCGACCCGCGACTCGACGGTGAGGTACCCGTCGGGGGGTACGACATCCTCCCACGCCATGCCCCGGACGGCGGCGTACAGCTCGTCGGGACCGCCGCACGGAAACCGCGCGAGCGGGAAGAGAACCTGAAAGGCCGTCCTGAGCTCCAGGCACAGCCGCCACGTGTCACGCCACCCGCCGCGGACGCTGACGCTCGTGCGGGTCCGAGCGACGACGGGCAGCTCGAGCTTCGCCAGCTCGGCCTCGAGCCAGGGGGCGAGCGCGGGCGCGCAGGAGATCCGGATGTCACGGGGGTGTTCGAGATCCACGGCCCGGTAGCATATCGAGCGTGGGCCCGATTCAGACGCCGATCGACGTGATTCACCAGGACGACGACGTCGTCGTCGTGGACAAGCCGCCGGGCCTCACCGTCCACCGGCACGAGCGATCGGGACGGCGAGAGCCCGTGGTGCTGCAGACGCTCTCGAAGCAGCTCGGCCGGTTTCTCTACCCGGTGCACCGGCTGGATCGGAATACGTCCGGCGTGCTGTGCTTCGCGTTGTCGCCCGACAGCGCTCGTGAGCTCCAAGCGGCGCTCGCCCGACCCACGTGCGTCAAGGAATACCTCGTCCTGGTGCGGGGGACGACGCCCCCGACCTTCGAGAGCACCCGGCCGCTCCGAAACGACCGGGGGGAGCCGCAGCCATCGCGGACCGAGTGCACCCGGCTGGCGGTGTGCGCGCGATGCTCGCTTCTTCGCGTCCGGTTGCACACGGGCCGCTACCACCAGATCCGCCGCCACCTCAACCACCTTGCCCACCACGTCATCGGCGATACGACCCACGGCAAAGGCCGGATCAATCAGTGGTTCCGCGACGAATACGGTCTGCCGCGCATGTTCGTCCATGCGACGCGTCTGGTCATCGATCCGCTGCGAACCGGATCGCGGGCCGAGTGGCACGCGCCGCTGGCGGACGATCTGCGCAGGTTTCTCACGCGTCTCCCCGACCCGCCGTCGCCCGTGGTCTTCGACGGGACGACGTCGGCCGGGACGTGGGGATGATGCGTACGCTTCCCGTATGACCCACTCGCATTCCGTGCTCGTCACCGGCGCCAGCACCGGCATCGGTCTTCATCTGGTTCGTTGTCTCGCAGCGCGGGAATGCCGGGTCTATGCGACCGCCCGACGCGCGGACGATCTGCGCCGGCTTCGCGCGATCGAAGGCGTCAGCGCCCTCGCGATGGACGTCCGGTGCCCGGAGGAGATCGAACGGGCGCGGGGCGTCATCGCTGCGGCGGGGCGGGGCCTGCACGGGCTCATCAACAACGCCGGCGTCGGAGGCATCGGGCCCCTCGCCACGTTCGGCAACGACGATCTGCGTGACCTCTTCGAGGTGAACGTCTTCGGGCCGCACCGCGTCACGAACGCGATGCTCGAGCTGCTGCGGACCACGCGGGGGCGGATCGTCAACATCGGTTCGCAGGGAGGCTCGATCGCGAGCCGGGACTACGGGCCGTACGCGATGACCAAGCACGCGCTCGAGGCGTACACCGCTTCACTGCGTGAAGAGCTCGCTCCCCACGGAATCGCGGTCTCGATCGTCCAACCCGGTGCGATCCGCTCGCGTATCGCCGAGAACGCCTTGCCGTCGACGCTCGCGCGACTGCAGGCAGCGCCGCGGTGGTGCCGCTCCGAGGCGTGGCAACTGGCGACGCGGCTCCAATCGCCGCCGACGCCGGATCCCGCCGCCCCGGAATCGAACACGAACCGCCGGGTTGCCGATCCCGAGTCCGTCGCCGTCGCCGTCCTGGACGCGTTGGAATCATCGTCGCCACGCGCGCGGTACCTCGTCGGAAGCCGCTGGGAGGGCAACCGGGTGATCGACACGCTCCTGGAGCGTCTGCTCGACGCGAACGACTGTCCCACGCTCTCGTACGACCGGGACGAGCTCGTCGCTCGCCTCGACCGGCACGTGGCCGCGCGATCCGGCGGGGACGGGGGCCAAGCTCGACCGAGCGGGTGACCGGGGGGAGGGCCTCAAACCGGACGGACTATCGAGAAATCACCACGCTTCCGGGATCGCCGGCGGTGCGCTCGTCGCTGCGATCGGTTGCCGGCGGCGGCTCGGGCACGAGCGTCGCGAGGCGGTCACGCAGGTCGGGGGTGAGGTCGATCTCGACGGAGCGGAGCGAATCGTCGAGCTGATCGGCGGTCCGGCCGCCGATGATCGGGGCCGTGACCGCGGGATGAGCGGCCACCCACGCCACGGCGAGGGACGCCGGCGTCGACCCGAGCTCCTGCGCGAGGGCGGCGAAACGCGTGGCCGCCTCGTGGAGCGTGGGGTCCGCGTACCGGCGTTTGTACATGTCGTTGGCGAGCAGCCGGGCGTCGGCGGGCGTCTTGTCGCCCCGGTACTTCCCGGTCAGCAGCCCTCCCGCGAGCGGGCTGTACGGGAAGACCGCCAATCCTTCCGAGACCGCCATCGGCAAGAGCTCCACCTCCGCCTGTCGTTTCAGCAGGTTGTACATCGGCTGGATGCAGCAGAACGACGCCCACGCCGACTGCGTCGAGAGACCGAGTGCCTTCGCCACCTGCCACGCTGCGAAGTTGCTGGCGCCCGTGTAGAGGATCTTGCCCTGACGCACGAGGTCGTCGAGGCAACGCAGGGTCTCGGTGAGATCCGTGTCGTCGTCGAAGCGGTGGATGTAGTAGAGATCGATGCGATCGGTCGCCAGCCGTCGGAGGCTCGCTTCGACGGCGGAGACGAGATGACGCCGCGAGGCGCCGCGGGCGTTGACGTCGTCCTTGTTGGTCGGGAAGTAGGCCTTCGTGGCGAGGACGATCTCGTCGCGTTCGGCGGCCATCAGGTGTCCCAGGATCTCCTCGGATCGACCGTCCGCGTAGACGTCGGCGCAGTCGAAGAAGTTGATGCCGGCGTCGCGGCAGCGGCGGTACATCGCCGCGGACTCGGCGTCGTCCGCCTGGCCGCCGTACGCCATCGTGCCGGCGCAGAGCTGAGAGACGCGAACTCCGGTGGAACCGAGCGGGACGTCGTGCATGGGGGATCGCCCAGGGAAGAGAGAACGGCGGCCGGCGTGCCATTCTGACGGATGCGGGCGAATCGTCAATCGCGCGGACGCGACGGGGGCCGCTCGATATGATGCGGCGAGCGGGAGGACGATTATGCAACCCACACGACGTGACATGCTGCTGGGCCTCGGTGGCGTGGGCGCCGCCGCGGCGCTCCGACAGAACACCGGCGGGCGGCCTGGGACGCCGAGCGTGACGGCCGTCGCCCGCCGCCGGATCCCGGCGACCGGTGAGCTCTTGCCGATGATCGGTCTCGGCACCTCGCGCACGTTCAACGTGGCGGACGATGGCGTGGCGACGCTCGTTCCGGTGTTCGAGGCGTTCCTGGCCGCGGGAGGGACCCTCATCGACTCCTCGCCGATGTACGGCAAGGCGGAGCGGGTGGTGGGTGATCTCGTCCGGCGGACGGGACGCGACGACCTCTTCTTTGCGACCAAGGTCTGGACGGACGAAGGACGCGACGCGGGCGTTGCGCAGATGAACGCGTCGATCGCACGCATGCGGGCCCCGGTCATGGACCTGATGCAGATTCACAACCTCGTCGATTGGAAGACCCACCTCCCGACGCTGCGGGACTGGAAGGAGCGGGGCCGGATCCGGTACATCGGGATCACGGAGATGCGTGATTTCGAGCTGGTCGAGACGCTCGTCACGACCGAAGCGCTCGACTTCATCCAGATTCCGTACTCGCTCGGCGACCGCCGGGTGGAGGAGCGGGTCCTGCCCGCCGCCCGCGACCACGACACCGCGGTGCTGGTGATGCGGCCTTTCGAGCGGGGTCGCCTCTTCGGGCGTTTCGAAGGGGTCGGCGTGCCCGCGTGGGCGCGGGAGATCGGGATCACGAGCTGGGCGCAGCTCTTCCTGAAGTTCGTGCTGGCGCACCCGGCCGTCACCTGTCCGATCCCCGCGACGTCGAAGGTGCATCACCTGCGGGACAACATGGGGGCGGGGGTCGGTCCGCTGCCGGACGAAGCGATGCGAACCCGGATGCTGGAGCTGCTGGCATGACGACCACGATTCCGACCATCGACCCCGTCGTCTACCGCCCGTTCGGCCGGACCGGTCTTCGCGTGTCGCCGCTGGGCTTCGGCGGCGCGCCGATCGGCAGCCTGGAAACCGATACGGATGCGGTGAAGGCGATGCTGACCCGGCTCATCGATCACGGGGTCAACCTCATCGACACCGCGCACGCGTACTACGGTTCCGAGGAGGCGATCGGGGCGTCGATCGCCGGCCGGCGGGAGGACCTGGTGCTCGTCTCCAAGTGCGGATCGAAGTGGAACGATGATGACGGACTTCCCCCCGCGTGGACGCCGGCGTACGTCCACGCCACGATCGATCGCTCGCTGCAGCGTCTCCGCACCGACCGCCTGGACGTGATGCTTCTGCACTCGTGCGGGGTCGACGTTCTGGAGCGGGGCGACGTGCTGGGGGCCGTGCTGGAAGCGCGGGAGGCGGGCAAGGTGCGGTTCGCCGGCTACTCGGGTGACAACGAGGCGGCGCAGTGGGCCGCCCGACATCCGGAGATTGCCGTCATCCAAACGTCCATCAGCGTCTGCGATCAACGCAACATCGACCCGCTGCTCGATCTGACGACGGCCGCGGGCATCGGCGTCATGGCCAAACGCCCGATCGCCAACGCCGCGTGGAAGGGGCTGGACGGGCAGTACGAGAAGTACCGGAAGTACGCCCGCCCGTACCACGAACGGTTCGCGGCGATGGGGCTCGACCTCGACGCGGTGCAGACGATTCTCGGCGCACCCGCCGACTGGGCGGAGATCTTCCTGCGTTTCACGCTGGCGATTCCCGGCGTCCATACCGCCATCGCCGGCATGACCCGCGTGGAGAGCGCCGAGGCGAACCTGTCCGCGGTGGCCAAGGGGCCGCTCCCCGAGGCTGCGGTGACGCTGCTGCGCAACGCGTTCGCCGCCGCCGAGCCGAAGGACACGTGGCCAGGTCTGACCTAGGTCCAGTTCGACGGTACGCGGAGCTTCGAAGCCATCGCGAGCGCGGTCTCCGCGGCGGAACGGCCCCGGGGGTATGCTTCCCGCCCCATGTTGGTCATCGGTCTTTCTGCTTCGCTCCTCGGACCCGCCGCCGGGGTCCTGACGTCCGTCCTCTGGACCGGCACGTCGATCTGCTTCACCGCGGCGGGGCGGCGGCTCGGGCCGACCGTCGTGAACGCGACGCGGATCGGCGTTGCAATCATCCTCCTCGCCATCATTCACCGGCTCTTCTTCAGCGTCGACGACGCGTGGATCCCCGCGGTCAACGGCCGGCAGCTTCTCTTGCTCGCGTTGTCGGGCGTCGTCGGTCTCAGCATCGGCGATCAGGCGCTGTTCACGGCCTTCGTCGACATCGGCCCCCGTCTGTCGAACCTCCTGATGACGACGGCGCCGGTCTTCGCAACGATCTTCGCGTGGCTCGTGCTGGGCGAGCGGCTCGGCCTCATCGCGCTCACCGGCATGGGCATCACGATTGTCGGCATCGCGTGGGTGATTCTCGAGCGACCACGACGTCCGGCGCCCCACGCCACGGGCCACCGCACGCGGGGCGTGCTGCTCGCCGTTTTCGGCGCCGCGTGTCAGGCGTGCGGGCTCATGCTGAGCAAGGCGGGGATGGGGCACGGGTGGATGGCCGACGCGGAACACCTCGATCCGCAGGCGGCGACGCTCGTGCGGATGGTCTTCGCCGGCGTCGGGGTCCTGCCGATCATCGCGTTGTCCCGCGCGAGGAACCGACGGGCGCTGGCGCGGGGTCAGTTGCTCACCCGCCGCGGGTCGCGTCTCGCCGGCCTCGGCTTCACGCTGGCCGGCACGCTCATCGGACCGGTCCTCGGCGTGTGGATGTCGCTCGTCGCTGCGGACGCGACGTCCGTCGGCATCGCGCAGACGCTCCTGAGCCTGACGCCGATCTTCATCCTGCCGTATGCGGCATTCGTCGAGCGTGAGCACGTGTCGGTGCGGGCGGTGGTGGGGGCGGTGATTGCGGTGGTGGGGGTGGCGATGTTGTTCGTGGTGGCGTGAGGGGTTCGAACACGCCCAGCAGTCCCCCCCCGATGGTGCCACGGACAGCGAAGCGTCCGTGCCGTGCGT
>JABDLI010000228.1 GCA_013003065.1 Phycisphaerales bacterium | reverse complement strand
CAGCAAAGCGTCCGTGCCGTCAGCGTCCATCGCGAAGGGGTGTTTGACTCCCCAGCGCGAGCGGACGACGCACGGCACGGACGCTTCGCTGTCCGTGGCACCTTTGGTGGCGGGCGATCCTGGTGGTGGTGTTAGACTGCTCCCGATGCCCGTTCCGCCCATTGACGCCGCGCTTCTTCGCCGCGAGGCCGAGTCGTACGAGGCGCGCGCGGTCGTCGAGCCCGCGCGCACGCGGGGTCTGCGGCTCGTTCTTTCGCTGATCGACCTGACGACGCTCGAGGGCGGTGACACGACCCAATACGTGCGGGCGCTCTGCCGTTGGGCGCGGGCGCCGGGGCCCGGTGTCGGGCTTCCGCCCGTCGCGGCCGTGTGCGTCTACCCCGTCTTTGTCGCGACCGCGCGGGCCGCGCTCATCGGGTCACCGGTGCGGGTTGCGAGCGTCGCCGGGGCGTTTCCGGCCGGGCAGTCGCCGATCGACGTGCGGGCGGCGGAAGTTGCGGCCGCGGTGAGCGCGGGCGCCGACGAGATCGACTTCGTCATCAACCGCGGCGTCTTCCTCGCGGGACGTCGCCGCCAGGTCCGTGAGGAGATCCGGGTTCTGTGTCACGCCGCCGGCGCGGCCACGGTCAAGGTCATTCTCGAGACCGGCGAGCTTGGCGATGCCGACGTCATCCGCGAAGCGTGTGACCTGGTCCTCGACGCGGCGTCGAGCGCACGGGGGGCGATGACGGACGGGGCGGTCTTCCTGAAGACGTCGACCGGGAAGATCGCCATCGGCGCGACCATGCCCTCGACCCTCGTTCTCATCGCGGCGATCCGGGACCACGTGCGGGCGACCGGCGTGCGGGTCGGTCTCAAGCCCGCCGGCGGGATTCGCACGCCGGATCAGGCGTTGGCGTACCTCGTGATGGTGCGGGAGACGCTCGGGGAATCCTGGCTGCGACCGGAGCTGCTCCGGTTTGGCGCGTCGTCGCTCGCGCGTTCGATCGTCGCGTCGATCACGCGGTCCGAGGTGCCGTCATGACCGGCGAAGCTCCGGCGTGGGCGTTGACACCGACGCAGGTCGCGGCCGACATCGAGATCGCCTCGCGTCAACGTCTCTTCATCGGCGGGCGCTTCGTCACGCCCCGCTCCCGGCGTCATCGCGACGTCGTCGCGCCCGCGACCGGAATGACGCTGACGCGTCTCACCGATGCGTCGGGGGCGGATGTCGACGCTGCCATCACGGCGGCGACGGCGGCGCAGCGGGGTTGGACGCGATCCGCGCGGCTGACCCCACTCCTCCGCCTGGCCGATCGCATCGAACGCGATCCGACGCTCGCGATCCTCGCCACGCGAGAGACGGGGCGGCCGATCCGCGCCGCCACCGGGGTGGACACGCCGCTTGCCGCACGCATCACGCGGTTCAACGCCGGGTGGGCCGACAAGCTGTCGCATCTGGTGCGGGGCGGCAACGCCCCGCGCTCCGCCGGCGTCGTCGTCGTCCTCGTCTCGGGACACGCCGCGTTGCTCCGCGTGTTGTGGGCCGTGACGCCGGCCCTCGCGGCGGGCTGCCCGTGCGTCGTCAAACCCTCTCCCCACGCCACGCTCGCGTGCCTGCGTCTCGCCGAGATCGCGCGCGGGGCGGATCTGCCGCCGGGCGTCCTGAACGTCGTCACCGGCGGCGTCAAGACGGGCGAAGCGTTGATGACGCACGCGGGCGCGCGTCTCATCGTCATCTCCGGTCGTCACGCGACGTGTCGACGCGCGTGCCAGGGCGCGGCCGCCCGCACGTCACCGGTCGTCGCGGAGCCGCGGACGCCCCTGACCCACGTCGTCTTCGACGACGCGGCCCTCGACCAGGCGGTCGAGGCGATCGTGGCCGGACCGGAGGCGAGCCCGCTCGCGAGCGCCGGTCTCGGCATCCGGCTGCTCGTGCAGGAGCCGGTGCGTGAAGAGGTGACCGCGCGTCTGCTCGACCGCCTGCGTGCACGCCGCGTGGGTGACCCACTGGACGCGAACACCGACATCGGCCCGCTCCCCGCGACGCACCACGCGGTGGCGATCGACGACATGCTGGAATCCGTGCGGACCGCCGGCGGGGTCGTTCGGACCGGAGGGGACCCGACCGTTCCGCGGCCGGACGGCGGTGGTCACTGGTGCCCGCCGCATCTCGTGACCGACGTCCCGGCGCCGGATGCGCTCGCTCACGCCGAAGCGGGGGGACCGTTCTGGTTCATGGACACGTTCCGAACGACGGCCGAGGCCACGACGCTGGCCGGCGACGCCCGCGCACTGGCGGTCTGGTCGGACAAATCCGCGCGGCTCTTCGCGGTCACGGAGACGCTCGCCGCCACGACCGTGTGGGCCAACACGCTCCCGCAGATCGATCCGGCCGCGGCGGGAATGGCCGGGGTGCGGCGGTTCTTGCGGTAGCGCGATCGGGACCGTTCGCGTCCGCTTTCTACGTCCAGCCGCTGAGCACGGTCAGCAGGTCCAGGAAGCCCACGAAGCCGTCGCCATCGAGGTCCGCCGGGCACGCCGGGCACGGTCCCCAGCTCGCGAGCACCGTGAGCAGGTCGAGGAAATCGACGATGCCGTCGCAGTCGACGTCCCCCGCTGCGGCTCGTCCGATGCTGTAGCGTTGAACGCGGTCCGTCGTCGTCCCCGGCGCCGTCATGCCGCCGACGGTGACCCAGCTTCCATCGGGCAACCCAAGCAGCCCGCGGTGGTCCATCGTCGGCACGTGATCACCGGCGAGCGTCAACAGACGAAAGCCGTCGGCGGGCGTCCACTCGAGCATCTGCGCGAGCGGCAGTGACGGATTGCCGTCGTACCCGGTGCCGGAGAAGTTGTACGTGTTGTCGGTGCCGCCGGCGACGAAGAGCGAGCCTCCGGCCGACATGGCGCCGGGAGCGGCCCGGTAGGTCGGAGCGCCGGGGTGCGCCGGCTGCTCCTGCCAGACGATGTTCGTCACGTCACCGGTGCCGTCGGGATCGATCTGCCCCACGAACACGCGATCGGAGATCGGAAACGCCGCGCCGATGCGGGCACCGTCCATGTAGACGATCCGGTCGCCGACGATGCCGCCGGCGTGACCGAAGAGACCGGGGAGCGGCGCCGGGATCGGCGTCGCCTGCGTCCACGTGTTCGTCTGGGTGTCGTACACCTGCACGTTGGGAACGTTGCTGAAGATCGGGCCGTGCCAGCCGCTGATGAGATAGAGGTAGCGATCCTGGTAGACACCGGTCACCGTGTCGTCGACCTCGGTCGGCACCTCGGCCCGCTCCTCGTACTCGTCGAGGTCCGGGTCGTAGCGAAAGAGCCGGGGATCGGTCATCTCCGGCCCGCCGCCGACCGTGTAGCCGCCGATGAGGTAGACCTCCCCCGCCACCGCGATCGCGTTCGACCCGATCTTGGCGCGATCGTTCAGACGCGGGGCGTCGGCGATGCTCGTCCACGTTCCACCGGGACCGTCGTACCGAAAGCTCGCGTCCGTGATGGAGCTGAACGAGGTCGGCACGGTGATGCCCATGAAGCTGTAGAGCGTGTACGTCCCGTCGCCGTGATCCACCGCGGCGACCGCGTTGTTGGAGATGGCGATCGGCACCGGCGGCAGCGTGTCGACGGTGGCAACCGGTGGACACGAGGACACGATGCAGGCGCCGGCAACGATGAGCGTGTTCATGAATGACTCCTCCGCACGTCACCACCATATCAGTCGGCAACGTCGCTTCGAGAACAAAGCCGGGCGGCCACCGGCTCTTCTCGTGCGAACACCCGCGGCCGTGACCGGTAGAATCGCGACATGATCGATCCGACTCCCCGCCGGCTGTCTCATCTCATCGAGGGACGGCTCGCGCCCGGCAACGACGACGATCGCATCGAGGTCATCGACCGCGACGATCGGCTCGTCGCGAGCGTCCCCTGCGCGACGCCGGCCGAGGTCGACGACGCGATCGGCGTCGCCACGCGGGCGCAGCCGACGTGGGCGACGCTGCCGCCGGAGCAACGGGGGCGTTGTCTGTTCGCTTTGAGCGACACGCTCGAGCGACGCGGCCCGGCCTGGAACGAAACGCTCGCAGCGGGAACGGACGCGAACCCCCGCGTCGTCGGCATCGGGCTCGAGAACGCGGTGACCCGACTCCGCGGCTTCGGCGGCTGGTGCGACAAGCTCGGGCTCTTCCTGGGATCCACGCCGTCGATCGGCGGCCCGTACGCGTGCGCGACGCGACCGCGTCCCGCCGGTCCCGTGGCGGTCGTCGCCCCGGCGGAGCCCGCGTGGCTCGGTCTGATCTCGCTCCTCGCCCCCCCGCTCTGCGCGGGGAACGCCGTCGTCGTCCTCGCCGATGAAACCTCGGCGTTCGAAGCCGCCGTGCTGGGGGCGACGCTGCAGGAAGCAACGCTGCCGGCGGGAGTGTTGAACATCGTGACCGGGGTTCAGCCCGAAGACGTCGCGCGGGTGATCGGCGAAGGGGATGTTTACGTCCTCACCGCCCTCACCCCCCCCGCACCGCGGGCCCGCGTCTGGCGCGAGCGCGCCACCGAGAGCGGCACGCGGCTGCACCTGCAGCGGATCACCGCCGACGACTGGACGCACAACGACACCCGCCTCGCCCCGGAGACGATCGAGCCGTTCATACACAGCCGAACGATGTGGCACCCGGCGGAGGTGTAGCGGCCACGGACACGGCCACGGACACGGACGCGGACACGGACGCGGACACGGACGCGGACACGGACACGGACACGGACACGGACACGGACGCGGTCGCGGACACGGACGCGGACACGGTCCCGGGCGCGGTCGCGCAACCGCCCGACCCAACCTGCCCGAGGCGGCATGGACGCCGCCGGTCCCCACGCAGCCTGCACCCGCCGGAGGCGGTGCGAAAAGCAGTCATACCCACGCTGAACCATCCAGACGCCAGCCCGCAGGATGCGGGCGGTGAATTTGGGCGTCCAAGCAGGTTTGTGC
>JABDLI010000219.1 GCA_013003065.1 Phycisphaerales bacterium | reverse complement strand
CGCGGGTGGCTGACCGTCGAGAACCAGTCGCCGATCATCCGGAGCATCAACGACGACGCCGACGCTCTGCGGATCATGCAACGCGAGCTCAAGCGGGCCGGCGCCGAGAACCACTACTTCTTCTGCGGTCGCGACATCGTGGCCTACCGCGCCTTCAACGTGCCGATCGAGCGGGCGTGGCAGATCCTCAACGAGTCGCAGAAGGGGCTGTCGGGCATCGAGAACCATGCGCGGCTGTCGATCACCCACTACCGCGGAAAGACCGAGGTCGCCGCGGTGACGAACGAGCCCGTCGCCGGGCTTGCCGGCGCCGAGAACGGCGTGGTGATCTTCAAGATCCTGCGGAACGCGGGCAGCGCGCCGGATCGCGGCAAGGTCTGCATCGTCGGTCGCAATTCGGAGGCGATCTGGTTCAACGACTACGAGGACCGCGTGCTCTTCGACGAGGCGGGGCTCTACGACTACACGCGGGTGACGAAGCCGGGCCAGACGCCGGTTCGAGCGCAGGCATGATCGACAAGCGGGTGGCAAGCCCGGCGGAAGCGGTTGCCGACGTTCGCGACGGCGCGTCCGTGCTCATCGGCGGCTTCGGCGAGGCCGGCAGCCCGATCGAGCTCATCCACGCCCTCATCGATCAGGGCGCACGCGACCTTACCGTCATCAGCAACAACTGCGGCAGCGGCGAGGTCGGTCTTGCGGCGCTTCTGAAGGCGAAACGCGTCACGAAGGTCGTCTGCTCGTTCCCCCGCACCGCCAACTCGACGGTGTTTCCCGAGCTCTACCGCAGCGGCTTCACCGAGCTCGAGCTCGTGCCGCAGGGAACGCTGGCGGAGCGGATCCGCGCGGGCGGGGCCGGGATCCCGGCGTTCTACACGCCCACCGCCGTCGGCACACCGCTGGGGGAGGGCAAGGAGCAGCGTCACATCGGCGACCGCGACTGCGTGCTCGAACACGGCATCGTCGCCGACTTCGCGCTCATCAAAGCCCGCGTGGCCGATCCGCACGGCAACCTTCTCTACAACAAGACCGCCCGGAACTTCTCGCCGCTCATGGCGATGGCGGGACGCACCACGATCGTGCAGGCCACGCGTGTCGTGCCGGCCGGTGACCTCGACCCCGAGGTCATCGTCACCCCCGGGATCTTCGTCGATCGCGTCACGTGCGTGGCGGACCCCGCGCACGAGTCGACGCTGGTCGCGGCGGGAGCCACCTACCCATGAGCCGCCCTTCGGAACACGCACCGGGCTGGACCCGTGACGAGATGGCGCGTCGGGTCGCGGTGGACATCCGCGACGGCTCGTACGTCAACCTCGGCATCGGCATCCCCGAGCTCGTCGCGAAGTACGTGCCCGCGGGACGCGAGTTCATCTACCACACCGAGAACGGCCTGCTCGGCATGGGCCCCTCGCCGGCCGAGGGCCACGGCGACCCCGAGCTCATCAACGCCGGCAAGCGGCAGGTGACGACGGTGCCGGGGGCGGCCTACTTCCACCAGTCGGACAGCTTCGCGATGATCCGCGGCGGTCACCTCGACCTGTGCGTGCTCGGCGCGCTGCAGGTCGCACAGCACGGCGACCTCGCCAACTGGTCGGTGGGGGGGCCGGACGCGATTCCGGCCGTCGGCGGCGCGATGGACCTCGTCGCCGGGGTGAAGTCGATCTTCGTCATCACGCAGCACTGCACGAAGACCGGCGAACCGAAGCTCGTCGAGTCGTGCACGTACCCGCTCACGGGGGTCGGCGTCGTCGACCGCGTCTACACCGACCTCGCCGTGATCGACGTCACGCCGGACGGCTTTCGCGTGATCGAGCTCGCGCCGGGCGTCGAGCTCGACTTCGTCCGCGAACGCACCGGCGCGCCGCTGCACGCGGCCGAGCGTCTCACCGGGGTCTGATCGGGGTTGGATGGAGTTTGACAGGACTTGAGATGACGATGCCCACCGATACCCGCAACCGCACCCGCAGCCAGGAGCTCTACGATCGCGCGCTGACGGTCCTCCCGGGCGGCGTCAGCCGCAACACCGTCCTGCGGGATCCCCATCCGCAGTACGCAGCGCACGGGGCCGGGTGCCGCGTCGTCGACATCGAGGGCGTGTCGCGGATCGACTTCGCGAACAACGTCGCGGCGCTCATCCACGGTCACGCGTGCCCGGACATGATCCGGGCCGTGAGCGAGCAGCTCACGCGGGGCACCGCGTTCACGCTCGCGACGGAGGTCGAAGTTCGGTACGCCGAGCACATCGTGAACCGGAGCCCGGCGTTCGAGCGGGTCCGCTTCATGAACTCCGGCACCGAGGCGATCATGGTGATGCTGAAGGCGTCCCGTGCGTTCACCGGGCGGCCGCGGGTGGCGAAGATCGAGGGCGCGTACCACGGCGGCTACGACTACGCCGAGGTGAGCCAGGCATCGGGGCCGGAGAACTGGGGCGAAGCGCACCGGCCGCAGGGCGTGCCGCTCGTCCACGGCACCCCGGCGTCGGCGCTGAACGACGTCGTCGTGCTGCCGTTCAACGACCCCGAACGCGCGATCGCGATCCTCGACGAGCACGCGGATTCGCTGGCCTGCGTGCTGCTCGATCTCATGCCGCACCGCGCGGGGCTCGTGCCCGCCGACGAGGAGTTCGTGCGGGCGATCCGGGAGTGGACGACGCGTCACGCGGCGTTGCTGGTCCTCGACGAGGTGATCACGTTCCGGGTGGAGTCCGGCGGTCTGCAAAGCCGGTACGACTTCACGCCCGACCTCACCGCGTTGGGCAAGATGATCGGCGGCGGGTTTCCGGTCGGCGCGGTCGCCGGCCGCACGGACGTGATGGAGGTCCTGAACCCGCGGTCGTCGTCCGTCCGGTACCCGCTGTCCGGCACGTTCTCGGCGAACCCGATCTCCATGACCGCGGGGCTCGTGGCGATGGAGAAGTTCGACCCGGCCGCGATCGCGCGGCTGAACAGGCTCGCCGATCGCGCACGGCACGGCATCGAGGCGGCGATCCGCGACACCGGCGTCACGGCCTGCGTCACCGGCACCGGCTCGATCTTTCGGGTGCACCTGAAGGCCCAGCCGCCACGCAACTACCGCGAAGCCTATCTCGACGCGGACGAGAAACGCCGCCTCGCGGTGATCCTCGATCACCTCTTCGACGCGGGCTTCGTCATGATCAACACGTGCACCGGAACGCTTTCGACGCCGATGACCGAGGTCGAGGTCGACGCCCTCGTGGCCGCGATGGCGGACGGCTTCGCGAAGATCGCCGCCGGGTAGAGTTCGGGCCGTCGGCGACCCCGCACGCAATCCACGCCGAGGGCGATGATGGTTGGAATGCAGGCGGAGAGACGCACGCTGGGTCAAGATGCCAGCTCGACCAAGCAGGGGACCGTCCCTCCGGTTGAATGAGAGTCGCGGAGTGGTCCACGTAGCTTTCGTTCGACTGGCTCGAACGCGCGGGCAACGCTTCGGCAACGAGACGCACCTGAAGGCGACGGCGGCGCGGGCGATGCGTCAGATCCTCGTCGATCACGCCCGCCGCCGTCGAGCCGCCAAGCGGGGCGGCGGCGCGTGTCGCCTGACCTTCGATGAGCGTCTCGTCCCGACCGACCTCGCCGAGACCGACCTCGTCGATCTCGACGATGCGTTGAATGAGCTCGAGTCCCACCACGAGCGCACGGCCCGCGTCGTGGAACTTCGGTATCTCGCCGGCCTGACGATCGCCGAGACGGCGAAGGTGCTTGGCGTGTCGGACGTCACGGTCACGAACGACTGGCGATTCGCCAAGACGTGGCTCGCGACGCTACTCGGTTTGCCGGGAGCTTGAATCGTGGGCCGGGTCACCGGCCCGTGCGTTCGAGCTCGGCTTGGATGGCGACGATCTGCATCGCGACTGCTCGCACCGGTTCATCCATCGCAACCTCCGTCCGGATCTGAGTTGCGACCCAGGTCCAGTCCGACGATCGAGCCCTCAGGCGCCGGACGAGCGCCTCGGCCTGCTCCCAGTCACGATCGAGGGCGAGCATGCGCAGGCGACGCTCACGATACGAGAGCGTCGTCCAGAGGCGAGCCGACCCATCCAGGGAGCCGGTCACGAGACTCGTACCGTCGTGGCTGAATCTCGCCGCGCTGACGGCCGACTCGTGACCACGAAGCACGGCGACCTCCGAACCGTGCACGGGATCCCAGAGACGAACGCTGTCGTCGCGAGAAGCAGTGACGATCCGCTTCCCGTCCGCCGCAAATGCCGCCGACAGGACGCGATCACCGTGCCCCCCCAGGCTGACGACAAGCTCGCCGGTCGATGTATCCCACACCCGCGCTTCCCGATCCCAGGCGGCCGTGACGACGTGAGATCCGTCCGGGCTGAAGGAGGCGTCGAGCACGTGCGCCTGGTGCGTCAGCACGTGCAAGGGTCGACCGCTCGCCACCTCCCAGATAATGGCCCGCCCGTCCTCGGACGCCGTGATGATGCGCGTGGCATCGGGACTGAACTCCGCGGACTCGAGTCTCCCGTCGTGCCGGCCCCGCAACACGCCGGCCGGCGCACCGTCGCGGGTCCTCCAGAGATAGGCCGCGCCATCCGCACCGGCCGTGACGAGCTGGGTGCCGTCGGGACTCATCGCCACATGCGCGGCGCTGCCTGCGGGGTGCCGCCACGACGTGACCCCTCGACCTGACTCGAGATCCCAGATTCGAACGACCTCATCCTCGCCGACCGATGCCATGCGAGATCCGTCGGACGTCACCGACAGCGACCGCACGCTGCCGCGATGCCCCGGCATTGTCTGTCGGCAGTCGCCGGTCGAAGTGGCCCAGACGCGGATCACGCCGTCGGCCGCCGCAGTCACGACGTAACGTTGATCGGCCGTAAACGCCACCGAGACGACGCCGGCCGGATGGACCAGGCGGGTCGCGGCGTCCACGTCGCCCGCCGCGCTCCAGAGCTTCAGCGTTCGGTCGAGGGACGCGGTCACAACGCGCTCGCCGGACGCATCAAAGACGGCCTGCCACACGTCATCCTCGTGGCCGTGCAGGACGGTGACCACGTCCCCGCTCGCACTGGCCCACACCCGCGCAGTCCGATCGGCGGAGGCGGTGACGACCCTCTCGCCGCTGCGATCGAATCGAGCTGCCCGCACGGTGCCCTGATGACCGCGGAGTACGCGCTCCTCCACTCCGGTCGCCGCGTCCCAGATCCGGGCGGTTCTGTCGCCGGAGGCCGTGAGGATCCGTGAATCGTCGGGGGCGAAGGAAACGCTCCACACGGCGCCTCCATGTTGGAGTCGGGCGACTTCGCGAGCGGTCGCCACGTCCCAGAGTCGCGCGCACATGTCCTCGGAAGCCGTCGCAACGCGATCGCCGGTGGCATCGAATGTCGCCATCACGATCGGGCCCGCATGACCCCGGAAGACGGCTCGTGGAGAACCGGTTCGTGCATCCCACAGTCGCGCGGTCGTGTCGCGGGAGGACGTGAGGACGCTGGAGTCGTCCGGGCCGAAAGCCACGTCGAGCACAGCGCCGCGATGTCCGAAGAGCTCGATCGATGCGCCGCTCCGCTCGAGGTCCCAGATCCGCGCCCTGCCATCGACGCATCCGGTCACGACCCGCCTCCCGGTCGAGTCGAAGCGCACGGACTCGACGGCCGTCTCATGCTCGAGGCTGATCATCGTCGTGCCCGAAACGACCTCCCAGACGCGCGCGGTCTTGTCCGTGGACGCGGTCGCGGCGAGGCTGCCATCAGCGCTGAACGCGACGGAGCGTATGGACCCGCTGTGTCCCGTGAGCGTGTACAGAGTCTCGCCGCTCGCTGAATCCCAGAGACGCGCCATGCCATCCCACGAGCCCGAGAGAATGGTGGAACCGTCTGGGCTGAACGCGCAGGACCGGACCGACCGGGTGTGACCTCGCAGCGTGGTGAGCGAGCGATCGAGTCGCGCCTCGAGCCACCGCCACTCCCATCCTCGGTACGCCGGGTCGCATGCCTCGAGCCGCTGGCGCGCCTGTCGCGTGCCGCCCGCATCGATGGCGGCGTCAGCGCCCCAGATGTTCGAGACATAGACGTTCCGTTCAGCCTTCGCGCGTGCGTGTTCCGCGGCCTTGCGTGCCTCGCGTTCATCCAGGGCAAGGGAGTGGGCCCGGTCGCGCTGGGCATCGGCGACGATGAGCCCGTACACCAGTCCACCGATTCCAAGGATCGACGCCAGCACGACGAGGACGAGCGACCGGAAGAGCAGCCGGTTGCGACGAGCGAACATGCGAATCCGATACGTGGCACTCGGTGGCCGCGCATGAATGGGTTCCTGGCGCAGGAACCGTTGGACGTCGAGCTCGAGTGCCTCCGCGGATGAGTAGCGCCGCGATCGGTCCTTCTCGATCGCCTTGCCGACGATCGTATCGAGGTCTCCGCGGAGCGTGCGATCGATCGAGCTGAGGCTGACCGGCGTTCTCTCTCGCACGACCCGGATGGCATCGTAGATGGGCATGCTCGAGATGTCGTAAGGCAACTGACCCGTGAGCAACTCGTAGAGAACGACACCGAGCGAGTACACGTCGCTGCGCACGTCGAGATCGTGCGGATCCGCGTCGCCCTGCTCGGGGCTCATATACTGCACAGTTCCGATCAACTCGCCGACGTGGGTCTGCAACGTCGTGACGGTCATGTCGGCATCCGTCGCCCGGGCAACGCCGAAGTCGATGACCTTGGGGGTCCCCATCGAATTGACGAGAATGTTGTCTGGCTTCAAATCGCGGTGGATGATGCCCTTCTGATGGCCGTGGTGCACCGCAGCGCACACAGGAACGAAGAGCTCCAGCCGCTCCCGGGTCGAGAGTCGCTGATCCCAGGCGTATTCCGTCAGCGGCTTCCGGTTCGGGATGTACTCCATCGCGAAGTACGGCACGGGGCCGTCTGCGCCGTCGTGGGCGCCAGCGTCGTAGATCTCGGCGATGTTCGGGTGGTGGAGCCGAGCGAGGATCTGCGCTTCGTACTTGAATCGGCGAACGAGCGACTTCGATACGAGGCCCGGCTTCATGACCTTCAAGGCGACGGTTCGGCGGGGCTGATCCTGAACCGCGATGTACACGGTTCCCATACCGCCGTGCGCAAGCCGTCTCTTGATGCGATACGGTCCGATTCGTTCCGGAGACGGTTGCAGCGCCTCTGCCACGGCGTCGGTTTCCGCTTCCGCCTTGAGCTGCTCGAGGGCGTCGGTGCCGCCCGCTCCATCACGCCGCAGCAGTGCCTCGACCTCCGAACGCAGCTCGTGGTCGTCACGACAGGCTTGACTGAGGAACTCGGCTCGCGCAGCCGGCGGGAGACGGCAGGCCTTCTCGAACAGCCGCCTCACCTTCTCGATTCGATGGGTCACGTTGGTGCCCCCTCTCGAGACCCACTAACCAACGGACTCAGTATAGGTGATTGCGGAACTCAGCATGAACGCCCCTCGGATCGCCTCAGCGGGCGACGGAGCGCGAATGACTGACACGATCCGTGACACAAGTACCGCCTGCGAGCAGAGCTGTCCCGATTCCGTGCAATCTCGCGTCGATGACGCGACATCTCGTACGGAACGGCGTCAGCCTCACCTACGATGTGGTCGCTCGCGAGGAGGAACACGATGCGACGATGTGATCGATGCGGTCGGATGACCCTGAAGGCGTTCGCGGCGTTGGGTGCCGCGGGCTGCTTCGTGACGGCGGCCGCGGCGGGCGGACCGCCGATCGCCTCGTGGGAGGACATCTGGCGTCCGGCCGCCGGGGGGTGGGCGCTCGCCGATCTCACCGTGATCGGACCGGCCGGCGAGACCTACGTCACCACGCGTCCCCAGGCCGGGGGCGGCAACGGCAGCGGGCTTCTCAAGTACACCGCGGACGGCACGCTCGAGTGGGCCGTCGTCCGCGAAGAGGTGACGGACGGCAGC
>JABDLI010000217.1 GCA_013003065.1 Phycisphaerales bacterium | reverse complement strand
TTCCCGCCGGGCGTCGGCTACTCCCCCGGCTTCGGCGGAGTTCCGACGGACGCCGCCGCCGTCGTGGGAAGCGTCGTTCACGAAGACAACGGTGGGTTGTTCACCTCCGTTCCCCCCCCGCCGCCGTCGGTGCGAACGGCCTTCGGCTGGTCCACGCTGGTTGCGCAGCTCACGGTTCGAGACAACGCCTGCGTGCAGATGTCCGGCACCGTGAGCTGGGCGGCCGGGAGCGCCGAAGCCGGGTTCACGAGCAGCATCTTCCTGCTCGGCCCGCTCACCTGCTTCGACTGCAGCTACGACCTGGACGACGACGGCGTCGTCGACTTTCTCGATCTGCTCACGCTGCTCGCGGCGTGGGGGAGCGACTTCTGCGAAGCCGACGTCGACGCGAGCGGGCTGGTCGACTTCTCCGACCTGCTCGGCCTCCTGGCGGCATGGGGGAGTTGCACCGACTGACGGCTCCGTGACCAGCCTCCGACACCGGGGCGTCCATTCTCCGAATTCTCGGGTGGTCAGCGTCGGGTCGACGGACCTCGCGCGCTATTGATGTGCAAGCGGGAGAATCGAACATGAAGATACATCTCGTCCCGGCCCTGGTGTCCTCGCTTCTGCCCGCGCTCGCGGCGTTCGGCCAGACAACCGGGGAGAAGCACCGCGAGGTTCCGACCGGCCGTCCGGCGGCAACGGCGGGGCCGGTCGTGACATCCCCGCCGGTGCGGGTCGAGCGCGGCGGTCACCTCTCGGTGCAGGTCAACGTCGACGCGACGGGGAACAACATCCTCGGCGACGCCGCCAACGAGCCCTCGATCGCGATCGACCCTACGGACCCCCGGCGGGCGGTCATTGGATGGCGGCAGTTCGACAGCGTGTTCAGCAGCTTCCGCGAGGGCGGCTATGCGTGGACGGACGACGGCGGTCAAACCTGGACCTTCCCCGGTGTCCTCGAAGAGGGCGTCTTCCGCTCGGACCCCGTGCTGGACGTCGACGCCGACGGGCGATTCTTCTACAACAGCCTCACCGGCGGCTTCGTCAACACGATCCACGTCTCGACGGACGGCGGTCGGACGTTCGACATGGGAACGTTTGCGTTCGGCGGCGACAAGCAATGGATGGGGATCGATCGCACGGGCGGGACGGGACACGGCAACGTCTACGCGAACTGGACGCGAACGTTCAGCACGTGCGACGGCCAGTTCACGCTCTCCTACGACGACGGCATGTCGTACGAGGACTGCATCGACGTGCCCGGCGCGCCGCGGTGGGGCACGATCGCCGTCGACGCGGACGGCGCCGTGTACATCGCGGGCACGGGGTTCGTCGTCGCGAAGTCCACCACGCTCCGCGATCCCGGCCTCCCGCCTGCCTTCGACTTCGCCACGCCCATCGACCTCGGCGGCCCCGGGCTGTTCGGCGCTGCTCCCAATCCGGGCGGGCTCGGGGGGCAGACCTGGATCGACGTCGATGTTTCCGGTGGGCCGCGGCACGGCGACGTCTACCTGCTCTCGACCGTCGATCCTCCCGGGAACGATCCGGCGGACGTCGTGCTCGCGCGAAGCACCGACGGCGGCCTCACGTGGAGCGATCCGATCCGCGTCAACGACGATCCACCCGGTCCCGACGCCTGGCAATGGTTCGCCACCATGGCCGTCGCGCCGGACGGGCGGATCGACGTGGTTTGGAACGACACCCGCAACAGCCTGGAGGCGAACATCAGCGAGCTGTACTACGCGTCGTCGGGGGACGGCGGGCGGACGTGGTTCGAGAACACGCCGATCACGCCCGCCTTCGACTCCTGGCTCGGTTGGCCCCAGCAGAACAAGCTGGGCGACTACTACGACATGGTCTCCGACGACCGAGCCGCCAACGTCGCGTACGCGGCGACCTTCAACGGCGAGCAGGACGTGTACTTCACGCGGATCGAGGCGCCGAGCTGTGCGGATGCCGACGGCGACTCGTTCGTCGCGTTCACCGACCTGCTGGCGGTGATCGGCGGGTGGGGCCCGTGCGACGGCTGTTCGGCCGACTTCGACGGAGACGGCGTCGTCGGCGTGACGGACCTGCTGCTGGT
>JABDLI010000093.1 GCA_013003065.1 Phycisphaerales bacterium | reverse complement strand
TCCGTACTCACTCCTCCTCCACATGCGCGCGGCCCTGCATCAACGCCGGCGCGCGTGGTGGCGTCTGGTCGTACAGCCACGGGCCGACCGGGCCGTCCATGTTGTAGAGCAGCACGGTCCGCGGGGTCGCGGGCAGACGGCGTTCGGGCTCGAACCGTTGCCCGCGATACACCACCCCCGCCGTCAGGCGGACGGCGTCGATCTCGCCGTCGAAGTGGCTCATCGCCTGACCGTTGCGATCGACGTCGGCCCCGAGGTAGAGCGGAAGCTCGTTGCGGCGGCGTTGGCCCGTTGCCGCGACCCGGCCGGTGAGCGTGCCGTCGACGTACAGGCGCACTTCACGCCCGTCGTACACACCCGCGATGTGATGCCAGCCGCCCGGCGTCAGCGGCCGCCCGGCGTCGATGCCGGCGCTCGCGTATGCGTTTCCGAGAAGCACCGAGAACTCCGGCCGGCCGCCCGAGACGAAGATGCCGTACTCACTCATCTCCGTCTTGCAGACGAGACCGGTGCGGTTGCCGAAGGACCGGGCCCGCATCCACGCTTCGAGCGTGAACGGCCCGTCGTGGAGCGTGAAGGCGTTGGACGCGATCGCCGCACACCCCGTGCGCCCGTCCAGCCGGAGCACCCGCTCGCGCTCCGACGCTGCGAGCGTGATCTCGTCGAGGTTGATCGGCGTCACGTGGCGGCTGGTCGGAATCTCGTACCGGAACGTCGGCGTGAGCAGGTCCATTTCGAGCGCGAGCGTGACGGGGCGGAAGGCCGCGTCGATCGGTCCGGGGGGGCGACGCGTTTGGAATTCGTACCGTCGCACGCCACGCGGGGGCAGCACCTCGTGCCGATGGTCCGGCTCGACGGTCCACCGGCTGTCGCCCGACTCGACCCGCACGGTCAGATCGACCTCGTAGGGCGTGGGGTTCTTGACCGTGGCCGTGAACGAGCCGCGGCCGACGCCCGTCGTACGTACGGCAATCGCGTCCTCGAACGCGGGCGGCGTGCGTCGCAAAACGCTCGCTGCGTTTGCGAGCTCGTCCGTGATCGCGCGGGGGTCGATGGCGGCTCCCACCGGCACGGCCGTCATCCCCACCTGGCCCGATCGCACCGTCACGATGTTGTAGTGGTGCAGGTACCCGACGCGGGGCACGGTGCCCGGCTGACTGCCGCCGACCGTGGCGAGCGTGACGTACTCGATGCCGTCGCGTTCGCGGTACCGCATCTCGTGAATGTGGCCGGCGAACACAGCCGAGACGTTGCCCGCCGCGACAAGCCGCCGGTGCACCTTCTCCCAATCGTCGCCGTAGGCACCACCCCGCCACCGCGGGTGGTGGATGAAGACGAAGACGTGGGGCGCGTCGCGGGCGTGCGTGAGGATGTCCGAGAGCCATGCGAGCTGCTCGTCGCTCATGACCTGACTCGCCGGCTTGCCGATCGACCGCTCACCGGTCACGGGATTGCCTTCGTCGGAGTAGAGCGCGATGAACCAGCAGTCCTTGTGCTCGAAGGCGTACCACAGCGGGCCGAAGTGCATCTCGTAGTGCTGCTCGTGCTCGTCCGGCGGTCGATCGGGCCCCCTCCAGTAGATGTCGTGGTTGCCGGCGACCGGGAACCACGGGCACACCAGGTGATCCATCACCGCCTTGAATTCCCGCATCTGCCACATCCAGTCGGGCGTGGTGTTGTACCCCTCGATGAGGTCACCGACCGTCATCACGAAGTCCGGCTCCAGCAGGTTCGTGTCACGAACAGCGTCGGCGAGAACGCTCACCCCCCGCGCCGGCCCGCCTGTCCGATCACCGAACACGACGAACGAGAACGAGGGCGACTCGGCGGGCAGCGGCAAACGCACCGGCGAGACGCGATTGGTGAGAAACCGATCGGGATCGGACTGGGCCGGGTGTGGCGGGTTGTGAGGATGGTGATGACGCTCGTGCCCGACGTGCCGCTCATCGTTCGCCGACGCGAGCGAGGCGATCGCCAGCACGAGGAAGACCGCAATGGTTGGCGGGGTGATCATGACGCGGTTGCGGGAGTGTACGTCCGCGTGCGGGGCCGTGCCCGGGGGCGGGGACGCATCCGCGTCCGCGTCCGGGGCCGTGACCGGGGCCGTGACCGCGTCCGTGTCCGTGTCCGCGTCCGCGTCCGCGTCCGGGTCCGCGTCCGGGTCCGTGTCCGCGTCCGTGACCGCGTCCGCGTCCGTGTCCGCGTCCGTGTCCGCGTCCGTGTCCGTGTCCGGGTCCGCATCCGTGCCCGTGTCCGGGTCCATGTCCGTGTCCGTGGCCGTGGCCGTGTCCGTGTCCGCGGCCGCGTCCGCGTCCGCGTCCGCGTCCGTGTCCGTGTCCGTGTCCGTGACCGTGTCCGTGTCCGTGTCCGTGTCCGCGTCCGTGACCGCGACCGCGACCGCGTCCCCCTTCCGGGTGCCCGCTTTCCAGACTACCCAGCTTCGCAGATTCACCGCGCGTCCACCCGGACGCGACAACCGGCTATCAATGCATGTCCCAATCGTCCCCCCCCCAATCGCCCGTGCAGAAAGGCAACTCCCATGATCGCCAGCCTCCGCCCCCACCTCCCGCTTTCGAACGCGGTCCTGCTCGCCGTGATGGTGCTCGCCGCTCCGGCAGCCGCTCAGTGTGTCGAGGGGTGCGTCGCCATTCACACGTTCACCGGCGAGACCGCCGGCGACACCTTCGGTTGGGTGTCGGACGACATGGGCGATCTCGACGGCGACGGCGTTCACGATATCGCGATCACGGCGCCGTTCTTCGGCGGCACGAATGCGGGTCGCGTCTACGTCTACTCCGGGGCAACGGGCGATCTGCTCCTTCCGGTGATGACCGGCAGCGACGCCAGCCAACTGGGGCGTGACGTCGATCCCGCGGGCGACGTCGATCACGACGGCGTCATCGACATCATCGCCGGCGCTCCCATTGCGGGCGCGGGCCAGGCGTTCGTGTTCTCGGGCAAGGACGGCAGCGTCCTCCGCACGTTCACGGGTGACTCGGGTGGTGATCAGTTCGGCACATCGGTCATCGGGCTGGGCGACATCAACGGGGACGACCACAGCGACGTGGCGATCTCCGCGCCCAACGACGACACGGCGGGAACGAATGCGGGCCGCGTGTATGTCTACTCGGGACTCGACTCGGCGTTGTTGTGCACGGTGGACGGCGAGACCTCCTTCGACAACTTCGGCAACGGGCTTGCGTTCGTGGGCGACGTCACGGGCGACGGCGTCAACGACTTCGCTGTCGGCGCCGGCAACGCGGGCCCGAGCGCGAACGGGCTCGTGTATGTCTATTCGGGAGCGGAGTGCGCCGCGGGTGGCTCGCCGCGGCCGCTGATTCTCGCCCCCCCCGCCGGCCAGCCCGCGACGGACTTCGGTCTCTTCTTCATCGATCGCGGCGACATCAACAACGACGGCGTGACGGACATCTACGTGTCCGACTTCGGCGTGAACCGCGCCCACGTGTATTCCGGCGACAGCGGCGCCCACCTTCAGACGTTCAGCGGCACCGGCGGCTTCGGCATCGGGCGGTTCGTCGGCGACGTCAACGGCGACTGCCACGACGATCTCATCCTCGCCTCCTGGATCCATCCCGCCGGTGGCACGCAGGCCGGACGGGCGGAAATCTTCTCCGGTCTCGACGGCTCGGTGCTCGAGACGTTCACCCACAACGTGGCGTTTGCCCAGTTCGGCTTCGATGCCAACGGCATGGGAGACGTCGACGGCGACGGAGCGACCGACTATCTGGTCACCGCCGCCAACGATTCGTCGGGACGCGGCCGGGTGTATCTCATCGCCGGCGGCTTTGTCGATCCGTGCCTCGCCGACATCGATTGCAACGGACAGGTCGACTTCGTCGATCTGCTTGGCGTGCTCGCCGCCTGGGGTGAGTCGGGCGTGCCGCAGGATCTCGACGGCAGCGGCACCGTCGACTTCGTCGATTTGCTGACCGTCCTGTCCGGTTGGGGGCCGTGCGTGTGAGCGTGCCAACCGATTCCCGATGAGGTAAGGTGTGATCGGGGCAGGACGCGCGGAGGCAGGACAACGTGGTCGGGATCGCGAAGAGCAGGACAACCCCCGCCGAGAACACGAGGTCCGGAGATTCGTTCGCCACGGCGACACGCGCGATCGCGCGGTGTCTCGAGCGGCAGTCCGAACTCCACGGTTTCGCGCAGACGGCGCTCAACATCATGGAGGCCGAGCTGGGCTATGAGTTCGGCGCCGTCTTGGTGATCCGGCCCGAATCGCGGCGTCTCGAGCCGGTCGCACTGAGCGAGCAGGGAAGGGGACCGGATTTCGTCGAGCAGGATCGAGCGTACGTCAGCGGGCACGGCATCGATTGCGGCAGCGGCATCACCGGCTGGGTCGGCGCGAGCGGCCGCGTTGCTCGCGTCGGCGACGTGCGACGCGATCGACGCTACCGCCCCATGCGATCGTCCGTGCGAGCGGAACTGTGCGTACCGATCCGCGCTGCGGCCAGGAGCCTGGGTGTCCTCAACGTCGAGAGCCCCGAACCAAATGCCTTCGACGAGGGGGACGAGCGACGACTCACCGCAGTCGCGGCTCAGCTCGCATTGATCCTGCAGACGCGGGCCATCCGAGCGACCGTCGATCGCGGCGGCGACACCTCCCGAGAAGTGGATCACCGCCTGCGGAACAGCCTCGCCGCGGTCGGGGCGTTGGTCGACGTTTGCCTGCACACCCACGCGGCGGAGGCGCAACGGGCCGCGTCGATCACGCGTCGTTTGCACGCCCTCACCGTGGTGCACGACCTGCTGACGCGACGACGCTGGCAGCCGATCGACCTGCACGAGCTCGTCCGGTCGCTCGGACCGGCGGCCGGCGATCGGTTCTTCGTGCAGGGCCCCCCCGTCACGATCCCGCTGCGGCAGGTTCCCGCGTTCGGACTCGTGATACACGAGCTCGCGAGCAACTGCCGGCGTCACGGCGCCCTTCGGGTGCCGTGGGGCGAGGCCGGCGTGCGGTGGAGGGCCGAGGCGGGCGAGCCGTGCCGGGTGCAGTGGATCGAGCGTGGCCCCCGTATCGACGGCACGGATCCCGGGGGCGGAACCTCTCTCACCAATGGCCTGATGCGGTCGGAGCTGCGGGGCGGGATCGCTTGGGGCTATCGTCCCGACGGCGTTCACCACGAGCTCTGGGCCGACCTCGACGACGACGAACGCTGAGCCTCCCGCTCACCCGCGGACGAGCGCACCGCACCGCCAACGCAACCACCCGGCCTGCGCCGCGCTGCCGGCGGACATCGCGGCCAACGCCGCCGCCGCCCCGGGGAGCGCTTCGGTCGCGACCCCGATCCACAGGCCGATGGCGGTCACGATCAGGAACACCGCGACCGCTTCGGTGATGCCCCGCGTGCGGTGCGCGGTGACGAGCAGCCCCTGGTAGTAGGAATGCAGGAAGCTCAGCAGCGGGAGCGGCACGCCAAACCACAGTGCCCGACGTCCGAGCGTCGTGAGCTCGGCGTCGAGTCCGGACAGCCCGGCGAACCACCACTCGGCCAACGGAGTCGCCGCGAACAACGCGAGCACGAGCGAGGCCGCCGCGCCGCAACACCACGCGGTGCGGCCGAGCACCGCCGACCCGCCCGGCACCTCGCAGTGCCGCACGACGACCTCGTTGTAGGCGACCCCGATGCTCCGCAGCATGAAGGCGAGCCCGTTCAGCACCGGCCACACGGCGAGCGACGTCAACGCCAACGGCATGCGGCTGATGCCCGCGCTGCCGATCGGCTGGGCGATGAGAGCGATGAGCGGCGTCAGTGCGAGCGGAACGTAGAAGTGCCAGAGCCGCGCGGATGTCAGGGGCACGGCCGGCGGCGCCGCGGTCAGGATCGGATCCAGCCGGACCATCGCGATACACCCTCGCGCGTACGCCGCCTCGACGAGCACGCCGGTCGACATCGCCGCGGCCGCCACCGCCACGCCCGGAATCGTGTCGAGCGTCAGACCCACTCCCAAAACCGCGAGCGTCCCCACGAGCCGGGCGGCGGTGCCGACGCCGATCTGCCGCTGGTGACCGAGCCGGATCAAGAGACCCTGATGAAAGCGTCGATCCGCGATCGCCCACGTCCACGGGAGCATGAGCGCGAAGCCGAGCCGCGCCGGCGCGACGATCTCCGCCGGCGCGCCGATCACGACGCCGGCCACCCACTCGAAGGCGTCGGTCGTCACGAGCAGCAGGTGGAGAACGGTCAGCGTCGCGCTCAGCGTGATCATGAATCGCTTGAGACGCCGGTAGGACGCCTCATCCCGGCACAACGCCGTCGAGGCCGCGAGCATCATGATGATCGGCGCTTCGATGACGAGCGCGAGGGGAAACACGACGCCGCCGAAGGCAGCCAGGTGAATGTCCGGCTGACCGAGCCGGGACACCACCGCCGCGACCATCGGGATCTCCGCCCCCATGAGCAGCCAGCTCGCGGCGAGCGGCCACCAGGTCTGAAGAACATCGGCCGGTCGGAGGACCGGGGGGCTGGCGGCAATCGTCGTCATGGGGCCGGCGAGGATAGCCGCTTCCCCCGGCGGCCGGCGGTCGCCTATCTTTGGGCATGCGATTCCACTTCTCTCGTCGCCGGACGCTCACGCCGCTGGTGGCCACCCTCGCGTTGACGACTCTCGCCGGTTGCCGGACCGAGCCGACCCTGCCCGGGCCGGCGGCGGATGGAAGCGGGTTCTCCCACGGCCATTCGGTGGGCCAGCGTCCCGGAGAGGGACCGGCGGTGGGCGAGTCCATCCGGCACGACTGGGAGCAGTTCGGCGCCGGCGACGTGCAACCACGCTGACGCGTCGGGCAAGGCGGTACACTACGTGCCCTTCCGCGGGCGGCGATCGAGTGGAACGCCGACGCTGGATCATCGACCTCCGAACGGAGCTCCGTCATGAAGCGCTCGATCAAGATCGTCCTCGCCGCCGCCCTGACCACCTCGCTGCTTGCCCTGCTTCCGGCGTGCGCCGAGTCCGAACCGGGTGCGCTCGAAGAGGCCGGCGCCAAGGCCGATGCGGCGGTCGAGCAGGCGACGACGCAGGCCGAGGGTGCGATCGAAAAGGCCGGCGATGCAGTCGAGGAGACGCTCGACGACGCGGCCAAGAAGATCGGTGGCGGCTGAGTCAGGGAACGACCGGACGCTCCTCGGAAAACTGAACGTCGTCGATCGCGACACGCCCCTCGGCTGATCCGAAGCCGCCGCCGAACTCGAGGCGGATCGCGGCGAGGTCGCTCAGATCGAGCGGCGTGTCGTTGCGTCGGAAATCGGTCAGGCGGATCCGGATGGCTTCGAACTCGTTCTGCCAGCCGATGCCGACGCCGGAGCCGGTGCGCTGGTACGGCTCTTCGACGCCGCCGCCGTACACGCCGATGTTGATCGAGCTCGTCGCCCCGGCGCCGTCGCGCAGCGTGACGGTGAACGTGAGATCTTCGAGCACCGCGATCGTGTTCGGGTGCCGCGTCCCCTGGCACGCGCGGAAGCTCAGGTACCGAAAGTCCCGGACGTCACGCAGGGCGGGGACGACCTCGAACTCGAGAAACGCGACGTCCCCGGCGTCCCAGTCGAAGACCAGTCCGCGGGTGAGGTCGTCGGGCCGCCCGCGGGACATGCCATTCATCGGGTCCGCGGGGGTCCACGTGAACGTGCCGTCGGTGTCGTCGAACTGCGTCTCGACCGCGTTCCCGACATCGAACGTCACCGCCCCGCCGGACGAGCTCATGGTGATCGCGCTCTGACCCTGAAAGTCGTCGATCACGACGACGCCCGGTCCCGGCCCGGTGCGATACTCGCGATCGACGATGGTGTCGGCGTCGACCCCGATCGGACGCAGCGTTTCGTACTGACGCCAGAGGAACTCGCGGGCCGCCTCGCTTCCCCAGGCGTAGTGGTGGAGCAACGCGAGGTACGTCCCTTTGGCGACCTGCTGGGCTTCGATCCGGCCGATTTCGGTGCCGGCCGGGCCGGCGAAGTCGTTGAAGCCGCAGCAGTTGAAATCGTTGTGATCGGCGCCGTGCACGTAGTGGTTCTGCCGCGTGCCTTCGGCCCGCTCGAACACGTGAAACGACGCATCGCTCTCGCGATCGGGCCAACCCCCGTTGTCGCCGTCGGCGGCGCCGAACAGCAGGTGGAAGTTCGCGTCGTGCGGGTTCGACTGGAATCGGCCCAGGTAGTCGTTCGGGGCGATGCTGCTGATGAGGATGATGTCGCTCGTTGCGTAATGATCCGGCACGAAGTCTCCGTCGAACATGCGGTCGTACGCCCGGCACACGCCCTCGCCGCCGCGGCTGTGTCCGATCCAGGCGATGCGGCCGCTGTCGATGCGGCCGGCGAGCACCCCGCCGCCGATCGTGTCGAGGTTGCCGAGCAAGTAGTCGGTGTTGGTGAGCGTCGTCGTCGAGGCGGTCTCGATCCCCGGCCCCGTGTTGTTCTGGTGGCTCATCACCACGTAGCCGTGCGAGGCGAGGTGCTTCTGGAGGTAGTCGTACCACGTGTATTGATGGCCGTTGCCGTGGCTGATCACGACGAGCGGGCGGGGTGAGAGCGTGGCGATCTCTTCCGGATACCACGTCTTCTGGCCGAGGAAGCTCCCGCCGCTGTAGAGGACGCTCACCGGTGTGAAGGGGCCGAGGGCGGTCGTGTCCGAGACGACGGTGAAGCCGGCCTCGTCCCCGCGGCCGTCGATGACGTCGGGGTCGTCGAGCACGCTGTTGCGGTTGACGTCGCACACGATGTCGTACCCGACGCCGAACGCCGCGCCCCCGTCGCCGCCCAGATCGCCACTCTCGTCGAGATCGAACGTATTCGCCTGGATCGAGCCGCCGTCGAGCGCGATGGTCTGCGCGTCGCCGCGCACGTCGACGAGGGCCGCGTCGGCGTCCCACTCCGCCGCGGTGCGGGCGGCAACGACGTACACGTCGGCGACCCCGGTCACGTGGGCCGCGGCCGGATCGAATCCGATCGCGATCGTCGATCCCTCGTTGAAGGTCTCGACGAACGTGAAGTGCGGGAAGCCGCCGAGGGCGGAGCCGGCCAGCTCGGCGCACGTACCAACGCCACCGCACGGCCCCCACGCGGAGAGCGTCGTAAGAAGATCGGCAAAGCCGACGTCACCGCTGCCGTCGAGGTCGGCCGGGCACACGCCCACGCACGGCCCCCACGCCGCGATCACCGTCAGCAGGTCGGCGAAGCCGACGTCCCCCGACCCGTCGAGATCCGCCGGGCATCGGCTCGCCGCGTCGCAGGGCCCGACCCCCGCCCGAACGGTGGCGGGAACCGCCGCCAGCACGAGTGCGGTCACACCGATCTGAATCCACCGTGCGTGATGCGTGGTCATGAATCCTCCGGGGGCATGCTTTCCGCCAGTATGGATGCCGCCCGCGGTCCGGTAAAGCTCCCAATCCATGAAAGGAAGCGGATCATTGTGGACATGATGGGAGCCGGGAAGAATGATTGACTCATCCCGCGGGTTCGGAGGGCACGCGTCCACCGAGGAGAACGGACGCGGCGGAGAAGGTTTCGACGGTCAGAGGAGGCAACGATGAGAATCGGAAACCCGCTCGTGGGGCTGCTGTGCGTGTTCGCGATCTCGGCCGGGGTGCAGGCGGACGAGATCGTCCTGGAGGCATCCAAGGACAACACGCTCTACGGCGAGTCCGGACTGTTGAGCAACGGTATCGGCGACTACTTCTTCGCCGGCACCACCGGCTCCGGCAATGCCCGTCGCGCGGTGCTGGCTTTCGATCTGAGCGACATCCCCGTGGGCGCGACCATCGACTCCGTCTCGCTGCAGCTGAACATGTCACGCACCATGGCCGGCGCGCAGCCGGTTGCGCTCCATCGCCTGAACGCCGACTGGGGCGAGGCCAAGAGCCACGCCTTCGGTGAGGAGGGCGGCGGAACGCTGGCCCTGGCCGGTGATGCCACCTGGTCCTTTCGCTTCTTCGACACCGATGGGTGGAGCGCGATGGGCGGCGACTTCGCCGCCGCGGCGAGCGCGACGACCATGGTGGGAAGCGAGGGTTTCTACACGTGGTCATCCGGCGGCATGGTCGCCGACGTGCAGAGCTGGATCGACGAGGCCGGCGGCAACTTCGGGTGGATCCTCATCGGAAACGAAGACGCGGCGCCGACCGCGAAGCGGTTCGACTCGCTCCAGAACCTGGTCGCCGAGCGACGCCCCAAGCTCACGGTGGAATTCAACGCGGGCAGCGACTGCCAGGGCGATCTGGACGACAGCGGTGACGTCGGGTTCAACGACCTGCTCGCGGTGCTCGCAGCGTGGGGTCCGTGCGACGGTTGCGTCGAGGACATCGACATGTCGGGCGATGTCGGGTTCACCGACCTGCTGGTGATCCTGGCCGCGTGGGGCCCCTGCCCGTAACGTCTGATCCGTCAGGTACTCGGCGGCGTGTGCACGCGTCGCAACGCCAGCAACGCCGGCTTCAATTCGGTGATCGCCGACTCGAGGTGATCGAGCGCCTCGGTGAGCGTTCCCCCGCTCGCGCCGTTCCGGGCGATACGCTCCAGACGGGCGGCGGCATCGGTCGTGGGCGTGGCCCCGAAGTTTCCCGCGGCTCCCCGCAGGGCGTGCGCGGTGTCCCGCACGACGCTCAGATCGCCGTTCGCGACGGCAGTGCGGATCGTGTTCATGCGTTCGTCGCACCCTTCCAGGAACAGGTCGACCAGCTCCCCGACAAGCTCGGGTGAACCCGCGCAGCGATCGAGCAACGCCTCCTCGTCCAGCACGCCGGCCGGCGGCGTCGTCTCTTCGACCCCGGCCTCCCGCGGGCGTTCGACCCGCGTTGCCAGCACCGCGGCAAACAGCTCGCCGGGCCGGATCGGCTTCGTCACGTAGTCGTTCATGCCGGCGGCGAGGCAACGCTCGCGATCGCCCCGCATGGCGTGCGCGGTCAGCGCGATGATGGGACCGCGGTACCCGGACTCCCGCAGCCGGCGGCTGGCGCCGTAGCCGTCGAGCTCCGGCATCTGCATGTCCATCAGGATCACGTCGTACGTCGCGTGATCGGCGTCGCCGAGGGCCATCTCGACGGCGGTGCGTCCATCGGCGGCGATGTCCACCGACGCCCCGGCCCGACTGAGGTGGTGCGTGATCAGACGCTGGTTGTCCGGCGTGTCCTCCGCGAGCAGGATCCGAACGCCATCCAGCGACGGAGGACGAACGGGGGCCGGCGTTGTCAACGACGCCGCCGGGGCCGCAGCGCTCGGCAGGCCGGCGAGCGGCTCGGAGAGCATCTCGACGCCGTCGAGCGGGCCGGTTGCGACCGTGACGGTGAAGGTGCTGCCCCGCCCGGGACGGGAGGCGGCGGAGATCGCGCCGCCCAGCATCTCGGCGAAGTGACGCGAGATCGTGAGCCCCAGCCCGGTGCCTCCGTATCGACGCGTCGTCGACACGTCGGCTTGCGTGAACGGCTCGAACAGCGTCTCGATCCGCGACGCCGCGATCCCGACGCCGGAGTCGATCACGTCGAACGCCAGTCGCGGGTTCGCCGCATTCGGCGCATCGTCCATCCGCGCGACGAGCCGGATCTCACCCGCCTCGGTGAACTTGATGGCATTGCCGACGAGGTTCAGCAGAATCTGCCGCAGGCGCGTGGGGTCGGTGGCGATCGTCGCGGGCACCGGCCCCTCGTGGGCCAGCGTCAGGGTCAGCCCCTTGCCCTGCGCGCGTCCCCGCACGAGCCGAATGACATCGTCGGCGATCTCCATCGGCGCGCAGCGCACCCGTTCCACGGTCATCTTGCCGGACTCGAGCTTGGAGAGATCGAGGATGTCGTTGATCACTCGAAGCAGGTGTTCGCTGTTGCGACGGATGGTCTCGATCGCATCCAGACGGTCGGGGGCGGCGTCCGGGGGCGTTTCCTGCTGGAGGATCTCCGCGTACCCGAGGATCGCCGTCATCGGCGAGCGGATCTCGTGGCTCATGTTGGCGAGGAAGTCGCTCTTGGCGCGGTTGGCGAGATCCGCCTGGGCCCGCGCTTCCTGCAGCGCGGCGTTGCGACGCTCGACCTTGGCGTGGGCCAGCTCGAGATCCGAAGTGCGCTCGCGAATCCGCTCCTCCAACGCTTCGCCGTGCTGACGCAACGCCGCATCCCGCGATTGGATTTCGCTGAGCATCTCGTTGAACGAATCGGTGAGCTCTCCAAGCTCGTCGTCCGTGTCACGGACCGCGCGGATGGAGTAGTTGCGTTCCTGGGAGACGCGGTGGGCGGTCTCCGCGAGGTGGCGGACCGGAAGGGCAACGGCCTGTTTCAGACGCCGAGTCAAGAGCAACGTGACGAGCAGCGAGGCGACGGCGGCGGCGACGACGATGCCGATCTGGCGGAGGAGGTGCAGGTGCAGCTCGGTCAGGTCGTACACCATCGCCACGGTGCCGATGCGGGCGTCGCCCCGCCCGATCGGGTGCGACACGGTCAATCGCATGGCCCCGAAACGATGACCGACGGGCTCGGGTACGTCGGGCAGCACGACGACGCTTCCCATGCGTTGGTAGGACGCAAAGAGCTCGTCGCCGAGGTAGGTCCCGGCCGCCATGAGATTCGGATCGGCGCTCAACGCGTCCAGAACTTCGCGGGCGGTCTCGGGGTCGTTGAAGCTGAGCGCTGCCGTGCTGTTGTTGGCGCAGATCTCCGCCTGGATCGCGGCCTCGTCGAGCAGCCGTCCCCGCATCTGCACGTAGTCGGAGATCACGACCGCGGCCCCGACGAGCACGAGCGCCATGACCGTCGCCGTCGTGACGAGCACCGTGAGCTTGCGTCGAAACGACATCCGCTGGAGCGAGAAGAAGCTCATCCGATCACGCCGGCGTGCCGGATCACGGCGGCGTCTCCACGAGCTGCGCGAGCCGCAGCAGCTTCGCGCTCAAACGCAACGACGCCGCCTCCGCGACCCGCCGGTTGATGCGGGGGATGATCCGGCCGCGGTCGAGGGCCAGCTCGATCATGCCACCCGTCTCGGCGAACCGTTCGACGTCGGACACCGTCAGCACGGGCGCGTTTCGCACGGCCTCGCACGCGCGTCGCAAATCCACGGGACGCGGCCCTCCCACGAACAGGAGGTGACACCGACGCATCTCCTTCACGGCGGCGAGGAGCTGCGGATCGTCGCTTCGCTCCGGCAGGATCCCGAAACGGCGAACGACGATCTTCCGCCCTTCGATCTTCTTGCCTTCGACCGTCTGATCGAGGATCTCGGCGAGCGGGTCTTCTCCGACGATCCCGATCACCATCGGCGACACGTCGCTGGCGAAGGCCGGGGCCGGCCACTTCACGAAGTTGAACGGGAGATTGATGAAGTTGTAGAGGTACGCTGCCTTGACGCGAGCGGCCTTGACGGCGTCGATCTCCTGCGGCTCGGCCGGCCCGTTGCCGCCCATGACACCGACCGCGATCAGCAGCACGACAAACGTGCGCAGCCGCCGGAGCGGCCTGGGGTGCGGGCGGGTTCGAACACGAATCGTGGACAACGAGGCGGCCTCAGAATCGCAGGGTGAGTTGAGCATAGAAGCTGCGTTCGACCTCCAACGCAGCATCCTGAAAGAGCTCATCGGTGAACTCGACGTGCCGGCCGTCGAGGAGGTTCTGCCCCCACACCGCCAGCTCGACGTTCGGCGTCGGACGCCAGGTGATCCCAACGTCGAGCCGCGTCGACGCTTCCACCCCCTGACCGGGAATGGTATCCACGTAATAGAGCGCGGTGTTGAGCTCCAGATCATCGCTCAGGTCGAGATATGACTGCAGGTTGAACTGCTGCTGGGGCGTGTCGTCTTCGTCCCCGGTGCCCGTGACCGCGTCGACGTCGATGCGGCGAAAGGCGTAGCTCGCGCCGAGTTTCCACCGGTCGTTGACCGTCCAGGTGCTCCCCACCTCGACGCCGTAGACGTCCGCCGCGCCGCGGTTGAAGAAGGTGCCGGCCGGAAGCTCCAACGTGATGAGATCTTCGTAATCGTGATAGAACGTCGCGACGTCCAGGTTGATCGCGTCGTTCAGCACGACGCGGTACCCGAGCTCGTAGGCGACGAGCTGCTCCGACTCGACCGCTGGGTCCCCCGCGACGACGAGCGGAACGAACATGCCCGAAGCCGGCCCGCCCGCAAGCAGACCGGTGTCCGCGAACGCGGTCGTCAACCGGGCGTCGTCGGCGGTACGGGACGGCGTGCGGACCGCCCGGCTCACCGCCCCCCAGACGAGCTGGCGATCATCCGGTGTCCAGGACAACCGGGCGCTGGGTTGGTACTCGAAGCCCGTGTAGTCGTTGTGCTCGAACTTCGAGCCGACCATCAGGGCAAGCTCGTCGGGCGACAGCTCGAGCGTGCCCTGCAGAAAACCGGCGAACGTGTCCAGGCTCCGATCACGCGGGAGGAGCCCGAGCGTCGACGAGGCCTCCGTGCGATCGCGGCTGTGCCGGTAGCCGAGCCCCCACATGAAGACGTGCGACTGCTCCGCGCCGAACGGGGCGTACTGGCGGTAGTCGAGATCGAACGTGTCACGCTCGACGACGAACCCGGGTTGACCACCCCCGTGGGCCTCGGTGCGGTCGTAGTACGCCTGCACGCTCCAGCCGTCGAGTTCGCCGCCGGCGTGTCCGAGCTTCGCCCGCACGTTCGCGCCGCGGAAGTCCTGGTCGATCGAGGCGGACGCGGACGTCAGGTGACCGGGCACGGGGACACGGACACGCTCCTCGCCGTGACCCGTCGAATACGCATCGCCCTGCAGCGTGAGACGCAGGTCGTCGTCCGACACGCGGTCGTAGCGAAAGCCGCCGCGGTACATGTCCCACTCGCCGGCATCGAAGCCGCCGGAAAGCGCATCGAACGCGGCGTGATTGTCGTACTTGGCGAAGACGCGGAACGCCGACCGTTCGTCGATACGCCCGCCGTACCGCACCGCGCCGAAGCCCTGATCGAGCGAACCAACGCCGCCCGTGAGCAGCAGACCGAGCGTGTCCTCCGCCGGCTTGGACGTGATGTTGATCACGCCGTTGACGGCGTTCGCCCCCCACAGCGTCGCCCCGGGACCGCGAATGACCTCGATGCGGTCGAGATCCTCCAGCATGAGATCCTGCACGTTCCAGAACGTGCCGGAGAAGAGCGGGTCGTAGACCGTCCGGCCGTCGATGAGCACCAGAAGATCGTTCGCGAATCGATCGGCGAAGCCGCGGGACCCGATCGCCCAGATCGACGGCGAGATCCGGCCGACCGTAAAGCCCGGGACGAGCCGCAACGCCTCGGGGATGCTGCGGTGACCGGAGCGGCGAATGTCGTCGGCGGTCAGCACGTGGATGGCCGCCGGCGTGTCCAGCAGCGTCTGCTCGCGACCGGCGACGCTCGTCACCTCGATCTGCATGAGCTGCTCGATGTCGAGCACGCTGAAGTCCTCGCCATCGCCGGCCGCTTCAACCGTTTGGGCCGTCGCCGGCTGGACGGTGAGTCCGGCGGCCACGCACGCGGCGACCGTCTCGAGAACCGTCGTTCTCGTCCACCGATGCCGAACGCCTCGCGCGGTCCGGTTTCCGGTCAACCGCTGTTCCATGACGGGTCTCCTCGGTGCGGCCGTCGTAACGCGTGCCGATTATACGCCGATGTCATCCCGCCGATGCGGTAGGATGCCGAAGCAATGAAGCTGCTGCTCTTCAGCGACGTGCATTGCGATCTCGAGCGGGCGCGTCGCCTCGTCCACGCTTCCAAGGACGTCGACGCAGCGATCGGCGCCGGCGATTTCGCGAGTGTTCACAAGGGGCTCGACGAGACCATCGACGCTCTCAGCGCGATCACGTGCCCCACGATCGTCGTCCCGGGCAACAACGAAACACTCGACGCGTTGCAGAACGCGTGTCGCGGCTGGTCCTCGTGCACGGTGTGTCACGGCAGCGGGCTGACGATCGACGGCGTGCCGTTCTTCGGTCTCGGCGGCGGCATCCCGCCAACGCCGTGGGAGTGGAGCTTCGACCTCAGCGAAGCCGACGCGCGACACCGGCTCGAGCCGATGACGAGCAACGGCGTTCTCGTCCTGCACTCGCCCCCCCTCGGCCACGTCGACGGCGGCGGCAACCGTCACCTCGGCAGCCAGGCGATCCTCGACGCCGTGCTCACACGCGGACCAAAGCTCGCCGTCTGCGGTCACATCCACGAATGCTGGGGGCAGGAATCGATCGCGGGACGCACGCGGGTGGTAAACGCGGGGCCGGATGGGGTGATCGTCGAGGTGTAGCGAGCACGGGCACGGACGCGGACACGGTCGCGGTCGCGGACACGGTCGCGGACACGGTCGCGGACACGGTCGCGGGCACGGACGCGGGCACGGACGCGGACACGGTCGCGGACACGGTCGCGGCCACGGTCGCGGCCACGGCCACGGTCGCGGACGCGGGCACGGACCCGGACGCGGACCCGGACCCGGACCCGGACCCGGACCCGCCCCCCACAGATTTGCCGCCCCACCCCCCCAGCACTACCATGCGGGGCTCGTCACCCGGAGCCCAAGCCATGAGCGACGTTCTCGCCCCCCAGAAGAAGGTCACCTTCACCGTCAACAAGATGCCGCGACGCGCGGCCGACGTGAAGACGATCCAGCGTCTCATGCGGCTCCAGCCCGAAATCCGCAAGGGTCTCAAGGCTCTGCAGAAGCGGCGTCGGCAGAAGGACAACGTCACCTACATCCGCGCGGGCGTCCCCTGGACCAACCGCGCAAAGGCGACGCGTCTCACCCGCGTGGAGCCCGGTGCGACGTTCACCCTGGAGCTGACCCCCCAGATCATCCCCGACGTGAAGAGCGTCGAGCGGTATCTGGACGCGAAGGCGTAAGGCTCGGTTGGACATTCGAATTCTCCGCCCGCGGCAACCGTACGACCAGGTTCGTGCGCGATCGCATCGGTGACCTCCGGACGCCTGGTGCTTCCACGGGCGGCGTCCTGCCGCCCTCCGAATTCCAATTCACGATTCCCCGGGTCCCCGTTCTCCGGGTCCAATTCCACTTCGCATTCCCGTTCCCATTCCCCTTCCCCTTCCCCTTCCAATTCCAATTCCAAATCCAATTCCCCTTCCAATTCCAATTCCCCTTCCAATTCTCCCCCAACCGCCCAACACGCCGGTGACCTCCGGACGCCTTGCGCTTCCACGGGCGGCGTCCTGCCGCCCTCGGCCTCGGTTGGTCGTTCGCTGAACGCTGCGTCGTCCGGCGCTCAACGGACCCCCGCTCGATCCGCCGCATCCTGCGGCGAAGCACAAACCGGCCCGGGCGCCCAAATACACCGCCCGCATCCTGCGGGCTGGCGTCTGGATGGTTCAGCGTGGGTTCGGACTATTTTTCGCACCGCCTCCGGCGGGTGCAGGCTGCGTGGGGACCGGCGGCGTCCATGCCGCCTCGAGCAGGTTGGGTCGGGCGATTGCGCGATGGGCGCGTTTGCGCTTGCGGGCCCGTGTCCGCGTCCGTGTCCGCGTCCGTGTCCGTGTCCGTGTCCGTGTCCGTGTCCGCGTCCGTGACCGGGTCCTACTCCCCACTCCCAATCACGCGGATCTCCATCCGATTCGTCACCCCGACCTCGCCGAGCGGCTCACCGGCCATCACGATGATGTCGTCACCCACCTCGGCCCGCCCGCGTTCGCGCAGGTACCGGTCGATGTGGTCGATGAACGCGGCGATGTCCACCGGCGCGGGCATCGGCAGCGGCGTGACGCCCCGCAGGAGCTGCATCTGGCGGGCCGCCCGCACATCGCTCGTCACGGCGAGGATCGGGATCGGGAATCCGTTCTGGCTCAGATACCTCGCGCCACCCCCCGCCTGCGACCACACGACCAGCCATGTCGCGCGAATGTCACGGGCGACCGTCAGGACGCCGTGGGCGAGCGCCGCGGTGTGGTAGCCGGATGCCTGCAGGCGTCCCGGCGGTGACGGAACCGTGATCGTCTCCGCGAGGTGCGCTTCCGTACACTCGGCGATGCGTCGCATGTGCGTGACCGCGAGGTCGGGGAATCGCCCCACCGCCGTCTCGCCGGAGAGCATGACGGCGTCGACGCGATCGAGAATCGCCCCCGCGACGTCACTGGCTTCGGCCCGCGTGGGCGCGGGGGCGTCGATCATCGACTCGAGCATCTGGGTCGCCACGATGCACGGCGTGCCGTGGTGCTGGGCGCGGCTGATCAGGTCCTTCTGGATCACCGGCACCTGGGCGAGGTCCATCTCGACGCCCAAATCGCCCCGCGCGATCATGATGGCATCGGTGACGTCCAGAATCTCGTCGATTCCACGCACCGCCGACGGCAGCTCGATCTTCGCGACGATCGACACACGCAACCCCGGGTGTCCGGCGCGTTCCGCTTCGTCCTCGATGAGGCGGCGGAGCTCTCGCAGGTCCTGCGCCCGACGCACGAAGCTCATCGCGAGGAAATCCACCTCGTGCGCGAGGGCCCAGGCGACGTGACGGCGATCGCGGGCCGTCAGCGGTGCGAGCGAAACCTCGGTGTCCGGCAGGTTCACGCCCTTGCCCGTGCTGACCACGCCGCCGTGGGTGACCGTGCACCGGATGCTCGTTTCGGTCTTGTCCACGACGAGGGTCCGCACCGCGCCGTCGGCGATGAGCAGACGGTTTCCGGGCATGACCTCGTCGACCAGTCCGGGGAAGGTCGTGCTCAGCCAGGGGACCGAATCCTCCGCGGCGCCGTTGGGGGCCGGCGCGCGGCCCACCGAGACGAGACCGCCGGTGTGCAACTCGACCGAACCCCCGGGGACCGGATTCAATCGGATCTTCGGACCCGGCAAATCGCCGAGGATCGCGGGCGGCTCGCCGATCTTCGCGCCGACCGCGCGGATCCGCCGCACCCACTCCGCGTGCTCCTCCGGTGCGCCGTGGCTGAAGTTGATTCGAAAGACGCGCGCCCCGGCGCGGATGAGCCGCTCCAGCATCTCCTCGGAGGCGGACGCCGGCCCGATCGTGGCGACGATCTTCGTCAACGTCTCGGGCAGGTTCTCGACGTCGGTCATACGCGGGTGGCTCCGTGCGTCCTGCTTCGACCAGAGGACACCCCCCACTCCCGCCTTTTTGCCGAGCCCGCGGTGGATCCGCCGCGCCGGCCGCCTCGCATCAACGGCAGCCCGCAATCGTCCCGATCTCATCGGCGAGCCGAGCCGCCGCTTCGGCGGCCCGCGTGGCCCAGTCGGCACCCGAAGAGGCAAAGATGATCGCTCGACTCGAGGTCACGATCGCGCCCCGACCGCCCGGGTGAAACGCGGACCGCAAATCGTCCGGGCACGCTCCCTGCGCTCCGACGCCGGGCAACAACAGGATCTGCTGCGGCATGCGTTCGCGCAACGCTTCCAGATCTTCCACCTTCGTCGCTCCGACGACGGCGCCGAGCTGACTGTACCCGCACGTTCCCACCCACGCGCGTCCCACGCCGGCGACCAGATCGGCCACGCACTCCGCCACCGTCCGCCCGTCCTCCAGACGCTGGGATTGAATCCGGTCGCCATCGGGATTCGACGTCCGGACGAGCGAGAACGCGCCGCCGCCGGCCCGCAGAAACGGCACCAGCGATTCCTCGCCCAGGTAGGGGCTCAGCGTCACCCAGTCCGCCGCGCTCTCGTCGTCGAAGACCGCCGCCGCGTAGTGCTCGGCCGAGATCCCGATGTCGCCCCGCTTCGCGTCGAGGATCACGATCAGACCACGCTCCCGCGCCGCCGCCACCAGCTCGCCGATCAACGCAACCCCCGGCGCGTGGTACCGCTCGAAACACGCGGACTGGATCTTGACGCACGGCACGTGCTTCGCCACCGCGTCGAGCAGCCCGAGCGTAAACGCTCGAATCGACACCAGCTCGTCCCCGCCCGACCGCACCGCCGCCGGCAGCTTCGCCGCGACCGGATCGAGCCCCACGCACACCGGGGCGCCACAGCGCTCGATCGCGGCAACCAGGCGATCGGCGGCGTGCGTGGTGACGGTGGACTCGGTCATTGCGGGGGAGTGTAGACGGTCGGGGCGGGGGGCGGGGGCGCGTCCGTGCGTCCGCGTCCGGGTCCGTGTCCGCGTCCGGGGTCCGTGTCCGCGTCCGCGTCCGCGTCCGTGTCCGGGTCCGCGTCCGGGTCCGTGTCCGTGACCGCGTCCGTGTCCGCGTCCGCGTCCGCGTCCGGGTCCGCGTCCGTGTCCGTGTCCGGGTCCGGGTCCGCGTCCGCGTCCGCGTCCGTGTCCGGGTCCGTGTCCGGGTCCGTGTCCGGGTCCGCGTCCGCGTCCGCGTCCGCGTCCGCGTCCGCATCCGCGTCCGTGCCCGCGTCCGTGCCCGCGTCCGTGTCCGTGCCCGTGTCCGTGCCCGCGTCCGTGCCCGCGTCCGCATCCGCGTCCGGCTCCGTGCCCGCGTCAACCCCCCCGCGCCCCCACCACCACAGCGAGTGTGCGGCGGAGCCGCTAAGGAGCGCTCAAACTAGTCCGAGACGATATCCCGCCCCCGAATCCCCTCCGTCGTCAGGATGTGCAGGCTCGAGTTCGCTTCGTCATAGCCGGCGCCGATGAAGTACCCGTCCGTTCCGAACGGCGTGTCCCGGCTCCACAGGCCCGCCTGGGCCCCGGTCTGACCGAGCACCTGACCGTCTGCCCGCATCGCGTCGCGGATGCCGATCGACTCGATGTGGCCGTCGTAGAACATCGTCACCGGCGCCGACTCCCACCCCTGGTTGAAGAAATACGGCTGGCACCCCAGGTACGGGCGCCCCGCTTCCTCCGGGAGGTTCGGGTTGCAGTCGGAGCGGAAGTTCTGCAGCCAGTGGTGCTCCAGCATGTGCGTCTTGAGACCGGGGAACCGGGCCTGCGACATCGACGGCGCGCGGAAGCCGGCGCCGAGGATCCACGGATCCTGCCAGCCGCCCTCGTCCTCGCGACGCAGGACATCCGGGGCAAACAGCGCCGCGGGGCTGAGCGAGTAGCTCGAGTAGCAGAAGTCCTCGTCGCCCCAGCCGTAGTTGGCAACGAGGATCGACTTGTCGGTGTACTCGCCGGGAAGGGCGGAGACCGGGTCCATCATGTTTCTGACGATCGTGTCCTTCGGGGCGTAGAAGACCGGATCGTAGAAACGACCGTTGAGGTACTGGCTGAACTGCCGGGCGTTGGGAAGGCGGAAATACCCCATGCGGTCGATGTCGACGTCGGGGTCACCCCACGCGCCGCGAAACGCGATCGGCTCGAGCAGCACGTAGTTCTTGTTGAACGGGGGATCGGGGCGAACGAGCAGTGAGACGAGCATGGGTTCGCCGCTGCCGAGCGGCGCGGTCCACCCGAGGGTCGGCGGCGGGGGGTACTTCTCCTTCTGGAGGAAGTACTCGTTGACCGCGTCGACGGCGTTGTCGCCGTAGCTGCTCATGCTGTCGAGCGTCAGCGTGAACTGGCGGTCGTTGAACTCGCTGGCGTAGGCCGAATGCGCCGCCGCCAGGTTGCGCAGGTTCGACTGCGACGCGGTCACCCGCGCCTGGTCGCGGGCCTTGCCGATCGCCGGGAGCAGTAGACCCACGAGCACGCCGATGATGCCGACGACGACCAGCAGCTCGATGATGGTGAAGGCGGAGTGGTGACGACGACGTGGCATGGGGCTCGACTCCCGGATGGCGAAGGGAAGCGGGGCGCCGGGCGCCCGCGGCATCTCAAGTGTACGGACGCTCAGATCGTCCGAGCGTCGTCCTGATCGAAAAGCGGTGCGGCGGCGGCGGGGGCCGGAAGGCCCAGGTGGCCGGCCGCGGCCGCCGTGAGGCGTCGCCCCTGGCGGGTGCGGGCGAGGTAGCCGCGTTGGAGCAGGTACGGCTCCACGACGTCCTCGAGCGTCCCGCTGTCTTCCCCGAGCGTGGCCGCGATCGCCTCGACCCCGACCGGCCCGCCCTCGTAGACGGTGGCGATCGTGCGCAGGTAGGCGTGGTCGAGTGGATCCAACCCTTCCTCGTCGACGCCCTCGAGCGCGAGTGCGTCGGCGACGACGTCTTCGTCGATCCGCCCCCGCGCCCGGACCTGGGCGAAGTCTCGCACGCGTCGCAGCAGCCGCAGCGTGATCCGCGGCGTCCCGCGGGAGCGCCGCGCGATCATACGCAAGGCGCCGGGCTCGATCGCGTCGAGCTGGAGCCGGGCGGACGCACGTTGCAAGATGACCTCCAGCTCGTCCGCATCGTAGAACTGGAGATGGTGGACGATGCCGAAGCGGCTGCGCAACGCGCCCGTGAGCAAGCCGGCGCGGGTGGTGGCGCCGATCAGCGTGAACGGCTTCAGGTGGTACGTGATGACCTTGGCGTGCAAGCCGGCGTCGAGCGTGAAGTCGATCTTGAAGTCTTCCATCGCGGGGTAGATGTACTCCTCGACGCTCGGCGGGAGACGGTGGATCTCGTCGATGAAGAGGATGTCGCGTGGCTGCATCTTCGTCAGCGTGCCGACGAGGTCGCCGCCCTTGGTCAGGGCGGGGCCGGACGTGACGTACACCCGCGTGCCCATCTCCACGCCGACGACCTGGGCGAGGGTGGTCTTGCCGAGGCCCGGGGGGCCGTGCAGGAGCATGTGCTCCATCGGCTCGTTGCGTTCACGCACGGCCTGGAGCGCGATGTCGAGCTTCTCGGTCAAGGCCCGCTGCCCGATGAACTCGGTCATCCGGCGGGGCCGGAGTGCGGGGCCGCCGACGGCTTCGTCCGTGGTCTGCGACTCGGGGGAGACGATGCGTTCCTTCGCCATGTCCAGATGATCCCGATTCGGGCCGCGGTAGCAAGCCGCCGCCAGGACCTAGCCGGCAGTGGGGGGGGTCTCGGCCAGGAGGGCGCGGACCTGCCGCACCACGGTTGCTCCCAGATCGGCCGAGTAGCCCAGGTGCACCTCCCGCACGATCCCCTCCTGATCGATGATGAACAGCGTGGGGAAAGCGCGAACCTGGTACTGCTTGGGGATCTCCCGCGCCTGGAGGCTCGGGTAGTTCAGACGCATCGCGTCGATGACGAATCGGGCGTCGTCGAGATCCTCGTCGGTGTTCATCCCGAGGAACACGACGGGCTCGTCGGCCAGCTCCTCGACGACGCGGCGCAGCTGCGGCATGGCCCGCACGCACCACGTGCACGCGCGGTACCAGAAGTCGATGATCACGACCTTGCCCCGCATGTCCGCCAGGGCATACGGCGTGCCCTCGATGTCGGGCAGCGTCCAGTCCGGGGCGGGCTTGCCGACGACGGCCGCGCGTCGCGTCGCGCGGTCGCGGTGATAGTTGGTGCGGGGGCCGTGGATCTCGATCATCTCGTCGAGGCGGGTCTGGAAGTCCGCTTCCCCGCTCTCGGCGCGGGCGGCGACGAGCACCTGCTTCGCGTGTTCGAGGCGGTCGTCGAGCGTCGAGAGGTCGGTGCGCGCTTCCTCGGTCAACCGGTTGTACCGCCGCGAGACGTCGAAGAACCGTGTCGCCTCCGTCCGCAGCGTGTCGACCGTGGCCTCGTCGATCCGGCCGCGTTCGGTGAGCCGCATCGTCACCTGCTCTTCGTTGCGGGTTCCCCACTCCTTGACCGTGCGGGTCTCGATCCGGCGCATGAGCCGCGTCGCGGGGTCGAAGGTGGCGTGCGAGACGCGATTCGTCAGGTAGATCCGGTCCGTGATCGACTCCCGTTCGATGCGAAGGGCCACTGCTTCGTCGGTCGCCGTCTCGAGCGTCGCCCGGTACTCCATGAAGAAGTTGGGGTCGTCCCACGCCCATCCCGTCGCGACCGCCGCCTCGTCGGCGGGCAGCCGGGGGAAGATCGCCGCGGGGTTGATCGCCGACAGCGTGGCGTTGTGGACGTACCGCCCGTCCGGGAAAAGGTCGAACCATCCGTACCACGTCTGGTTCCACAGCGACTTCGGCTCTCCGGTGCGAAGCGAGAAACGCTCGTTCTGGGCCCGCGCCAGCACCCGCCACGATCCGTCGTCGTTCGCGTCGAGCACCCACAACGTCCACGCGCCCGCGCTCTCGAACCGGTTGCGTTCGCCCTTGCTCTCGGCCCGCGTCTCGTAGACGAGCGTATCGCCGACGGAGAGGTCGTATCGCGGGGGGGCGGCGGCGAGGAGCGTGGCGGAGAACGCGAGCGTGGTGAGCGTGGCGAGCGGCATGGGGGACTCCCGTTTGGGGTGATGATAGCGGGGGCGGACGCGGACACGGTTACGGACTCGGTCGCGGACCCGGACACGGATGCCCTACCCGATGGTGCCACGGACAGCGAAGCGTCCGTGCCGTGCGTCACCCATCGCGCCGGGGAATCACACGCCCCATCGCGATGGACGCTGAC
>JABDLI010000200.1 GCA_013003065.1 Phycisphaerales bacterium | reverse complement strand
AGGCCCTCGCGGATCTGCCGGGTCAGGCGCGGGAAGCGTGGGTGCTCGGCCACGTCTACCGCCTGGAGCCCCGCGCCCTCGCCCGCGCGATGGACTGCTCGCGGACGGCGGTGCTCCGGCACCTCGACCAGGCCCAGGCCGCGCTCACGCCGGCCGAGGAGGCGGCGAACGCGCTCCGCGCGTACGCCGCGACGCTCGAGGTGCCGGCGTTCTACCGCGACGCGCGTCGCCGGCGGCGGTGGCGGCGGCTCGTCGTGCGGATCTGCGTTGCGCTCGTGGCCGCCGCGGGGTGCGTGGTCCTCGCCGGGTGGTGGTGGAGCCGGCGAGCCGGGTGAGGCGGGCACGTCCGGCCGCTCGCACTACAATCGCCGCCCATCGCACCTTTCCCCGGGAGCCCCGCATGCCCATCAAGTCCTTCGCCGCCAGCTCCGCGACCACGCCGCTCGGGCCGTTCGCGATCGACCGCCGCGAACCGCGGCCGACCGACGTCGAGATCGACATCCTGCACTGCGGCGTCTGCCACAGCGATCTGCACTTCGCCCGCGACGAGTGGGGCATGACCACCTATCCGGTCGTGCCCGGCCACGAGATCGTCGGCCGCGTCACCCGCGTTGGGGCCGAGGTGAGCCGTTTCGCGCCCGGTGACCTGGCCGCGGTGGGGTGCCTCGTCGACTCCTGCCGCACTTGCGCAAGCTGCCGCGACGGCCTCGAGCAGTTCTGCGAGACCGGGGCCGTCTTCACCTACAACGGCGAGGACGTCCACTCCGGCGGCGTGACCTACGGCGGGTTCTCCGAACGCATCGTCGTCGATGACGCGTTCACGCTGCGGGTGCCCGACGGCCTCGATCCGGCGCGGGCAGCGCCGCTGCTCTGCGCCGGCATCACGATGTACTCGCCGCTGCGGCGGTGGGAGGCCGGACCGGGCAAGAAGGTCGGTATCGTCGGGCTCGGCGGGCTCGGGCACATGGGCGTGAAGTTCGCCCGCGGCTTCGACGCCGAAACCGTGCTCTTCACCACCTCCGAGAGCAAGGTGGCCGACGGCGTGAAGCTCGGCGCCGACACGGTCGTCCTCTCGCGTGACGAAGACCAGATGAAGGGTCACACCGGCAGCTTCGACCTGATCGTCGACACCGTGTCGGCCGACCACGATCTCAACGCGTATCTCAGCCTCCTTCGCCGCGACGGCACGCTCGTGCTCGTCGGCGCGCCGCCGAACCCGCAACCGATCGGCGTCTTCGGTCTCCTCATGCCCCGCCGCCACGTCGCGGGCTCGCTCATCGGCGGGTTGCCGGAGACGCAGGAGATGCTCGACTACTGCGGCAAGCACGACATTGCGTGCGACATCGAGATGATTCGGATGGATCAGATCAACGAGGCGTTCGAGCGGATGCTGCGGAGTGATGTGAAGTATCGGTTTGTTGTCGACATGGCGTCGCTGAAGTCGTGACGGCGGGGGGCGCGGGGGCCGTGCCCGCGTCCGCGTCCGTGTCCGCGTCCGCGTCCGTGCCCGCGTCCGTGTCCGCGTCCGTGTCCGTGTCCGCGTCCGTGTCCGCGACCGCGACCGCGACCGCGTCCGCGTCCGTGTCCGTGTCCGTGCCCGCGTCCGTGTCCGCGTCCGTGCCCGCGCCCGCGTCCTTTTGCTGCTATCGTGCTCGATCGCATGGCGTCCCGCACCAGCCACTCCGAAGGTCTCGGCGGTCCGCTGGCGATGTACGCCGGCATGGCGATCGCCTTCATCGCGACGATCGTGTTCGCGGTCGTGGCGGCGCGGTCGGTGCCGCGGACCGAGGTCGGCGCCGGCGTTCTGGCTCGCAACCCGCCTTCGGGTCTCGAGGCCCGGCCCGCCGGGGCCGGGGTGCGGGCGACGATCGAGGGGGGCGGCGTCACCGTCACCCGCTCGTTGCCCGCGTTGGCGTTCCGGCTCGAGCCCGACGAGACGCTCGACGCCCGCGTGCCGCCCGGTCCCTTCACCGCCACGCTGACGATCGCCCCGCCGGTGGGGCGATCGGTGATGACGCGGCTCGGCGCACACCTTCAGAACGGGCAGCTCACCGTTCGTCGGGGGGACGTCGTCGTGCTCGCCGATGCGGCGGGTCCCGACGCGCGGCTTGCGCTCTCTTCGCCCGCCCTGCCCGTGCGGGTCGATCCCGGCGTGCCGCTCACCTACGAGTTCACCCGCACCGGCGACGGTCCGGCCGTGCTCCGCGCGATGTGGCAGCCGCTCGATTCCCTTTCGCCGCTGCCGCTGCCCACCGGCGGCGCCCCGCTCAGCGACGAACCGGCGCAGCAGGGACGCCGGCTTGTCCAACGCGCGCACTGCGTCGGTTGCCACCAGAGCGGTGACGCGACGCGGCAGACGCTGCTCGCGCTCCATCCGGGGCCCGGCCTCGACGATCTCGGCACCCGCGTGCGTCCACAGTGGCTGCGGGGGTGGCTCGCCGATCCGTCGCGGCACGCCGACGGCACCCGCATGCCGGACCTCGCGCACGGCGGGCATCTCGACGCGGAGGCGATCGAGGATCTCGTTCACTTCCTGATCGGTCCCGCGACGCTGCCCGATACGCTCCCCGCCGACGCCGCGCTCGCCCGCACGGGGGCGTGGCTGTACGACCGGGTCGGGTGCTTTGCCTGTCACGGCCCGCTCGGTGACGAGGCGAGTGCTGATGCCGGCGACGCGTGGCGGTCGTACGCCCCGCTCGGACCGCTCGCCCGCAAGTACTCGATCGAATCGCTCGCCGCGTTCCTCGCCGA
>JABDLI010000078.1 GCA_013003065.1 Phycisphaerales bacterium | reverse complement strand
GTCTACCTGAACGCCCTTCCCAACGGCTTCGTCTTCGACGACATGCGCACGGTCGTCCTGAACGAGCAGATCCGCTCCTTCGACGGCCTGCTCAACCGCCGGCCCGTGATCAACTTTCTGATGGCGGTGAACTACGCCATCGGTGGCGACAACCCGGTCGGCTACCACGCCCTGAACGTGGTCGTCCATCTGCTCGCGGGGCTCGCGCTCTTCGGTCTCATCCGGCGCACGCTGCGGGTCGAGCGGTTGCGTGAGCGGTTCGAGGGGCGGGCGGATTGGATCGCCCTGGCCGTCGCGACCATCTGGGTCGTTCACCCGCTGAACACCCAGGCGGTGACCTACGTGACGCAGCGGGGCGAGTCGATCATGGGGCTGTTCTACCTGCTCGCCCTCTACACGCTGAACCGGCTGGGCACGGCCCGCACGAAGAAGGCGGCGGCGGTGTGGGCCATCGCCATCGTCGGCAGCCTCGCCCTCGGCATGGGCAGCAAGGCGGTGATGGTGACGGCGCCGATCGCGATGATCCTGTACGACTGGATCTTCCTCGCCGGCAACCTCCGCACGCTCGTGCGTCGACGCTGGTGGCTCTACGGGTTTCTCATCGCGACCGGGGTGGGACTGCTCGTCGTGACCGGGGTCGGCGCGGGCGTCCTGGACCCGGATCGCGGCGGGAGCGTCACGGCCGGGTTCAGTCTCCGATCGATCACTCCCCTCGAGTACGCCGTCACCGAGCTCGGGGTCGTGTTGCGGTACCTCCGGCTGGTGTTCTGGCCCCATCCGCTCGTCCTCGACTACGCGTGGCCGATCGCGCGAACCGCCGACGCGATCGTCTTCCCCGCGATCATCGTCGGCGCGCTGCTGCTGGTGACGGCGTGGCTGCTGTGGCGTCATCCCACGGTCGGGTTCGTCGCGTTCACGGTGTTCCTGGTCCTCGCGCCGACTTCGACCATCGTGCCGATCCAGGACGTCGCCAACGAACATCGCATGTACGTGTCGTCCGCGGCGGTGCTGGTGCTCGTGGTGCTCGCCGCATCGTGGGGGCTGCGGCAGCTCGCCGGGTCTCTCCGCTGGTCCCCCCGCCGGCGGTGGGGCGTGGGCGTTGCGGCCGTCGTCGTCGCCAGCGGCGCGCTCGGAGCGCGAACGATCGTTCGCAACCTCGACTACCGGAGCCAGGAGACGATCTGGCGCAGCGTGCTGGCCGAGCGTCCCCACAACGCGCGGGCGCACGGCCAGGTCGCCAACACCTACGCGCAGCGGGGCATGGACCGCGAGGCCATCGCTCACTACACGGAAGCGTTGCTCATCGACCCCAATCTCTGGAAGGTGCGGTCGAACCTCGGTCAGATCCTCCTGAAGTACGAAAGCGTCGATGCCGCCGTGAAGCTGTTCCGGGACGCCGTCACGCTCCGCCCGAACTTCTTCGAAGCGCATCTCAACCTCGGCGAAGCGCTGCTGCGGAAAGGCGAGACGGACGAAGCCATCACGCACCTGCGTCGCGCGACCAAGCTCGACGCCGACGCCCCGATCGGACACAACAACCTCGGGCGGGCCCTCTACGCCGCCGGCCGGCACGCCGACGCCGAGCGGGCGTTTCGACGGGCGCTCGAGCTTGACCCCGACGCGGCCACGGCCGCCGTCGCCGGTCGGAACCTGGGCAACGCGCTCAACGCGCAGGGCCAGACCGCAGCCGCCATCGACGCCTGGACGCTCAGCCTCGAACACGCGCCCGACCCGGCCGTGGCGAACAACATCGGCGGTCTTCACCTGCGGGAAGGACGGCGGGCGGAAGCGGTCGAGCACTTCGTGGCGGCGCTCCGCCTCGACCCGACGTACGAGCGTGCGATCAACAACCTGGCGATCGCCTTGGCGCAGAGCGGCGACCCCGATGCCCTCATCGCCACGCACGCGAGACTGCCCGGCGTCGACAACGCGTGGGCCCGGGCGTACGAGATCGTCGGCGACGAGCACCGCCGGAACGGCCGGGTGGCCGCGGCGCGGACCGCCTACACGCGGGCGCTCCAGATCCGGCCCGACCGCGTGTACGCCCGCCGGATGCTCGATCTCCCGGCCGCCGGCGGCGACCCCTCCCCCTAGGAGCCCGAGCCCGACGGGACCGAGAGAAAAACTGGGGCCGATGTATCGGACCTCGGCCGTCGGTCACATATCTCCCGGGCAAGGGCCGTAGACAACGCCCGACGAGCTCTGCTCGTGAGTCTCTGACCCGTGGGTGGGGTATCGGCACTCTCCTCCGGGCGGTCCTCGTGTCGATCCACGTTTGCTCGACGCTCGGACGAATCGGTTCTGACCCGGGTGCCGGGAGCCCGCTGCCGCCACAAGAGGTCGACCCTTCGCCCCCCCAACGACCTCGGCGATGGCACTCCCGGCGCCCTTTCTGATGCGAGATTCCGGCCGATTTCCGGTGTCCCCGAGCGGCCCGCGCGCCCAGAATCCAGGGTGAGCGGACCCGGGAGGCTGTCATGAAGAACATCGTCGTTGCCATCGATTTCACCGACGCGACGGAGTCGCTCATCTCCACCGCGGCAAAGTTCGCCCGCGGGTTTGGCGGCAAGATCTGGCTGGTTCACGTCGCGGCGCCGGACCCGGACTTCGTCGGTCTGGACGTCGGTCCGGAAGCGGTCCGGGCGGCGGTGGCGAAGGAGATCCGTGAGGAGCACAAGCTCCTCCAGACCCGCGCCGACGACATCGCGGTCACGGGCATCGAGGTCACGCCGATCCTCGTACAGGGCACCGTCGCGACGAAGATCCTGGAAGAAGCGCGTCGTCTCGATGCCGACCTGATCGTGATGGGCAGTCGCGGGCTGGGGGCGATCAAACGCGCGTTCCTCGGGAGTGCCAGCGAGGCGGTCCTGCACGACGCGCCCTGCCCGCTGCTGGTGGTGCCCGAGCCGGGGTGACGCCTCACCGCAGACCCAGACGCTCCCGCCGGTAGCCACCGCTCGTCACCCGCTCGATCCACGCGGGATTCTGGAGATACCAGGCCACGGTGTCACGCAGGCCGGATTCGAAGTCCCGCGTCGGCGACCAGCCGAGCTCGTCGCGGATCTTCGACGCGTCGATCGCATACCGGCGGTCGTGACCGGGGCGATCCTTCACGTACGTCACCAGACCCGAGCAGGGGGCGTGGGGAAGATCGGGCCGCGCCGCGTCGACCGCCGCGCAGATCGCGTTGACGACCTCGAGGTTCGTCCGCTCGCTGTCGCCGCCGATGTTGTAGACCTCGCCCGGCCGCCCCCGGTCCAGGACGCGTGCGATCGCGTCGCAGTGATCCTCGACGTACAGCCAGTCCCGCACGTTCTTCCCGTCCCCGTAGACGGGCAGCGGCTTGCCCTCCACGGCGTTGAGGATCATGAGCGGGATGAGCTTCTCGGGGAACTGGTACGGCCCGTAGTTGTTCGAGCAGTTCGTGATGATCGTGGGCAACCCGTACGTATGGTGGTACGCGCGGACGAAGTGGTCGGACGCGGCCTTGGACGCCGAGTAGGGAGAGTTCGGGGCGTACGGCGTCGTCTCGGTGAATCGTCCGGTGACGCCGAGCGATCCGTACACCTCGTCGGTCGAGACGTGCAGGAAGCGAAACGCGTCGCGTTCGACGCCGGTGAGCGTCTCCCAGTGGGCCCGCGTCGCCTCGAGCAGCGTGAAGGTGCCGACCACGTTCGTGTCGACGAACGCCGCCGGTCCGTCGATCGAACGATCGACGTGCGATTCCGCCGCGAAGTTCACGACCGCCGCCGGGCGGTGCGTCCGGAGCAGCTCGGACACGCATGCCGCGTCGCGGATGTCGCCCTCGACGAAAACGTGGCAGCGGTCGGTCATGACCGATTCGAGCGAGTCGAGGTTGCCCGCGTACGTGAGGGCGTCGAGGTTGACGAGCGTGGCGTCCTCGCCCGCGATCCAGCGCCGCACGAAACACCCACCGATGAACCCGGCGCCGCCGGTGATGAGAATCGTCTCCATCGCGTCCTCCCGCGACCGAGCGTCGCGTAGACGGATGGTACACGGACGCGCTCGGGTGCCCAACTCCATGGCACACGGGGGCCCTAGGATCGCGACCCCGTCCACCGCCGCAACGTCTCGACGACATACCCCGCCAACCGAACGTGGTAGTAGACGAGCAGCAGCGGGAACGTCACCAGCGTCTCCCACGGCGACTTCCGCTTCCGAGCCAGGTCGTTGTACGCAATCGCCCCGGCGCCCGCGACGAGAAAGACCAGCGGCACGATGAAGAGCCAGGCCGCGTCGACGCCGGTCGCGGCCGCCAGCGGCCGACGCACGGTCAGCCACAAGCCGAGCGCGACCACGCCCGTCGCGGAGCCGAGCAGAAACGGCAGCAGGTCCAGACGCGGGCGGAGCCGGTACTTGTGGACAAGCCGCGCCGCCGACCGCCCCCCGCGAAACGCCTGCCGCAGAAAGCTGCCCGCCGAGTGGGGGTGGTCGTGGTGAACGACCGCGTCGCCGACGACCCGCGGTGCGTACCCCGCGGCCCGCAGCAGCACGTACAACCCCTCCTCGTCGCTCCGGCCCGACACCGCCATGTCGTCGGCGACCCCGGCCCGATCCTCGTCGAGCGGGAACTGCTCCAGCAGCGTGCGCCACACCGCCATGTTGGTCCCGACCAGCCGCGTTGCCGTCCCGTTGCGCGTGACGTGCACGCGTTGGGTCCCCTTGAGCGTGCGCTCCCACGCGTTCCGCGGGGCGGCGGAGAGCGTCAGGCCGGTGACGGCGCCGATGCGGTCGCTCGCACCGTTCCCAAGCCCCGCCGCAAGCCGCTCCAGCCACGCCGGCTCGGGCACGGCGTCGTCGTCGATGAAGGCCACGATGTCTCCGCGGGCGGTGGCGATGCCCCGGTTCCGGCTCGGGTTCGCGCCGATCGCCGGGTCGTTGCGGATGATCGACACGGCGAGTTGCGGATGTTCCGCCGCGAACCGCGTGAGGGCCTCCGGCGTGTCATCGATGGAGCCGTCGTCGACGACGATGATCTCGAAAGACGGATGCGTCTGCGTCGCGAGCCCCGTCAGCGCCGCGACGACCGCGTCGCACCGGTTGCGGGTGGGAACGACGACGGAGACGACGGGCGCGGGCAGCACCAACGGAGTCTACCGCGCATCCCGCGGACTACTTTTCGAGCGTGGCCGAGCGTGGCCGAGCGTGGCGACACGCCGTCACGCGATGATCGACGCGATGGGCTCGGCCCCTTCCACGCCCACGAGCTTCTGATCGAGCCCGCCATAGAAGTAAGACAACCCGTTCGGATCGAGCCCGAGCTGATGCAGGACCGTCGCGTGCAGCTGTTTCACGTGGAAGCGGTCCACGACCGCCTGGTTGCCCAGCTCGTCGGTCTCGCCGACGCTGACCCCGCCCCTGATCCCGCCGCCGGCCATCCACATCGTGAAGCCGTACGCGTTGTGATCGCGTCCGGTCCCCTCCGCGTATTCCGCCGTCGGCTGGCGACCGAATTCGCCACCCCAGATCACGAGCGTGCTGTCGAGCAGACCGCGGCGTTTGAGATCCTTCAGCAGACCGGCCACGGGACGATCCGTGTTGCCCGCGTGGTACTCGTGATTCTTGACGAGGTCGCCGTGGGCGTCCCAGTTGTTGTCGTCGTGGTTGCCGCCGGAGTAGATCTGGATGAACCGCACGCCCCGCTCGACCAGACGCCGGGCGAGCAGACACTTGCGGCCGAAGTCGCGGGTGCGATCGCGATCGAGGCCGTAGAGACGCTTTGTCTCCTCCGTCTCCTTCGACAGATCGACGGCTTCCGGCGCGTGCTGCTGCATGCGGTACGCCAGCTCGTAGCTGGCGATGCGGGCGGCCAGCTCCGAGTTGTCGGCCCGCGGGACGCGGTGCCGCTCGTTCGCGGCGCGCAACCGATCGAGCAACCGACGCTGCGTCGCGCGGCTGACGCCCGCCGGCGGCGCGAGGTCGAGGATCGGCGTGCCCGTCGACCGGAAGACCGTTCCCTGGTACGTCGCCGGCATGTAGCCGCTCGACCAGTTCTTCGCGCCGCTGAT
>JABDLI010000162.1 GCA_013003065.1 Phycisphaerales bacterium | reverse complement strand
ATCCGGCCGGAGTTCATCTGCAGCATCGCCGAGCCGTGCAGCGGCGAGTCGGCGGTCATCGAGTGCAGGAACGCGATGTCGTCGACACACGTGCCGACGTTCGGGAAGAGATCCGACACCCACTTGCCGCACTCGCCGTACTGCTTGAACTTCCACTTGGGGCCGACGACCCGTCCTTCGCGTTTGCTGCCGCCGCGGCCCTTGGTCCGGATCGGGATCGTCTGGCCGTCGAGACCGTACAGCTTCGGCTTGTAGTCGAACGTGTCGACCTGGCTCGGGCCGCCGTACATGAAGAGGAAGATGACCGCCCGCGCCTTGGGCGTGAACGCCGGCGTCCGGGGCCGCAGCGGGTTCTCGAAGACGCTCGCCCCGTCGGCGGCGACGCTCTGCTGCGCCAGGAAACCGTCGGTGGCGAGCATCCCGGTGAGGGCGAGCGACGTGAACGCGCCGCCGGCTTCCCACAGGAACTCTCGCCGGGTCTGACCGCAGAACGTGTTGTGGGGCCGGGGGGGGCGGGAGTCGATGTCGTCGGGCATGGCGGGGGATCCGGTCAGTCGAGGTAGACGAACTCGTTGAGGTTCAGAAGAACGAGGCAGTACATCGTGAACGCACGCTCCGCGGTCAGGCCCTCGCCCTCGACGAGGTCGCGGACGACCCCGATGCCGTCGCGGACATCCGCGTCCGTCGGCGGTCGCGTCGTCACGATCTCGACGGCCCGGGCGACGCGGATCTCGAGCGGGCCCTCGACCTCGCGGGCGACCCGCTTCGCCAGGAGCGCCGCCTGCTCGTTGAGGAAGTCGCCGTTCAGCATCATGAGCGCCTGCGTCGGCTGCGTCGTGACGAACCGCACCGGGCACGTCGCGTCGGTGTCGGCGAGGTCGAGCGTCTCCAGCAGGGGGTCGAGCAGCGACCGCTTGGCGTGGATGTACACGCTGCGTCGGGCGGCCTGATCCGGGGGCGACGTGCCCCACGCCTGCCCCGGCCGCGAGGCGGTGGCGAGGACCTCTTCGGGCATCGGCGGGTAGACGCCGGGTCCGCCCATCTGAAGATTCAGCGTGCCGTTGGCGGCGAGGATCGAGTCGCGGATTTCCTCGGCGGCGAGACGACGCATGTCGAATCGCCAGAAGAGATCGTTCGCGGGATCCCGCGTGAGGGCTTCGGCGTTCGCGCTCGATGCCATGCGGTAGACGCGGCTCGTCATGATGAGCCGGTGCATGGCCTTGAGGCTCCAGTCGCGCTCGACGAGCTCCACCGCGAGCCAGTCGAGCAGCGCCGGGTGGGTCGCGGTCACGCCGAAGCGGCCGAAGTCGTTCGGCGTCCGCACGAGCCCGCGGCCGAAGTGATACTGCCAGAGGCGGTTCGCCATCACCCGCGCGGTGCGCAGGTTGCCCGGGCGGGCGATCCAGCGGGCGAGCGTCAGCCGGCGTTTGCTCGTGACGCCATCGGGATCCGGCGGGGGAAGATCGGGGGTCGCCTCGTCGAGGATGCGGGGATAGCCCGGCTCGACCCGCGCCGCGGGGGCGTGGGGGTTGCCCCGGATCAGCACGTGGGTTGCGGGTGGGTTGGGACCGATCTCCTTGACCCGCAAGACCTCGATCATGCGTCGCTGCCCCGGTGTGGCGTCCGCCGCCGGGGCGTCGTCGTCCTCCGGAATGCGGTCGACGTAGTTCTCCGGCGTCGGGGCGTTGCCGCCGCCTTCCTTGTAGGGGGCGATGCCGCGAAAGAACGCCAGCATCCGGTAGTAGTCGTCCTGCGGGATCGGGTCGCCCTTGTGGTCGTGGCACCGCGCGCATCCCATCGACACGCCGAGCATGACCCGGCTCGTCGTGTCGAGGATGGAGTCGAGGTCGTCGTACTGGGCGAGCAGGGTGTCCGTCGGCTCGTCGTCCCAGATGCCCAGCCGCAGATACCCGGTGGCGATGATCGACGCCGTGGTCGCGTTCTCGATCTCGTCGCCGGCGAGCTGGTGGACGAGGAACTCGTCGTACGGCATGTCGTCGTTCAGGGCGTCGATGACCCAGTCCCGGTACCGCCACGCGCCGGGCTTGAGCCGGTCACG
>JABDLI010000158.1 GCA_013003065.1 Phycisphaerales bacterium | reverse complement strand
GCATGGGCATGGGCGGCGGCATGGGCTTCTAAAGACACGACCCCGCCCGTTCGGGGCGGATCGACTGCACACACATCACCGGCAAACGGAGACGATTCGCAATGGCCGTCAAACCTCTCGAAGACCGAATTCTCGTCAAGCCCGTCGAGCGCGAAACCAAGACCGAGTCCGGCATCTACCTGCCGGAAACCGCGAAGGAAAAGCCCATGCAGGGCAAGGTCGTCGCGCTCGGCCCCGGTCGCCTGCTGGACAACGGCGAGCGTGTGAAGCCTGCCGTGAAGAAGGGCGACACGGTCGTCTACGGCAAGTACTCGGGCACCGAGATCGAGATCAAGAAGGCTCCCCACCTGATCCTGCGCGAGAGCGAGTTGCTCGGCGTGATCGAGGGCTGAGGGACGCCTGCACCGACGCACCACATTCCTCCCAGAGTAAGCAAGAGCGCAGAGTCGAAAGCGGAGAGCCATGACCAAGCAGATGAAGTTTGACGCCGACGCCCGCCACGAGTTGCGGACCGGCGTGGATCAGATCGCCCGGGCCGTCGGCCTGACGATGGGCCCGACCGGGCGCAACGTCGTCGTCCAGAAGTCCTTCGGGGGCCCCTCGGTCACGAAGGACGGAGTGTCCGTGGCGAAGGAAGTGGAGCTCGCGCAGCCCTTCGAGAACATGGGCGCGAAGATGATCAACGAGGTCGCCAAGAAGACGGCCGACGTCGCCGGTGATGGCACCACGTGCGCGACCGTGCTCGCGCGCGAGATCTTCGTGCAGGGACTCCGGCATGTCACCTCCGGCGCCAGCCCGATGGCTCTGCAACGCGGTATCAACTCTGCGGCCCGCGTCGCGGGCGAGGCGATCGAGGAGATGGCGTCGTCCTGCAAGGACAAGGCCGATCTCAAGAAGATCGCCACCGTCTCGGCCAATCACGACGCCGAGATCGGCGAGTTCATCGCCGAGGCGTTGAGCAAGGTCGGCCCGGACGGCGTGGTGGAAGTCGAGGAGGGCAAGACCTCCGAGACCACGCTCGACTACGTCGAGGGCATGTCGTTCGACAAGGGCTTTCTGAGCCCCTACTTCATGACCGATCCGAAGACGGCGGAGTGCATGCTCGAGGATCCCATCATCCTCGTGCACGAGAAGAAGATCGCGAACCTCGCCGACTTCCTGCCGTTGCTGAACAAGATCGCCAGCACGGGCAAGCCGCTGCTGATCATCGCCGAGGACGTCGAAAACGAGGCGCTCGCAGCGCTCGTCGTCAACCGCCTGCGGGGCGTGCTCAAGGTGTGTGCGGTCAAGGCGCCGGGCTTCGGAGATCGCCGCAAGGCCATGCTCGGCGACATCGCCGTGCTGACCGGCGCGACGTTCTTCTCGGAGGATCTGGGGCGGAACCTGGAGGACATCGAGCTGAAGGAGCTCGGCTCCGCCAAGAAGGTGCACGTCACCAAGGACTCGACCACGATCGTCAACGGCGCCGGCAAGAAGTCCGAGATCACGGCGCGGGCGAACCAGATCGAGACGCAGATCGAGCGTGCGACCAGCGACTACGACAGCGAGAAGCTCCAGGAGCGTCTCGCGAAGCTCACCGGTGGCGTGGCGATCCTCTCGGTCGGCGCTGCGACCGAGACCGCGATGAAAGAGCGGAAGGATCGCGTCGAGGATGCCCTCAACGCGACCCGCGCGGCCGCCAAGGAAGGCTACGTGCCCGGCGGCGGGGTGGCGTGTCTGCGAGCGATCGACGAGGTCGAGGCGGCCCGCAAGCGGGCCAAAGGCGACGAGAAGATCGGCTTCGAGATCATCGCCCGTGCCCTCGAGGCCCCGATGTACCGGATCGCGGCGAACTCCGGCACCGATGGCGACGTCGTCGTGGAACGCGTGCGTGAGGGCAAGAAGGGTTTCGGCTACAACGCGGCCACCGGCGAGTTCGAAGACCTCGTAAAGCGGGGGATTATCGACCCCGCCCTCGTGGTTCGGACCGCGTTGCAGCATGCCGCATCGGTGGCGGGTCTTATGCTCACTACCGACGTCATCGTGACCGATTTGAAGGACGAGGACACTCCGGTGGGCGACGCGATCAGCTGATCGGACCTCGTGAGCGACTCCGCGGGGCCGAGTGCTCCGGTGACGCCAGCAGCGTTCGCCGCGGAGTGCTCGGCCCCGTGTAACTTCCGGCGACGCTGCCGCCGCCGTCATCCGACTTCGAAATCGCAGACGCATGCCGACGACGCGTGACTACTACGAAGTGCTTGGGGTTGCCCGCGACGCGTCGCCGGACGACATCAAGCGGTCGTACCGGCGGCTCGCGATGAAATACCACCCGGATCGCAATCCGGACAACGCCGAGGCGGAAGCCAGCTTCAAGGAGTGCGCCGAGGCCTACGAGGTTCTGGGCGATCCGCAGAAACGCTCGGCCTACGACCGGTTCGGCCACTCGGGATTGCGGGGGACGCCCGGTCACGACTTCGGTTCGATGAACGTCGAGGACATCTTCTCGATGTTCGAGGACATCTTCGGGGGCAGTGCGATGGGCGGCCGACGCGGTCGCCGGACGCGGGGCGGCGTGCCCCGCGGGTACGACCTGGAGACCGAGGTCGAGCTCACGCTCGAAGAGGTCCTCACCGGCGCCGAGCGTGATGTCGAGTTCAAGCGACTCGACGTCTGCCAGCGGTGCCTGGGCACCGGCGCGAAAGAAGGCTCGCAACCGACCCCCTGCACGACATGCGGTGGCCAGGGCCAGGTCGCGCAGGCCGGGCTGGGCGGGATGTTCCGCATGGTGACCACCTGCCCGCACTGCGGGGGGCGCGGCAGCGTGATTGCGGAGAAGTGCGGAGATTGCCGGGGGCGCGGCCGGGTGTCCGTCCGGCGTGAGCTGATGGTCAAGATTCCCCCCGGCGTCCAGGCCGGTCAGGCGGTGCGTGTGGCCGGCGAGGGTGAACCGCCGCCCCCGGAGATGGACCCGGCGGGCAGCGGCATCCGCGGCGACCTGCACGTCGTCGTTCGGGTGCGAGCGCACAAGGTGTTCGAACGCGACGGCGATCACTTGCTCCTGGCCGTTCCCGTGTCGTTTTCGCAGATGGCACTGGGCGCGGAGCTGGAGGTGCCGACGCTCGACGGCGAGACGACGCTGAAGATTCCGCCGGGGACGCAGCACGGCGTGATGTTCCGCGTCGAAGGGCAGGGGTTGCCGAACGTGCGGTCGCAGCGTCGCGGCGATCTCGTCGTGATCACGCGTCTCGTCGTGCCACGCAAGTTGAGTGACGGGCAGCGGAAGCTGCTCGAGGAATACGCAGAGACAGAGGACGTGCCGATCCCAGCGGATGGCAAGACGTCGTTCTGGGAGAAGATCAAGGACGTGATGACGGGCGGCGCCTGAGCCGCCACGGAAGACCGAGCCATGCCAAAGCACAAGCAACCGCCAGCAACGACCGACGCCACCGAACCGGACGCACCCTCGAACGATGTCGACGCGGCCTCGTCAGGGACGTTCCCCGCGCTCGACGACCTCGATCTCCCGGCCGACGCCCGGGCGGCCATCGAGTCGCTGCTCGAGGAGCGGGACGAGGCCGTCGCCGGCCGCCAGCGGGCCCTCGCCGACTTCGTCAACTTCCAGCGTCGCACGCGTGAGAACGAGCAACGCGTTCGCTTCGACGCCGTCAGCGAAGTGCTCCGATCGCTCCTCCCGGTGCTCGATCACATCGATATGGCGTTGTGCCAGGATCTCGACCAGATCACGACGCAGCAGCTCATGGACGCCGTGCGGATGGTCCAGAACGAGTTGAACAAGTCGCTCGAACGGCACGAAGTCCAGGTGATCGACCCGATCCCGCACACCGAGTTCGACCCCAGCCAGCATCAGGCCGTCATGCAGGAGCACACCAACCGCCAGCCGCCCAACACGATCGTGGCAGTGCTGCAGGTCGGGTACGCCATCGACGACAAGATCCTCCGGCCCGCGTCGGTGACGGTGGCCGCGGCCGCCGACGAATAGCGTCACATGCCCACCTACGACTACCAGTGCGAGGCCTGCGGTCACGAGTTCGAGCTCTTCCAATCGATGACCGCGCGGGTAAAACGCACCTGCCCCGAGTGCAGCAAGCCGAAGCTCAAGCGGCTGGTCGGCACCGGAGCGGGTGTCATCTTCAAGGGCAGCGGTTTCTACGAGACCGACTACCGCAGCGACTCCTACAAGAAGGCGGCGGAAGCGGACAAGAAGCCGTCCGGCGACGGGAAGAAGGACGCAAAGAAGAAGGGTGACGGCGGGGCGACGAAGAAGGACGCGGGCAAGTCGAAGTCATCGGGCGCCGAGTCGACGTAAAGCGAACGGCCCACGGACACGGACCTCCCACGGACACGGACGCGCCCGCGGACACGGACACTCCCAGTGGTGCCACGGACAGCGAAGCGTCCGTGCCGTGCGTCGTCCGGCGCGCCGGGGAGTCAGACAC
>JABDLI010000153.1 GCA_013003065.1 Phycisphaerales bacterium | reverse complement strand
GCTGCCGGCCTGGCGGGATGTGGGGGGGAGCAAGATCCACACCCGGCACATGGTCGGGGCGGTTGGGGATCTCCTGCGGATTTGGCGGCGGTATCGGGTGGGGTGAGGGTCCGCGTCCGCGTCCGCGTCCGTGAGCGCGTCCGCGACCGTGTCCGCGTCCGTGACCGTGTCCGCGACCCGCGTCCGTGTCCGCGTCCGTGACCGTGACCGTGTCCGCGTCCGTGTCCGCGTCCGTGTCCGTGACCGCGTACGTGACCGCATCCGTGTCCGCGTGCGCGTCCCTGCTATCCTGTCCCCCAATGCTCACCGACCCCAAGGCCATCGCCATCATCAGCCACGCCCGGCAGAAGAACGTCGCCCAGGCGAACCGCTCCAGCCGTGACTTCGAGCGGATCTTTGCCGACTTCTTCGCCGGTCACGACTTCACCGGCGAGCGGATCGTGGATCTCGGGCCCGGGCAGTGGGATTTCGGCCGCATGGTGGCCGAACGCGGGGGCCGGTGCGAGGGCGTTGACAACGATCCGGCGGTTCTGGAGCTTGGCACCTACCTGGGCATGACCGTTCACGACGCGAACCTCCGCACGTTCGACCCCACGCCGTTCGCTGGTCAGCTCGACGGGCTGTTCTGCAAGTTCGCGGTCAACGCGTTCTGGCACAAGAACGACGCGGATCGGGCGGCGTTCACGGCGAGCCTCGACCGCATGTTGACGCCGCAGGGCTGGGGGTGGGTTGCGCCCTGGAACGGCCGGCCCAAGGAGGGCGTCGATGACGATGCGGCCCGACGGATCCTCGCCGCCCAACGCGACGCGTTCGCGGCGGTCGGGTGGACGGCATACGAGCTGACCGAAACGCAGGCGCAGGACTACGGCATGGGCGGCCGCGTAGAGAATCACCCGCTGTTCATCCGCGGGCTGGAGCTTGCGGACGGTCCCCGGCTTTCCCGAGCAATGTGATCCCCGAAAGAGACGGGGGCGGACTCGCGTCCGCCCCCGTTCTTCGTCAACCAGGATTCGTACTCCGGTGCCTACCGACGACGTCGCCGCGCGAGCGCGAGGCCCGCGAGGAGCGCGAACGCCGGGGGAGCCGGAATGAGGCCGAACTGGACGTGATCGAACTCGAGACCGCCGAGGCTGGTCGTGATCTCGATGCGGGATACACCGCCGGTGAACTCGACACCGAGGAAGCGATCCTCGCCCGTCGTGCCGTTGCCGAAGTCGTCGCCGAGCTGCGCGATGAACGAGCCGAGCGAGACGCCGGCGGCATCGAACGCTTCGAAGGTAACGTCGGCGGCGCGGTTGCCGTCGGTCCAGACGAGACCCGCGTGCGTCGGCAGGGCGCCAAGCTCGTCCGCGTCGAAACGCAGCACGCTGGTCACGCCGTCGCCGATGTTCCAGAACGACCGGCCGAAGGTGCCAAAGCCGTCGACGGCCCCGTCGTCCTCGTCGACGGAATCGGTGAAGGCCCCGGGGGCGCGGATCGCGCCGCCATCGAGGTCGAGCCCGGGCACGACGACCGCGCCTTGCTCGAAGTTCTCGAGGTAGAAGTAGCTGAAGTCGGCGGCCGTCGCGTTCCACGGGCCGTCGCTCGCCGCGGTGTATGCGGTGGCGCCCGGCTGGTGCCAGGTGAGGCCCGCCGTCGCGGCGCTCGACAGACCGGCCACGACAGCCGCGGCGATGATCGGTGTGGTTTTCATCTCGCTCTCTCTCTTCTTGCTTCGGGCTCTCTTCTCTCGAAGCGGGTCTCTCAGGTCCGCTCCGCCGCTCGAAATGGGGGCAACGCCCGAGCGACGAGGCGATGATAACGAATCATGCCCCGAGCCCAACCGACGATGCGAGATTTCGCGTAAATTTAGCGGCAGTCGAATCTTGCGCTTCTCGATCCGGCCGCCGTTCCGCGTTCCTATCGACTGTTTTCGATCTCATCGAGCGTCGCGAGGGCGTGCCGGAGGTGGGGGATGACGATGGTGCCGCCCACGACCACGGCCACGTTGAGGGCCTCGACGATCTCATCGCGGCCGATCCCGGCCCCCACGCACCGCTCCAGGTGGTAGTCGATGCAGTCGTTGCAACGCAGGACGGCGGAGGCGACGAGGCCCAGCAGCTCCTTGGTCGCCGCGGGCAACGCCCCGTCCTCGTAGGCGGCCGCATCGAGGCGAAGCAGCCGCTTGAGACCCTGATGATCGGTCGCGAGGATCCGGGCCTGACCCGTCTCCCGCTCGGCCCGAAACTCCGCCAGCGTGCGACGGGTCACGCCGGCACCTCGGTGCCGACGCGGGTGCCCGTCCCGGCGGACGACGAATTCGACGCGGGCATCGCCAGCGTCGCCAGCAGCGTCAGACCACCACGCACCTTCTGCCCCTTCGTGACGTTGACCGTCACATCCGCCGGCCGCGGCAGGATGACCTCGGCCGTCGAGCCGAACTTGATCATGCCGAACTTCTGACCACGCTCGAGCCGGTCCCCCGGCGTCAGCGGGCAGACGATCCGACGCGCCACCATGCCGGCGATCTGACGCACGCCCATCAGCTCTCCCGACGGCAGACGCAGCGTGATGAGCATGTTCTCGTTGACCCGCGACGACTCTTCCGTCTGGGCGTTCAGGTACTGCCCCGGCGTGTGCTCGAGCGCAACGACCTCGACGTCGTAAGGCGCACGGTTGACGTGCACGTTGAGGACGCTCAGAAAGATCCGGATGACCTGGGCGGGGCCCCCCGTCGCCTCGTGTTCGTCAACGGTGAAAACGGCGCTCACCGTGCCGTCCGCCGGGCTGAGCATCGTGCCGGGTGGCAGGTCCGCGGGCACCCGCCGCCACGGATCGCGAAAGAACGACAGCAACGCGAGCCAGACGGCGACGACCAGGCCGAGCAGCCACCACCATCCCAGCCACGCGGCAACCGCGACCGCGGCCCCCGCGACAACGGAGATGATCAGCCACTCGCGAAGACCGTAGGGGGTCAGGAGCACGGCAGTGGGACACGAAAACGCGTCCGCGTCACTCCGAAGACTTGCCGATGAAGAGCCCGATCAGGCCGAAGACAACCGTGACGCCGGCGAGACCGCCGACCCACATCCAGAGGTTGTCGGAGATCTTGAGCGCCAGCTCGCTGGTCGCGCCGAAGAAGCCGACGATCACGATCATGCCGGTGCAGACGAGTCCCGCGATCGCACCGAGCATGAGCCCGACGCCCAACCCGGAGCCGGCGCCGTCGTAGGTCTCGACCATCATCGGCATCGCCGCGATGCTCGCGGCGGCCACCGCTTCTTCCGGGTGCGTGTCGGTGGCGGCCGCTTCGAACAAACCGGACGCGTTCGCCGGAATCTCGACGTTCTCTTCGCCGGAGTACACCTCTTCGAGCAACTCCGCGCCGAGCGACGTGTCGTCGGACTCCCGCGTGAGGTCGAGAAGACCCGAGCCGGAGCCGACCGCTTCGAGGCTGAGATCTTCCTCGAGCGACTCGCCCACCCGCGTGCGGTCGCCGTCTTCGTCGTCGCCACCGTGATCGGTGTCGAAGACCGAGATGCCGGTGCCCTCACGCGAATCGGACAACGGCATGCCCGATGCGCCAAAGCCCGTCTCCTCCCCGGTGCCCGTGCCGGTCAAGCCCAGACCCGAACCGCCGGAGGTGTCTTCGAGCTCCAGGTGCACGTCCGCGGTGTCCTCGTCGCCGGCGAGCAGGTTGATCTGCTCCACCTTGAACATGAGCTTGTCGCGGTCGCGGAACTCCTGGATCTGGCCCCCCGCCGCCATTTCGCGAACCTCGTCCTCGGTCTTTCCGAGCTTCTCGGCGACCTCTTCGAGCGTGTAGAACATCTTGGCCATCGGTCAGGTCCTCGCAGGGGGGCAGGCGGACAATCGAAGATTCCTACGCTATCCCGAACCGGTCTTTGCAGCAACATTCGAGGCGATAGAGCCGCCCGAGCACCCCCCTCTCTGAGAAAGGACAGGCACTTCTCCAACCTGAGCCTGAGAAAGGACAGGCACTTTTCCAGGTCTGAGAAAGGCCTGAGAAAGGACAGGCACTTCTCCAGGACCTGAGAGGCCTGAGACCAGGACAGGCACTCCTCCAGGGTCTGAGAAAGGACAGGCACTTCTCCAACCTGAGCCCAGAGGGACCTGAGCCTGAGACAGGACAGGCACTTCCAGGACCTCCAGGACCTGAGAGAGGACAGGCACTCCTCGCTGTCGCTGCTCCTCGCTGCGGGAAAGGGGACGGGGGCGGCGATTTTCAAATATTTCTGAAACAACCCGTCCGTTGGGCCCGCGGATCTCTATCCTTCCTTCCGTGACCGGCACCTTGCCCCCCCAAGACGACTCCCTCCGTGCCGCCCGCGAGCGGTTCGTGGCCCTCTGGGGTCAGATGGGCTCGACCTGGGGCATCCCCCGCACGATGGCCCAGGTGCACGCCCTGCTCTTCGTCCGCGGCGAGGCGATGAACACCGACGAGGTGATGGAGGGGCTCGGCATCAGCCGTGGCAACGCGTCGATGACGTTGCGACGGCTCGTCGATTGGGGCATCGTTTCCCGGGTTCACCGCCGCGGTGACCGGAAGGAGTACTTCCTCGCCGAGCAGGATGTGTGGAAGATGTTTCGCACCATTCTCGCGCAACGAAAGAAACGCGAGATCGAACCGCTGCTGGACGCCCTCGCCGACTGCCGGCTCGACCGCACCACAGGCCGAAAACGCAAGGTCGATCAGGCCTCCGCGGCGATCGAATCACACAACGACCGTCTGCAGGATCTACTCGTGGCGATGCGCGCGATCGACTCGATCTGCGACCGCTTCAGCGGCCCCGGTGGCAAAGGGCTCGAGATCGCGGTCAAGCTGCTCGACCGCGCGTCATGAGAGACGACATGACCCACGCTGCCGTCCCCACGACCGACGACCCGACCCCGCTGCCCGTCGATCGCAGCCTGGAGTTCCGCTGGTCCGCGTTGCGTGCGGACGAAGCGGGCAAGCCCCGGCGAAGCGAGCTGGTGATCGCGGTCAATCCGGTGGACGCCGATCACTGCGTGTTCGAGGCGTGGCTCGAGGGACCGTGCGGCGTGCGCACAGTGCTTCCCCGGCAGCCGGTGGCCTGCCGGCGGGGATGCCACGCCGGTCTCGTCCACGTGGACGCCGAGCCCGACGGTCGCCGGCTGCTGCGGGCAACGTTTCGCCCCCAGACGCCGGGTCGCCCCCTTTACGCGCAGACGACGCTCCTCGCGACCGCGGGCCTCGCCCCCGGCGCGTACGATCCACCGACCGCCCGCATCATCGACGCCAAGAGAGGCGTCGCCTCGGCCTGATCTCCGGCTTCCACCGCGAAGCCGACGGATCCGGCGCCGGGCTGCATCGAAGAGATCATGAAACACCGCGTGTCCCTGCTCCTGGCCGCAATGCTCTTCGCCGTGACCGTCACCCAGCCGGCCCGCGCGGGCAATCGCGCGACGTTGTCGGCAACTCCAAACGCGACGGTGACGGCGGTGCGTTCCCCCGTCCCCGCGACGCTCGAGACCACCCGCACGTTCGTACGCGACGAGCTGCAGCGACTCGGCCGTGACATCGCCGCCGCGGCCCAGGTGGCCGCGGAGCTGACCCCCGACGATCTCGCCGTGCTCTTCGCCAACCCCAAGATGATGCAGCCGGCGGGGGAGTATTCGGCGCAGTCCGCCAACCTGATGGCAGCGCTCCTGCTTCTGGGCGGGATCATCGCGCTCGCGGCTGCATCCGATGGCTCGGTGCTGCTCTTTGACTAGGTCCGGTCTGCTGCTCTTCACGCTGCTGGCCGCCAGCGGCTGCGCTCCGCTCGGCCGTACGCACGCCGAGGCAACGCTCCGCGTCACGGGCGACTACATCTGGGTCGAGGATCTTGACGTCCCGCCCGTCACGGGCGTCGCCGGCTGCGGGGCCCAGGCCCTCGCCGCGGCGCTCACGATCGGCGCCGGCCCCGACGCGGCCACCACGCTCGCCGAGACGCTCCCGTGGCACGAGGTCGGCGCGACGCCGGTCGAGCTGCTCGTCGCGGCGCGACGACGCGGGGCCGAGGCGCGGATCACGCGGGGATCGTGGGACGCCCTGGTCGCCGCGATCGCCGACGGGGCGGTGCCGCTGATCATGTTCGACGCCGGACACCGGGTGCCGACGCTGCTGGGTGACGCACCGCTGCCCCCGGTCATGCACTGGGCCGTCGTCAGCGGCGTGGCCCGAGACGACGGGCATGCCCTGCTCGGGGCGCCACGCCGGCGGCACCATCGCGTGGAACACGCGGGGTTGCTGCATCGCTGGGAGCGATCGGATCGCTGCCTGATCGTGATCCGTCCGCCCGCACCGCCGCCATCCGGCTCGCCGGACGCTCCCTCCTTCCAGTAGGCTTGAGCGATGCCCGTGTTTCTCGCCATCGAGACTTCCCAACGCGAAGGCGGCGTCGCGTTGTGCGTTGGCGACGGCCCGGTTCGCGTGGAGCCGTTGGGAGGCGCGGCCGAACGCGCCGACGTCGCGCTCGTCCCCGCGATCGACCGCTTGTGCCGGCAGGCCGACCAACGCCCGACCGACCTCGACACCGTCGCCGTCTCGATCGGCCCCGGCGGGTTCACCGGTCTGCGGCTGGCGGTGAGCGTCGCGAAGATGCTCGCGTTGTCGTGCGGGTGCGATCTCGTTGCGGTTCCGTCGGCGTTCGTCGTGGCGGAGTCGTTGCGGGAAGAGATCGGCGAGCGTCCGGCGCTCGTGATCCTGGCCGTCAAGGGCGACAACTTCTGGGCGACGCCGCTGCGGGCCGCGGCGTCCGGTTGGCGCAGCCCCGGCGGCGCGCTCGGAGACGCGAGAAGCGTGACGCTCGCCGATGACGCGGTCGTGATCGGCGACGAGCATCTGCCGGCGTCGGTGCGGGAGCGGTGCATCGCGGCGTCGATCGAAATCATCCCGCCGCGTTTCGATCCGGCGGCGACGCTCGCCGAAGGCCGGCGTCTTCACCACGCCGGGCAGACGACCGGTGCGTCCGAGTTGCTGCCGCTGTACCCCCGCCCGCCCGAGGCCGTCACGCTCTGGCAGAGCCGCCGGGCCCGGGACGCCGCGAATCGGACCGCGCCGGACCAATAATCGGCCGCCCCTTCCCCCCCCAACGCCAGCCGGACCGATCGCCCCCCCCAGGCCGCGCCGGAAGGGGTCTCCCTGCGCCGGTGAGTGAAGTCTGGCGAACGGGCGACCGAAGACAAGTCTGGATGTTTAGGGAGTTTACGTGAACCGTTCGCCTTGGGATGCGAATGGTCTCGCGGGAAGGGGAGGGCCCGAACGATGGGCAAGAACAACGGTACGACAAGCTGGGCGGCCAAGCAGGTTTTCACGACCGGCGAGGCGGCAGAGGTCTGCAACGTCTCGCAGCAGACCATCATCCGGTGCTTCGACTCCGGTCGGCTCCAGGGTTTCCGCGTCCCCGGATCTCGCTTCCGGCGGATCCCGCGGGCCGAGCTGCTCCGGTTCATGAAGTCCAACGAGATCCCCACGGACGCGCTCGAAAGCCAGACGAAGCGGGTGCTGGTCGTCGACGACGACGAGCAGATCGTGGAGCTGTTCGAGGATCTGCTGGGCTCGGATGAGCGTTTCGAGATCAAGACGGCGGCCACCGGATACGACGCGGGTCTGCTCACAGAGCAGTTCAAACCCCACCTGATCCTGCTCGACTTCATGCTGCCGGACATCAACGGCAACCTCGTCTGCGAGCGGATCAAGGCGAATCCGGATCTCCAGGATACGAAGGTCCTCATCATCTCCGGCGTCGTCAGCCAGGACGAGATGTCCAAGCTCACGCAAAGCGGCGCCGACGGGTTCATGAAGAAGCCCTTCGACATCGAAAAGCTCGTGATGAACATGGAGGAGCTGCTCCAGCTCGCCTAGAGCCGGAGCCGCCCCTCGTCGAGTTCGCGTCGAGTCGATCGGGAGCCGGTCATGGCCGATCATGCACGGGGCGCTGCCACCAGCCATCGCGTCGAGCTGATGCTCCAGGAGCTCGAGTCGCTCCCCACGCTCAGCCCCGTTGCGGTGCGTCTGCTCGAGCTCACCGCCGACGACGAAGCCGAGTCACGCGATGTCATCGATCTGGTGGCGTCGGATCCCGCGCTCGCCTCGAAGGTGCTGGCGATGTGCCGGTGCCACGAGCGGGGCCGGGCCGACAACGTCACGACGGTGGACCGCGCGGTGCTGCTGCTCGGGTTCGAAGCGGTGCGGTGCGCGGTCCTGTCCGTTCAGGTCTTCGACCTGATCGACGGTTTGCCCGGCGCCAAACGCACCGGCGAATCGGTCTTCGACCGCGAGCTCTTCATGCTGCACTCTCTCGCGTGCGCGGTCATGAGCGAAGAGATCGTCAAGGCCGGGACGGGGGCCAGGGCCATCCGTCCCAGCGAGGCCTTCATGGCCGGGTTGCTGCACGACATCGGCCAGCTCGTCCTGCACGTGATCCTGCCCGAGAGCTTCGACCAGGTCTGCCGGTTCGCGGAGACCCACGGCGCGAGCCTCGACCACGCGTGCCGCCAGATCATCGGGCTCGACACGCACACGGCCGGCAAGCGGCTCGCCGAACACTGGGGCCTGCCGGCGCCGCTGGTGGACGTGATCTGGCTCAACGGCCAGCCGACCGCGGCGCTCCCGCGGGTGCCCCACCGGACGCTGATCTCCGTCGTCACGCTCGCCGACGCGATCGTCCGTCGTCGCTATGTGAACGCCGGCGCCCACTGGACGGGCGGGGAGTCGCTCTCGGCGCTCTGCGTGCCCGTGGGAATCACGATGGACGCGGTCGACAACGCCACGGCCAGCCTGCACGACCGGGTGTCCCAACGCGCCACCGCACTCGGCCTCGCGGAAGAGCACGATCCGATCATCCTGCTGCGTTCGATCTGCCGCGCCAACGAGTCGCTCGCCCGGGCGAACGCCGGCATGCGGCAACGCGAGCGGGTCGCTCAGCAGCAGGCGACGATGCTCAAGGAGCTCACCCGTTTCCACGACACGCTGCCGGTCGGGCTCACGAACCTGGAAGCGCTCGCCCGGATCGCCGGCTCGATCGCGAGCCTGCTCGACGCGCCGGTCGTCGCGACGCTCTACCAGGGGCGCGCCGATAACTGGCACCTCGTGCGTCTGACCACGCAGGGCCGCGTGGTCGGGAGCGTGACGCTCGAACCGCCGGCGGACGCGATCGGCTTCGACGTCCTCGCCCGCGAGGTCACGGTGACCGCGGACGTCGACACGCTGATGCCCTGGCTGTCGGACTACCTGCCGACGGGTACGGACCTGGCGCCGATGCACATGCTCCCGCTGCCCGCGGGCGCGCACGCCACCGCCATCTTTCTCCTGCTGGGCACGCCCGACGGCGATCTGTTGCGGGGCAACCGCGACGGGCTCGTCCGCTGCTGGCAGGCCGCGCTCGCCGCCGCCGCTCAGCACGACCGGACCGCCCACCTCACCGAGGAGCTGGCGGTCGCAAACCGGACGTTGATGGAAACGCAGGAAGCCCTTGCGCACAGCCGCACGCTCTCGTCGATCGGCGAGGTCGCCGCCGGCGCCGCCCATGAGATGAACAACCCGCTGACCGTTATCTGCGGACGTTCCCAGCTTCTCGCCCAACGCATCCAGGACCCCGAGCAGCGGAAGATGGCGGAAGAGGTATCGACGCAGTCGCATCGACTGAGCGACATGATTACCGCGTTGCGTTCCTTCGCCGAACCGGTCGAGCCGGTCCTGATCGAGGCGGACATTCCCGAGCTCGTCTTCCGGGTGGTCCAGCGGTACGGCCCCCCCGACGGCCGGCAACCCCAGCTCAACACCATTCTTACGGAAAGCCTCCCGGCGGCCCGCCTCGACCCTGACCTGGTGGGGGCGGCGCTCGGCGAGTTGATCCGCAACGCCGTCGAGTCGAAAGGTTGCGAGCATATCGAACTGCGCGTTCAAACCGATCGTCTCGATGACCGATTGAGACTCGAGGTGAGGGACGACGGCGAAGGCCTCACGGAGCACGCGCTCCAGCATGCCTTCGACCCGTTCTTCAGCGCACGACCGGCCGGGCGACAGCCCGGATTGGGTCTTTCCCGGGCGCGTCGCTTCGTCGAGGCGCACGGGGGACAGCTGACCCTGGTCAACGGGCCCGCCGGGGGCGCCGTGGCCACGATCTGGCTGCGGGAGTGGCGCGTGAGCGAGCCCCGCGAACGTGACGCCGCCTGAGGGCGTTCCCGTGAGGAGAGCACGCGACGTGGATCCCGACACCCGCCCCCAACCCCGCGAAGCAACGCCGACGGAAGGACACGCTCCGGGCGTCCGGCCCGCTTCGACCGTGCCCACCGCGCGCATCCTGATCATCGGAGGGGACGGGGCCTTTCGCACCGCGCTCGCCGACAACCTGCCGCATCACCGGTGCACCCACGCCGATCATCTTGCCGAAGCGCGCACGCTGACCGCCAAGCAGCGGTTCGACCTGCTGCTGCTGGACCCGGCGTTGCCCGACGGCGACGGCCTCGACTTCGCGCAGCGTCTGCTCCGCACGGCACCGGCGACGAAGCTCGTCGTCTTCACCGAATCCGGCTCGTTCCGCACCGCGCTCCGCGCGATCCGCTGCGGAGCGATCGACTACATCCGCGTACCCGCCGAGCTCGGCGAAGTGCGCGACCGCGTCGAGACCGCGCTCACCAAGACGCTCACCGAGAAGGACCGCGAGAGCCGCATCCGCCGGCTGCACTCCCTGTGCACCGAGCTCAACTCCGCCCGCGAGGAAATCTCCGACCAGGTGGACGTCCTCTGCAACGATCTCGTCGTCGCCTACCACGATCTGCACCAGCAGCTCCAGGACGTCGCGATGGCGAGCGAGTTTCGCACGCTGCTGCGGCAGGAGCTGGATCTGGAAGAGGTGCTCCGCACGACGCTGGAATACCTGCTGACCAAGACCGGCCCCACGAACGCGGCCGTCTTCCTGCCCGACCCCAACCGCCAGTACAGCCTCGGCGCGTACGTCAACTACGACTGCCCGCGGGAGTCGATCGACGCGGTGCTCGACCACCTGTGCGACGCCATCTGCCCGCAGATGGCCGACGAGACCGAGCTGGTCGCCTTCGACGATGCCGAGGAGTTCGCCGACTGGATCGGCATGGAGGATCGCCTCCTCGCCGAGTCGCAGGTGATCGCCTACTCGTGCATCGACGAGCAGGAGTGCATGGCGGTGGTCGTCCTGTTCCGCGACAAGAACACGCCGTTCGAACCGGCGCTCGCGGGCACGCTCGACATCCTCCGGGCGATCTTCGCCGAGCAGCTCTCCCAGGTCATCCGCATCCACCACCGCTCCGGCCCCCAGTGGCCGGCGGAGCCGTCGTACGAGGACGAGCTCGACGACCTCGACGACGACCACGGCTTCGGCTTCGGCGGCGGCCTGGCGGCCTGAGCCAACGCCGAGAGCGTCGCCGCACAACGCGACAAAGGCAACGCAAGACGCCGGCTCTGCCCCACACTCCCACATTCGCCTACGATGCCACCAGACGCCGCGTCCCCACGCCGGAGGTCCTGTGGTGACACCGCCACACGATCGCGAACGGGACATCTTCGAGGCCAGCCTCGGACTCTCGCCCGCGGCGAGACGCGACTACATCCGCGATGCAGCCGATGGCGATCGAGCGCTGGAGGACCGCGTCAATCGTCTGCTTGCCGCCCACGAGCGTCGCGGTTCCGCGACGCACAGCGTTGAAGCCGGGGTTCCTGCGATTCCTGACGACGTCGAGCGGGTCGGACCCTACACGCTGCTCGAGCGAATCGGGGAGGGCGGTATGGGGGTCGTCTACGTCGCCGAGCAGAAGCACCCCGTGTACCGGCGAGTCGCGCTCAAGCTCATCAAGGCCGGCATGGACACCAAGGAGGTGATCGCCCGTTTTCACTCCGAGCGGCAAGCGTTGGCGTTGATGAATCACGCCAACATCGCGGGCATCCTGGACGCGGGGGCGACGGAGACCGGGCGGCCGTACTTCGTCATGGAGTACGTCCCGGGCATGCCGCTGATCGACTACTGCGATCGGCATCGCCTCGAAATCGACGCGCGGGTCAAGTTGTTCGTCGACGTCTGCATGGCCGTGCAGCACGCCCATCAGAAGGGCATCATTCACCGCGACATCAAGCCGTCCAACATCCTCGTCATGGAGGACAACGGACGACCGGTGGCGAAGGTTATCGACTTCGGCGTGGCCAAGGCGATCAGTCGAAGCTTGAGCGACGTCACGCTCCACACCCAAATCGGCGGCTTCCTCGGCACACCGGAGTACGTCAGTCCCGAACAAGCCGAGAAGACGACGCTCGACGTGGACACCCGGGCGGACGTGTACTCACTGGGGGCGGTGCTGTACGAGCTGCTCTCCGGCGAGCGGCCGTTCGACTTTCGAGATTCCGTGTACGCGGAGATTCAGGACACGATCCGCGAGCGTGACCCGAGCCCGCCGAGCGTCCGGGTGGAAGAGCGGACCTTCGATCGCGCCGCCGCCTGGCGCACCCGCGTCACCCCGGAGTCGCTGGTCCGGAAGCTTCGCGGCGACCTCGATTGGATCACGATGAAGGCGATGGAGAAGGACCGCGTTCGCCGCTACTCCTCCGCCTCCGAATTGGCCGCGGACCTGACCCGGCACCTGAATCAGGAGCCCGTTGTCGCCGGGCCGCCGAGCACCACGTACCGGCTTGGCAAGTTCGCCCGCCGGCACTCGGTGTTGCTGCTGCTGGCGGGCATTGCGGCCTTCGCGCTTGTCACCGCCGTCGCCGGCACGACCTTCGGGCTCTTGCGGGCGCGGCAGGCGGCGGAGGGCTCCGCCGTCCAAGCCGCGATCGCCGAAGAGGTCAACGCGTTCCTCAACGACGACTTGTTGGCAGCCGTCGCGCCCGACCAACTGGGGATCGCGATCTCGGTGCGTGAGGTCCTGGACCGGGCCGCCCAACGCATCGAGGGCAAGTTCCCCGAGCGCCCGTTGGTGGAAGCATCGATTCGCCGCACGATCGGCACGACCTACGCCCGGCTCGGTGAGTACGCCGCGGCCGAACCCCATCTGGTCCGAGCCCTGGCGTTGCATGAGGACACGCACGGAGCGACGCATCCAGAGACGCTGGCGGGGTTGGTCGACGTCGGAGCGCTCGCCCGTCTCCGGGGTCGTCACGCCGAGGCCGAGCCGCTCCTTCGCGCCGCGCTGGACGGTCGGCGGCAGGTTCTCGGGGACGATCACGTCGACACGCTCGACTCCATGAAAGAGCTTGCGATTCTGTACGAGGCCATCGGGCTGTACTCTGACGCCGAGCGGCTCTACGTCGAGTCTCTGGAGGCGAGGCGGCAACACCACGGCGCAGACGACCCCGGGACGCTGGAGATCGCCGAAGACCTGTCCATCCTGTACCAGCACATGGGTCAGTACGAGGCCGCCGAACGCCTGCAACTCGAGGCTTGGATGGGGATGCGACGAACGTTGGGGGAGGAACATCCCGAAACGCTCAACTCGGTCATCAACCTGACCGCGCTCTACCTCCGGCAGGGGCGGTTCACCGAGGCGGAGCCGCTGCTCGTCGAGAACGTCGAGGCCCAACGACGCGTGATGGGGGCCGAACACCCCCGCACGCTGATGTCGATGAACAACCTGGGCTACCTCTACGAGTGCATCGGACGGTTCGACGAGGCCGAACGGTTGCTGCTGGAGGCCCTGACGATCAAGAGTCGAGTCGTGGGTGAGGAGCATCCGAGCACGCTCGAATCGCTGGACAGCCTGATCGACCTCTACCGGAAGTCCGGCGATGATGCGAAGCTCGAGATGCGTACGGTTCAGCTCCTGGCTGTCAGGAAGCGGAAGGCCGAGCGGGCCGCGGCCTCGCCCATGGCGAAGCACGAGTACGCGCGTCTTCTGCTCGATGCCGAACCCGAGCGGCTCCGCGCGGCCGGGGTCGCCGTCCGGTTCGCGGTCGAGGCCAACGCGGCCACCGGATACACGAACGCGGGCTTCTTGCGCACGCTGGCCCAGGCGTACTACGAGACCGGCGATCGAACACGGGCGGTCGAGGTCGGCGAGCAGGCGCTGGCGCGGAC
>JABDLI010000083.1 GCA_013003065.1 Phycisphaerales bacterium | reverse complement strand
TTGTCGGAGACGGTTCCGTTGAGCGCATCCAGCAGCTCGACGACGGTCTCGATGCCGATCGAATCCGCCCACGCGAGCGGCCCGCGTGGGTAGTTGGTGCCGTAACGCAACGCGATGTCGATGTCGGTGGCGGTGGCGACGGCCCGCGCTTCGGCGTGGGCGGCCTGCGTGATGAGGGCGGCGAGGATGCGGGCGAAGATGTACGCCTGGAGGTCGGTTCCCGTCTCGTCGGTCGCGCCACGCACGAAGGCTGCGACCGCGATCTTCACGCCGGCGGGCACGGGCGACGCAAGGCCCGCGGGGGTCAGGACGCACGTTGGCGTCTCGCCCGTGTAGTCGTACGCGCCCCGTCCCGTCTTGCGACCGAGATGACCGTCGGCGACGAGCTGCTCCTGCACGCGGCTCGGCGCGAGCAGGGGGGGACGGTCGAGCTGCTCCCACACCGAGCGGGTGGTGGCGGTATTGACGTCCTGCCCGATCAGGTCGGTCAGCTCCAGCGGCCCCATGCGGAAGCCGCCGAGCTCCCGCATGGCCTCGTCGATCGCGGCGGCGTCGGCGTGGCCATCCTCGATGATCCGGAACGCTTCCAGGTAGTACGGCCGGGCGACGTGGTTGACGATGAAGCCGGGCACGTCGGCGGCGCGGGCGACCTTCTTCCCCCAGCTCTTCGCGATCGCCGCCACGCGGGTGACGCACGCCGGGTCGCTGCCTGCGCCCGCGATGACCTCCACGAGCGGCAGCAGGGGGGCGGGGTTGAAGAAATGCATGCCGACGGTGCGGTCGGCGAGGCCGATGGCGGCGCCGATCGCAGTCACCGAGAGCGAGGACGTGTTCGTCGCCACGATCGCCTCGGGCGGGAGCTGCGGGACGAGCGGCGAAAGCACCGCGCACTTCACATCGAGATCCTCGACGATGGCTTCGATGACGAGCGCGCATTGTCCGGCATCGCCGGGCGTCGCGACGCACAGCCGCGCGCCGGCCGCCGCGGCGTCGTCGGCGGTCATCCGTCCCTTCTCGACGAGACGATCGAAGCGGCCGCGCACGGACGCGATCGCGCGGGTGACGGTGTCGACGTCGACGTCCTGGAGGGCGACGTCCCACCCACCGGCGGCGGCGACCTGCGCGATCCCCGCGCCCATCGTCCCGGCCCCGATCACGAGCACCCGGTTCTCCGGCGTCTCGCTCATCTGATCACTCGCCTCGGAACGCGGGTTTCCGCTTCTCGAGGAACGCAAGGACGCCTTCCGTGTGATCGGCGGTGCGGCCGGCGGTCTCCTGGGCAAACCGCTCCGCGGTGAGCTGCTCCTCCAGCGAGTTCGTCGCCGACTGGACGAGCAGCCGCTTCGTCAGGGCGAGCGCCCGGGCCGGCATCGCGGCGAGCTTCGTCGCCATCTTTGTTGCCGCCGCCGCCAGCTCGTCCGGCGGGACGACGCGGTTGACGATGCCGAGCGTCAGGGCCTCCGCCGCGTCCACGGGCCGTCCCGTGCAGCACAACTCCATCGCGCGGGCGTGGCCGATGAGTCGCGGGAGAAAGAAGCTGCTGCCCGAGTCGGGGACGAGGCCCACGTTCACGAACACTTCGACGAACGACGCCTTCTCCGACGCCAGGCGAAGGTCGCAGGCAAGGGCGAGCGAGCATCCGGCGCCGGCGGCCACGCCGTTCACCGCGGCGATGACCGGCTTCTCCATCGCGCAAATCGCGCGGATGATCGGGTTGTACCGCTTGTCGAGATCCTTGCCGAGGTGCGGCTCGTGGCCGGGCACGTACCGCTCCTTCAGCTCGGCCAGATCCTGCCCGCTGCTGAACGCCTTGCCGGCGCCGGTGATCACGAGGACGCGGGCGTCGCGGTTGCGGCCGGCGTCCTTGAGCGTCGCCAGCAGCTCGCGTGAGAGCTGGTCGCTGAACGCGTTGTACGTGTCGGGGCGATTGAGGGTGATCGTGAGGACGTGGTCCTCGAGGCTGGTGAGGATCGTCTCGGGTGTGGTCGCGGTGGCGGTCATCGGTGTGCTCGTGGGAGATGGGGGGGGAGCGTGAGGATCGGGGGTCAATGGCCCTTGAACGTCGCACGCCGCTTCTCGGCGAACGCACGCATGCCTTCCTTCTGGTCCTCGGTGGCGAAGAGCATGTAGAAGAGCTTTCGCTCGAACGCGATGCCTTCGCTCAGCGGCGCTTCGTAGGCCTTGAGGACGGCTTCCTTCGCAAGACGCAGGGCAACCGAGCCCTTCTTCGCCATGTCGCGGGCGATCGTCATCGTCTCGTCGAGCCAATGTTCCGGCGGCACGACGCGGCTGACGAGGCCGGCGTCGAGCGCCTCGGCTGCGGTCAGGAAACGTCCGGTGAGAATCAGGTCCATCGCGCGGGCCTTGCCGACCGCCCGGGGCAGACGCTGCGTCCCGCCCGCGCCCGGCATGACGCCGATGTTGATCTCCGGCTGACCGATCTGCGCGTTCTCCGCGGCGACGATCACGTCGCACATCATCATCAGCTCGCACCCGCCGCCGAGGGCGAAGCCGCTCACGGCGGCGACGAGCGGCTTGCGGATGCGTTGGATGCGATCCCACGTCGTGAACTGGTCCCGCTCGTACATCTCGACGCTCGAGCGTTCGGCCATGTCGCCGATGTCGGCGCCGGCGGCGAAGGCCCGCTCGTTGCCGGCGATCACGATGACGTTGATCGCCGGATCGGCGTCCCACGTCTCGAGCTGGTCGGCCAGCTCCTCCATGAGCTGCGGGTTGAGAGCGTTGAGCACCTTCGGGCGGTTGAAGCGAACGACGCCGACGCCGTCGTCGGTGTCGGCGAGAATCAGTGAGGTGGAGGTCATTGGCTTCGGTTCGACAGTAGGCATGGGAGAGAGTCGTTTTCAGGAAGACGGCGAGGGAGCGTGCGTCGCGCGTTCGATGAGGCCGGCGAGCGTGGTCTTCGGCAGCACCCGCTGGACTTGCTTGCCCCGACCGGCGACCGTCTCGCCGCCGGCGTGGACATGATACGCGGTGACCGCGCAGACAAGGGTCGTGGGGCCGAACTCGATTGCCTCGGCCACCACCCGTACCACGTGCCCGAGCGGCGTCGGCGCGACGTGGTCGATCGACAGGTGCGAGCCGATGCCTTCTTCGTGCGGCTCCAGATGCGGCGTGAGCACCTTGCGGGCGGCCAGCTCCATGTGGTGGGCCATCGACCACGTCGAGTACACCCGATGGACGACGACGCCGTCGAAGGCGGGGCACATGTCCTCGGTGACCGTGATGCGAACCTCGGCCTGTGCGCCGAGCGCGAGGGTGGGCTTCATGGAACCGGAGTCTACACTGCCCGCATGGCGGACGCGGCGGGTCTCCTCATCTTGCTGGCGGTCGCGGCCGCGTCGCTCGTTGCGCTGCTCACGATCGCCCTCGTCCGCGGGATGCGGCACCCGCACCGGCGCACCGTCGCGTACGCCGTCGCCCGCAACCTGCCGTGCGACCCCGAGGAGCGCGGGCTCATGTACGAGGCGTGGACGCTGCGACGCTCCGGACGCGGCGGGGGCGACGTCACGCTGGCCGTGTGGGAGGTGCAGGGCCGGGGCGGGGCGGACGCCGCGCCGCTGACGGCCGTGTTCCTCCACGGCTGGGGACAGTCGTGTCTGGACACGCTGCGGACGATCGAGCCGTGGCCGGACCTCGTCGCGCGCATGGTCCTCTACGACCTGCGGGGCCACGGCGAGTCGGGCGGACCGAGCCGCGTCGGCATCGGCGAGGAGGACGACCTCGCGGCGCTGCTGGACGAGCTCGGTCCCGGTCCGTTCGTCCTGGTCGGCCGCTCGCTCGGCGGCGGCATCGCGAGCTGGCTCGCCAGTGAACGCGAATGCGGCGCACTGGTCCTCGAGTCCACCTTCACGTCGGTGCCCGACATGGGCGCGAGCATCTACCCGGCCTTTCCGGTCCGGCTCCTCGCGCGGATTCACTACGACACCCGGTCGCGCCTCCCGGGAC
>JABDLI010000112.1 GCA_013003065.1 Phycisphaerales bacterium | reverse complement strand
ATTTAAAACAGGAGGTCCTTTTCGCGCAAGTCCTCATAAGGCGCGCTGACAAAACGGCTTACGTCTAACTACGTGGCATTCGTGTCCGCGTCCGTGTCCGCGTCCGCGCCCGTGACCGTGTCCGTGTCCGTGTCCGCGTCCGTGTCCGCGTCCGTGACCGCGTCCGTGACCGCGTCCGCGTCCGTATCCGTGTCCGTGTCCGCGTCCGTGTCCGCGTCCGTGTCCGCGACCGTGTCCGTGTCCGCGTCCGCGTCCGCGTCCGTGTCCGCGTCCGCGTCCGTGTCCGCGTCCGCGACCGTGTCCGCGTACGGGGGTCAGCCCCAGTTCGCCAACAACGTGAGCAAGTCGGTGAAGCCGACCGAGCCGTCCATGTCGATGTCGGGCGGGCAGCCGTCGCACACGCCCCAAGCCGCGAGCAACGTGATGAGGTCGACGAAGTCGACGCTGCCGGTTGCGTCGAAGTCGCCGGGCTTCGTCGCCAGTCGCAGGACGACGCCGGTCGCGCCGAAGGGCGTGCCCGTGGCGTTTGCGAGGACGTACACCTCGCCGCGGGCGTCTTCGCCGAACCCCAGGAGCGACAGGCCGAAGTCGGCCTGGCCCACGAGGTTGAACTCCCGGATCACGCCGTCGTCGGCGACGTGGAACAGCCGTCCGTCGTTGCTGAACGTCAACGCGAAGTCGCCGAAGACGTAGACCCCCTGGAGCGGGACGATCTTGCTTCCCCGGTAGACGAACCCGCCGACGATGGCGATGCCTTCGTCGTGGTCGTATTCGGCGAACGGGGCGAGCAGATCGGGCGGTTCCGCCAGGTCGCGATCGGTCGCGTAGCCGGTCATGAGACCGTTGGGCACGAACGAAAACGAGCCTTCCCGGTGCTTCCACCCGTAGTTGCCGCCGGCGTCGACGATGTTCACCTCCTCGACGTGGTTCTGCCCCACGTCGGCGACGTACAACGCGCCGGTCTCCCGGTCGAAGGAGAAGCGGAATGGATTGCGAAACCCGAACGCATAGATCTCGTTGACGCGGTCATCGCCGGGTGAGAGGAAGGGGTTGTCGGGCGGGATCCCGTACTGGCCGTTGGCGGAGTCGGTGCCGTCGGGGTCGATCCGCAGCACGCTGCCGAGGACGTTCGTCGCGTCCTGCCCGTTGCCGATGCAGCCGTGACCGATCATCGCCGCCCCGAGCGAGACCTGTCCGTCCTGGTCGTCGGCGCCACCTCCGTCGCCAAGCGCGATGTAGAGCATGCCATCGGGGCCGAAGGCGAGCGCCCCGGCGTTGTGGTTGAACTGCGGCTGGTCGATCCGCATGAGCTCGCGGGTCGTGGCGGGGTCGACGACGGCATCCGGGGCGAGCGGATCCGGCACGGTCCACGCGCGGATGACGCTCTGGTGATTCGCCTCGCCGCCGGCCGGGATGGTCGAGAAATCGGCGCGCTTCGCGGCCGGCTCGGAGGTGTAGGTGTACAGCTTCCCGTTGTCGAGGTAGCCGGGGTGGAAGGCGACGCCGAGCAGCCCCCGTTCGTCGAACGAATCGGGACCGAAGATGCCGAGGTCGACGAGCAGCGACGCGGTGTCGAGGAACGCTCGCCGGCTCCCGTCCGTGAGATCGATCGCCCACAAAACGCCCGGCTGGTCGGTGACGAAGAGGGTGTCGTCGAGCCCTGCGACGCCCGTCCCCCAGTTGGGCGCCGTGAGACCATCGGCAACGGTCTGGAGCTGCACGTGCAGCGGCCCCGCCGCGATCGGCGGCGGAATCGGATCGTCGAGCGGTCCCGGCATGATCTGGCCGCGGATCTCTCCCGGCGGATGGGCGACCGAGTGCACGTTGACGTACCACATCCCCGCCAGCAGATCTGCAACCTGTCCGTCGCTGAGTGTGGCGCTGCCGATCTTCGGCGAACCGAGGGGCAACGCGATCTGCACACCGGCATTCTCGCAGAGCGTTGCCGGCCCGTGAAAGTGCGCTGCGGTCTCGGCGGCGCTGAGCCCGGCAAAGTTGATGACCCAGGAGAGCTCGTTCGTATCCGTGTCGATTTGGCCGGTTCCCGAACCCATCGCGGTCGTCTCCACGGACGGCGACTCCTGAAAGCCGTCGAGCGTGATCACGAGCGGGATCCTCTCCCCTTCGACGCTCACGGTCAGGGTCCCCACCGCCATGCCTGCGGCCACCCAGCCTTGGATGTTCATCGCGTGGTCCTCTTGTTCCTCGATGACGGGAATGCGGTTCGTCCGGGGAGGAGATGTCTGGAGACCGCGGCGGGATTGCGGGGAACGCGAACACGGACGCGGACACGGCCACGGACGCGGACGCGGCCACGGACGCGGGCACGGACACGGGCACGGACACGGACGCGGACGCGGCCACGGACACGGACGCGGGCACGGACTACGGACGCGGACGCGGCCACGGACGCGGACGCGGTCACGGACGCGGGCACGGACACGGACACGGACACGGACGCGGCCACGGACCCGGCCACGGACCCGGCCACCCCGCTCCGCCCCCCTCACACCGGGTGACGCAACTGCAACGCCGGCATCAGGTCGAAGTACGGCCGCACGATCGGTGACGTCGAAGCCTCGAACTTCGCAAAGGGTCCGTCGAAGAACACCGTGCCCGCGTGGAGCATCACGATGCGTGGCCGCAGGCGTCGGAGGAGGTCCTTGTCGTGGGTGACGATGATCGTGGTCCGGCACGGGCCGGCGCGGTCGGCGTCGTGGGTGGCCGCGATCAGATCGTGGATGTGCGAGGCGTGGCCGGGGTCGAGACCGGTGGTGGGTTCGTCGTAGAAAACGAGCGTGGGGTCCATCGCGAGCGCCCGGGCGATGGCGACGCGTTTCGCCATGCCGCCGGAGAGGGCGTCCCGGTCACGGTCCAGGAGTGACTCGGGATCGTCGAAGCCGACGGCCCGCAGCGCGTCGATGGCGATGGGACGAATCCGCGAATCCGCGAGTCGTTTGATCTCCGCCGGCCAGAGCGCGATGTTCTCGTAAACGCTCCCCGAGAAGAGCGCGTTGCGTTGGAAGACCACCGCCCAGTGAATCCGGATGCGGTCGAGCTCCTCCTCGCTGCACGCCGCCAGGTCGCGCAGCGGGGCATCCGGATCACTGTGATCGGCCACCTCGACGCGGCCGCGATCGGGATCCATCTGCCCGATCATGTGCTCCAACAGCACGGTCTTGCCACACCCCGAACCGCCGACCACCGTGACGATCTCGCCGCGGCTGATGCCGAGGTCCACCCCGCCGAGCACCGGTTCGCCGCCGAAGGATTTGTGCAGATCGTGGATGCGGATCTCGGTCGCGGGCCCGGTCATGCGTGCACGCTAGCAGGAACCGGTCGGGCTGGCTGAGGTTTCCTACGACCGATCGTTCGCATCGACGCGAGGCGAAGGAGAAAGGCGAGAGACGGCCCCGGAGTGATCGCGGTAGAGTCCTTCGGTTCGCATGTACCGATGACAGGCGACACACGTTTTCGTGAGCTCCCCGTACGCCCGCATGACGCGGTCCATCTCGCCCGACTGCGCCGCGTCACCGAGCTCGCCGGCGGTGGCCCCGAACTCGTCGCTGAAGACGCCATACGCGACGGTCGTGTGCACCCGCCAGCCCGCGTCCTGACTCAGGCGGCGGAGCGCGCGGGCGCGACGCTCGATGGCTGCGAAGTCCTCGAGCGCGATGGCCCCGAGAAGTCCCTGGGTCTCGGAGAGCTTTGCCACCATCACATCGGCGACGCCCGGGACGGGCGTGGTCACCCGGCCGTGGCGAAACGCCTCGTCGATGGAGTCGGTCGTTGCCGGTTGCGTGCAGGCGGCGACGCCGAGGGCGGTGATCAGCAGACCGGTCGCGACGCCGGCGGCCACGAGGCGGGGGATGCGTGAGGTTGGTGACATGGCAGGCTCCTGGTCGGTTTCATCGGCGATTGTCGTCCATTCCCCGAGTACCGGGGACCACCGGCGGGGGCCCGACGTCAAGTCGGGTCGGAGTTCCCATGCGGCGTCGGTCAGCCGAAGCGGGGGAGGATGACCGTGTAGGCAAGGGCGGTGACCAACACGATGCCGATCCCGTTCAACCACAGACCGGCCCGGCACATCTGGGGGATGGTGACGTGACCCGAGCCGAAGACGATGGCGTTGGGCGGGGTGGCGATCGGCATCATGAATGCGCAGCTCGCCGCGATCGCCGCCGGGGCGATGAGGAGGATCGGGGGCAGGCCGAGCGCCGGCGCAATGCCGGCCAGGATCGGCAGCAACGTCGCGGTCGTGGCCGTGTTGGAAGTGAGCTCGGTCAGGAAGATGACGCCCGCCGCGATGGCCATCACGATGAGCCACGCCGGCAGCGGCGCGAGCACCACGGCCTGCCGTCCGATGAAGTCCGCGACGCCGTGCGTGCTGACGGCGGCGGCGAGGCTCAGTCCACCGCCGAACAGGATCAGGATGCCCCACGGCAGACGCCGCGCCCACGCCCAGTTCAGCACGAAGGTGCGTCGCCGGAGGTCGGTCGGGATGACGAAGAGGACGAGCGCCGCGATCACGGCGATGCCGGCGTCGGTCAGACCGGCGAACGGGTGCGTTCCCCCGATTGTCACGCGGGCGAGCAGGGGCCGGGTGATCCACGCCGCGGCGGTCAGCATGAACACGATGAAGGTCGCCCATTCCCCGGGCTTCATGCGACCGAGCGCGGCGAGCTCGCTGCGAATGAGCGTCGCGCCGCCTTCGATCGGGCGGTTGTCGAGCGGGTAGATCACGCGGGTCAGCATGAACCAGATGATCGGAACGAACACCACGACGAGCGGAACGCCGACCAGAAGCCACTCGGCGAAACCGATGTCGCGATCGAGCTGGTCGCGGGCGAAGCCCGCCAGCAGAAGGTTGGGGGGCGTGCCGATCAGCGTGCCGATGCCGCCGACCGATGCCGCATAGGCGACGCCGAGCATGAGGCAGAGGGCGAGGTTGCGTCGGCGTCGCGTGCCTTCGGAGAGCAACCCCGTCACGCTGAGCGCGATCGGGAGCATCATCACCGTCGTGGCGGTGTTCGACACCCACATGCTCATCACTGCGGTCACCGCCATGAAGCCGGCGACGACGCTCAGCGGCCGCGTGCCCACGAACGCGAGCGTCGTGAGCGCGATTCGCCGGTGAAGTCCCCACCGCTCCATCGCCAGCGCGAGCAGGAATCCGCCCATGAAGAGCGCGATCAACGGATGCGCGTACGGTGTGGCCGCCGCCGACATCGCAGCGCTCGCCGAGCCGTGTGCCGCGGTCGTCGCCAGCGGAAGGACGGCCAGCGGCAGCAGGGCGGTGGCCGCGACATCGATCGCCTCGGTCACCCACCAGATCGCCATCCACGCCATCAGTCCGGCCGTCGTCGCTCCCGCTGCGCCGAGCTCGAACCGCGTCGCGACGAGCCACGCGAAGACCGCGGCACCCGCGAGGGGACCGGCCAGCAGACCGATCCACCGCACGGTGCGACGCACGGACGTTTCCGGATCGGCGGCAACAGGAGAACGTTCCACGACGCCCCTCAGCCCGGGGTCGCCACCGGCTGGTCGGTCACGACGGGCAGCCCCGCGCGACGCCAGGCTGCCATACCGCCAAGAACGTCGATGACATTCTGGTACCCCGCGCGTTGCAGCACGCTGGCTGCGACGACGGATCGGTACCCCCCGCCGCAGATGACGGCAATCGGTCCGAGGTGATCGGGCATCTCCTCGAGCCGTTCCGCCAGCTCGCCGGTCGTAATGTGCATCGCGCCCGGCGCGTGACCGTCGGCCCACTCGCGATCGCTCCGCACATCAAGCAGACGCAGGTTCGCGCCGGCGGTCATGCGTTCGTGCACCTCGGGCGCCTGCATGAGCGCGGTCTGCTGCATGGGGCCGCCCGCTTCGCGCCACGCCTCGATGCCGCCCTCGAGGAAGCCGACGACGTCGTCGAGACCGATCCGACGCAACGCGGCGACCGAGGGCTCGACCTCGCTCGGGTGCCCCGGCACCAGGAGCAGCGGCGTTTCGTACGGCACGACCCAGCTCGCCCACACGGGGAGGTTCGGTCCGGCGCCGATGCCGAACGAGCCGGGGATGTGGGCGCCGTCGAAAGCGACCTGGCTCCGCAGGTCGATGACGACGTGGCCGGCGTCCGTGAGCTCCGCGAACCGCGTCGCGGGCAACGCCGGGTGCGCCGGGATGTCCGCCAGCGGCGTGGGACCGACGCTGTTGACCGTCTTCATCCGCCGGTAGTAGGGCGGGAACGGCGGCACCGACCCGAGAATCCGCTCCACGAACGTCGCTTCGTCGAGCGTGGGATCGAGATAGGGGTTGGCGAACCGCTCGTAGCCGAGCGTGCTGGTGGGGCGACCGCTCATGCCCGCCCCGCACATCGAGCCGGCGCCGTGGGCGGGGTGGATTTCGATGCCGTCGGGAAGATCCGAGAGCGTCGCGCGCACGCTCGCGAACAGCCGTCGGGCAAGAGCGCGTTTGGCGTCCTCCCCCAGCAGATCCGGCCGCCCCAGCGAGCCGACGAACAGAAAGTCGCCGGACAGCATGGCGATGGGCGTCTCGTTGGTGCGGGCCTCGTCGTAGACGAGGAACGCGAGGTGTTCCGGCGTGTGCCCCGGGGTGTGGCGGGCGACGATCCGCACGCGGCCGAGCGTCAGGGCGTCGCCGTCGCGCAGCGGTTGGTGCTCGTACTGGACGTCGTACGTCTCGCCTTCGTCGTAGGCCGAGAGAGCGAGGGTCGCCCCGGCCCGCGTGGCCAGGTCGCGTGCGCCGGAGGCGTAGTCCGCGTGGATGTGCGTCTCCAGCACGTGCGTGATCCGCACGTGGTTTGCCTGCGCGAACGCGAGGTAACGGTCGATGTTGCGTTCGGGATCGACGATTGCGATCGCGCCGGCGCCGGGACACCCCACCGCGTAGGAGTAGTGGGCGAGACCGGGCACTTCGAAACGCTCGAGCAGCATGGATCGGCTCCGCAAAGAGGATCGGGTCCCGTGGGAATACTAAGGATAGCCGGTCCGCGTTTCTCAGGAGCCGCCGGCCGCATTCGCCCGGTACGTGGACAGCTCGTCGCGCAGACGCTCGCGGAGCGCGGGTGGACCCGTCCGGTCGGCGAGGGCGACGGCCTGCTCCGCCGTCCGGATCGCATCCTCCCAACGGGCACTCGCGGCGTGGACGGAGGCAAGCACGCCGAGCGCCGCCGGGTCGCGTCCCCGCGTGAACTGGACGAGCTGCTCGGCCAACGCCGTGGCCTCGACGAGATCACGCCACTGCGGATCGGGGCAGCTCGTCCGGAACCGGAGGAGACGCGTCGCGCTCTCGACCCGCTGCGGCATCGTTCGGGCGGCGGTGACGGCGCGGTGGTAGAGGTCGTTCGCCTCCGCGTAGCGTTCGTCGCGTTCGCGGAGCGCGGCCAGGGTGCCGAGCGCCGTGTAGTGGTCGGGCCGGACGGCGAGAATGTTCTCGAACTCCGTTCCGGCGGCGGGGAGGTCGCCCAGCCGGACCAGCAGCGTCGCCAAGTCCGACCGGGCCGAGATGTCATTGTTGCGGGCCGCCACCGCCCGCCGGTACGCGGCGGCGGCGTCGGCCAGCTCGCCCCTGAGCCACTGGAGCCGACCGAGCCGGAGCCAGCCGTCGACGAGGAAGTCCGGCGGCGTCTGCACCTGCGCCGCCGCCATCTCCGCCTCGATGAGGCGGATCGCCTCGCGCTGGTGGGTGACGGCAGTGTCGAATTCGCCCTCGAGCCGGAGCGCCTCGGCGAGGTTGGCGTGGGCCACGTGGTAGTCGGGCTTGATCTCGGTCGCCCGGCGGGCGTGTTGCCGCGCGTCGACGGTGACCGCGGAGGCGGTCGCCCGGTCACCCGCGCTGAGGGCGTCGCCGGCGCGTCGGAGCAGGATGGTCGAGAGATTGTTGTGCGCGATCCACGCCTCGTCATTGTGAACGAGGGTCGAACGCCACACGCTTTCGGCGTCCCGAAACGTGCCGGCGTGCACCCAGGTGATCGCGAAGAGCGGCACCAGGACGAGACCGCCGAGCAGCCCCACCCGCCGCCGCGGCGTCAGGAGCGTGACGGCGGGGGCAAGAACGAGCGCAAGGATGCCGATGCTGGCGAGGTACTGGAAGTGATCGGCCACCCACGAGAACTGGTGGGGATACACGTTGACGAACCCGAGCGCCGGGAAGACGGTCCCGGCGTAGAAGGCCAGCGCGACGAAGGGGCCGCGTCGACCCCGCGCGAAGAGCACGAGTGCAATGGCGGCAACGAGCCCGACCACCACGAACGGGACCCACGCCACCAGATCGGCGGGATCGATCGACCATCGCGGGTAGATGAACATGAGCGGCCACGGCCAGAGGATCTTCGTTGGATAGAAGAGAAGAGCCCGGCTTGCCACGAGCGTGCGGTCGATCGCGTCGGCGTCGAAGGCGGCCCCGACCGCGCCGACGCTCACCCGCTCCAGGTGCGCCGTGTTGAGCGCGGCCACCAGCCCGATCGCGAAGAGCGGCACGAGCGGCAGAAGCCGGCGCGCGGTGAGCGGGCGTCGCTGGAAGAGCATGACGAGCACGAGCGCCGCCGGCAGCGAGCACGTCACCGACTTCGCCAGCAACGCCCCGGCGAAGGCCACGAGAGCGGCGCCGTAGAACGCCCACGGCCGTGCCGGCGGATCGGCCTGGTCATCGAACCGGAGGTACGCGAGCGCGGCCAGCAGGTACAGGAACCCGGAGAGGACGTTCTTCCGTTCGGTGATCCACGCCACCGACTCGACGTGCACGGGATGCAACGCGAACGCCGCGCCGATGAGCGCCGCCCCCGGCACCCCGATCCGGCGCAGCACCCGCCACAGGACGAGCGCGCTTGCCGCGTGCAGCAGCACATTCACGATCCGGTAGCCGGCCGGATCGAGCCCCCACAGGCGGTACTCGATCCAGAAGGTCGTGAACACCATCGGGTAGTACTGGCGGGTGGCGCCGGGCACCCAGATCCGCGCGAGACCGCCGGGCATCTGCACGAGGGGATTCTGCGTGAGGTAGTCGTCGTCGTCCCAGATGAAACCGCCATCGAGCGCGGGGGTGTACGCCAGCAGCGTCAGAAGGACGATGCCGAACGCCACGAGCGGCGCGAGACGCCACGGCCACACGCCGCGACGGGTGGTCGTGTCGAGCGTGGTCATACGCCATCGGTTCCGGTCGGTCCCCGGGCGAGCGCGCCAATCGTCTCGCTCGCCGACGGGTGCGGGTGCACGGTCGCCGCGAGGTCCGTGAGCACCGCGCCCATCTCCAGGGCGAGCGCGCTCTCGGCGATCAGCTCGCCCGCGCCCGCGCCGACGATGCCGACGCCGAGGACGAGCTGCGTGTCCGGGTCGTAGATGATCTTCGTGAATCCGTCACCGTCGGGGAGGTTGCCGGCCGTCCCCGCCGCCACCCACTGTGATCTCTGGACGGCAAAGGGGATCGACTGCTCGGCAAGCTGTCGCTCGGTCAGCCCGCACCAGGCGAGGGGGGGCTCCGTGAAGAGGACGGCGGGGATCGCGCGGGCGTCGAACGTCGACTCCCAGCCCGCCACCCGTTCGGCGGCGAGATGACCCTGGTGCGCGGCCTTGAGCGCGAGCATCGGCTCGCCGGTGGCATCCCCGATGGCGAAGATCCGGGGGTCGGTCGTCTGCAGGCACTCGTCGACCGTGATCCAGCCCGCCTCGTCGAGCTGGACCTTGGTCCGGGCGAGATCGAGGTCGTCGAGGTTCGACGCGCGGCCGATCGCGATCACGACACGCTCGAAGTCCTGCGGCGGGCTGCCGTCGTCGAACGACACGCGCACGCCGCCGTCGATGTCATCGACGCCGTCGATGTCATCGACGCCGGCGATCGACACGCCGGGTGTGATCGAGGCGAGCTGGCCGCGCAGGTGGGTTGCGACGCACGCCGTGAGATCGGCATCGGCGTGCGGAATCAGCTCATCGCCGGCGTAGACGAGCGTGACGGTCGATCCCAGGGCAGCGTAGATGCTCGCCACCTCCAGCCCGCTCGCGCTGCCGCCCATCACGAGCACGCGATCGCACAGCGAAGGCCGGCGTAAGGCCTCGGCCGTTCCCGTGATCCGCGGGTGATCGCGTCGGAGCCCGTCGGGCCAACGCTCGCGGCTGCCGGCGGCGATGATCGCCCGCCGGAACCGCAGCCGTGGCGCGACGCTGCTCCCGGCGACGGCGAGCTGCCGCCCGCTCTCGAACCGGGCGGTGCCGACGACGTGCCGGACCTCCTGGCGCCGGCAGCGGGTGGTCAGATCCTCGGCGATACGCGCAATCGTCTCGTCCGTCCGGGCGCGCAGGCGTTCGATGTCGATGCGAGGCGTCGAGAACTCGACCCCCGACGTCGCGGCCGCTCGCGCGCCGCGGATCGTCGCGGCCAGACGCACGAGCTGCTTGCTCGGCACGCACGCTTCATGCAGCCAGCTTCCCCCGAGCGCGGGTCGGTCATCGACGAGCGTGGTGTCGACGCCCAGCTCCGACGCACGGCACGCCGCGGCGTGGCCGCCGGGGCCGCCGCCGATGACGACGAGTTCGCTTTCGATGGTGAGCTCACCGACGACCATGGGGGTGAGTGTACCGTTCTGGGCTGGGGTCCGGGGCCGGGTCCGGGTCCGTGGCCGGGTCCGTGTCTGTGTCCGGGGCCGCGTCCGGGTCCGCGTCCGTGTCCGTGTCCGTGGCCGGGTCCGTGTCCGGGGCCGCGTCCGTGTCCGGGGCCGCGTCCGTGTCCGTGTCCGTGTCCGTGTCCGTGTCCGTGTCCGGGGCCGCGTCCGTGTCCGGGTCCGGGTCCGTGTCCGGGTCCGTTGTCCGTGTGCGCGTCCGGGTCGACTACAGCATGAGCCGTCCGGGGTTTTCCAGGTCTCCGATCACCTGCCGCATGAATGCGATCTCGAGCGCTCCGTCGATGATCCGGTGATCCATCGAGTGGCTGAGCGGCATGATGAGACGCGGGGTGATTTCCCCGTCGACGACCCACGGCATCGACCGCGACCGGCCGACCGCGAGCACCGCGACCTGCGGGGGCGTGATGATGGGCGTCGCGTAGCGGCTGCCGCCCATGGCGCCCGCGTTGGAGATCGTGTACGTCGCGCCGCGGGTGTCGTCGAGACCGAGCTTGCCCGCGCGGGCGCGCTCGGCGAGGAGGGCGAGCTGGCGGCCGATCTCCGGAATCGCGAGCCGCTCCGCGTCACGCAGCACCGGTGCGACCAGGCCGCGATCGGTCTGCACGCCGACGGCGATGTGGTAGTACCGCTTGTAGACGATCTCACCCGACGCGTCGTCGAATGTCGCGTTGAAGATCGGGTGCATCTGGAGCGCCCGCACGATGGCGCGGACGACGAACGGCAGCAGGCTCAGACGCCCGTCGGCGGGGGCGGTCTCGTTGTAGCCGCGTCGCATGCGGTCGAGGTCGGTCACGTCGGCGTCGTCGCAGTCGGTGACGTGCGGAATGACCGACACGGCGTGGGACATCGTGGCCGCGATCGCCCGGCGGGTCTGCGAGATCGTCTCGCGACGCACCGGACCGTAGGTGTCGCCGATTGAGAAGTTCATGAA
>JABDLI010000101.1 GCA_013003065.1 Phycisphaerales bacterium | reverse complement strand
GACCCGGACCCGGACCCGGACCCGGACCCGGACCCGGACCCGGACACGGACCCGGACCCGAACCCGCTCACGGCCCCAACCGCAACACCCGAATCCCCCGAAACGCCACAGCGTCGCCGTGCCCCATGAACCCGAGGTGCCCCCGCGCCCGATGGCGGCCGGGGTGCTCGCGTCCGTCCATCGGCGTGTCGATCGTCGCAATGTCGGCGTCGACGATGGTGGTTCCGTTCAGCTCAACCGTGATCCGCGAGCCCCGGCAGACCACCTCCTGGAAATTCCACTCACCGACGGGACGCAGGTAGCCGCGACGCGCGGGAACGAGACCGTAGATGGAGCCGTGGTATTGGTACGGCTGGAGGTTTGCAAACTTGTCGGCCGTGTTGTCGAGCACCTGGAGCTCCATGCCGGTGTAGGCCGGATCGCCCGTGCCGGGCGCGCGAATGGCGAGTCCGTTGTTGCCCCCGGCGGGGAGGCGGAACTCGAAGCGAAGGATGAAGTCGCCGTACGTGTCATCCGTGAAGAGCAGGCCGCCGCTCGCGGGATCGCACACGAGCGTTCCGTCGTTGACGAGATAGCCGTCCACCGAACCGAACCAGCCGTCCAGATTCTTGCCGTTGAAGAGCGGCACGAACCCGCCGGGGGGACGCGTCCGGAGCACGGCGTTGGCTTCGGCGGGCGGGATGACCCGCACGGCCACGCTCCGGAAACGGATTGCCCCCGTCTGCGATTCGAGTGCGATCGGTCCGCGGGCCGGAACGGGGCGGGTCGCGTCGCGTTTCTGCTCCATCACGACGTCGTCGGTGACGAGCACGTGGTTCAGCCAGACCGTCACCCGCTCCCCGATCATGCGAATACGGAACGTGTTCCACTGACCGGGCGGGAGATCGGCCAACGCGCGAGGCAACGCGAGGCCGCGGACGTTTTCCGTCAACGCTCCCGAACCGGCCGGGGCGGGGTTGTCGGCGTCGAGCGGATCGCCGATCCCGACGCGGGATGCACCGCGGAGCCACACGCCGCCGACGCTCCCCGGCTCGATCGCCCACTCGAGGATCAGCTCGACGTCGCCGTACGCGTCCGTCGTCTCCAACACCGCGTCGCCGCCGTCCGCCGTCAACGCCTGGCGTTCGACCCGCCAGACCGCGTCCGGCGTCGCGTCGGCGGCGCCCCGCCAGCCCTCCAGCGTGCGTCCGTCGAACAAGGGCGCGAAACCCGGGGACGCCACCACCCGCGGGACGCACACTCCCACGATCACCGCCACGCTCAGCCCGATCATTCCACGCGTCATGGCGTCACCTCCGGTTCGCGAGTGTACCGCCTCCGGGGATTGTGTCTTGGCGGCGGACCCGCGCACGGGTACGCTGGGCCCGCCATCGGAAAGGAACGACTCATGTCTTCGAATGCCGCTCCGGCGTCCGCCGCGACGATTTCCCGCCGCCGTTTTCTCGAAACTTCGGCCGCGGTGGCCGCGCTTCCTCTCATCGGCGGGCGCGTCGCGCGGGCCGGCAGCCTCGAGAAGCTGAACATTGCCGTCGTCGGCACGCAGAACCAGGCGGCGTGGAACATCGCCCAGATCGGCAGCGAGAACATCGTGGCGCTCTGCGACGTGGACGCCAACCACCTTGCCCGGGCGGGCGCGCGGATCCCGGGGGCGACCCGTTACCGCGACTTCCGGGTCATGCTCGAGAAGGAGAAGAGCGTCGACGCGGTGCTCGTCGCCGCGCCGGATCACGTCCACGCCCCGGCCGCCGCGATGGCGTTGCGGCAGGGGCGTCACGTCTACTGCGAGAAACCGCTCGCCCACACGGTCGAGGAGACCCGCACCCTCGCGCGGCTCGCGGCGGAGCAGGGGGTCGCGACGCAGATGGGCACGCAAATCCACGCCGGCGCCAACTACCGACGCGTCGTCGAGCTGATCCGCAGCGGCGCGATCGGCCCGGTGCGGGAAGCGCACGTCTGGTGCGGGAAGAGCTGGTCGAACGGTCGGTTTCGATCCGCCCCGGTGCCGGATCATCTGGATTGGGACCTGTGGCAGGGACCGGCGCCGGCGCGACCGTATTCCGCCGGCGTGCATCCCGGCAACTGGCGTCGTTTCTGGGACTACGGCACCGGAACGCTCGGCGACATGGGCTGCCACTACATCGATCTCGTGTTCTGGGCGCTTGCGCTTCGTCACCCGACCGCGGTCCAGACCTTCGGCCCCGCGGTGCACGAGGTGGGCACGCCCCGGTCGTTGCTGGTGGAGTGGTCGTTCCCCACCCGCGGGGAGCAGCCGCCCGTCACGATGCGGTGGTACGACGGGGGTCTGCGTCCCTCGATCCTCTCGGCCC
>JABDLI010000001.1 GCA_013003065.1 Phycisphaerales bacterium | reverse complement strand
GTGTGACCCCGCCGCGCAACCGGACGACGCACGGCACGGACGCTTCGCTGTCCGTGGCACCATCCATACGTGCCCGTTTGCGCAACCGTGCGACCCAAACTGTGTGAGGCGGCAGGACGCATGAGCTTTCCCGCGTCCGCGTCCGTGCCCGCGTCCGCGTCCGTGCCCGTGCCCGCGTCCGCCCTCCGCTCACTCCCCCCCAAGCGGCGTCGTCACCCGATACACCACGCTCTCCAACCCCGTGTCATCCTTCCGCGTCCCGTCGAGTACACCGCCGATCTTCTCGGCCGCCCGTCGCGAGCGATGGTTCTCCGGTCCGATGATCAGCACCACCGACCGCACGAACCGGAAGGCGTGGTCGAGCATGAGTCGTTTCATCGCTCGGTTGTATTCGCCGCCCCAGTGGGAGCGGGCGAGGAAGGTCCAGCCGATCTCGACCTCGCTCCTGTCCGCGTCGAATCCGTGGTACCGGGAGGATCCGATGATCCGATCGTCCGCCGTGTCGATCGCGACCAGCGCGCCGCCGGAGTCGATCGCGTCCCGGAAGAACTCGGCAAACACCTCGGGCTCGTGCCGATTCGACGCCGGGTGCTGCTCCCAGAGGAGCGGATCCGAGGCGACCCGGTAGAGGTCGTCGAAGTCGCCGGGGCGCAGCGGCCGCAGACGCAGGAGATCGCCGTCGAGATGGGGCTGGGCGTCGAACGGCACCGGGGTCACCGGCCGGATTGTATCGCGGGCGCGGGTCCGGTTGCCGACACGCGCCCCTGACCAGCATCTCCAGCCGCCGCTCGCGTCGCTTGTTCGTCATGGACGGCGCTCCCGGGGTGGCGGGGGCGTGCCGTCGCGGTTCCAATGGTGCCATGCGGCCGGCGCGAATCTACGACTACCTCGTTCGGTCCCGCGCACGCGTGCTCGAGGCGACGCGGGGGCTGCCGGCGTCGGACCACGCCCGCGTCTTCCCCATCGGTCTCGGTACGATCGGGCGGACGCTCACGCACATCATGATCAGCGAGTGGTACTACGTGCAGCGGATGCAGCAGCGGGTGGTGCCGGTGTACGAGAAGTGGCCCATCCGTGACGAGCACCCGCCGCCCCTCGCCACGCTCGAGGCAGCATGGCGGACGCAGGCGGACGAGACCCGTGCCGCGATTGCGACGCTCGCGGGAACCGCGGCCTGGGAAGCTGCGCTGTCGTACGAGCCGGAGCCCGATGAGGGCAAGACCATCGTCGTCACCGCGTCCCCCGCTGACATCTTCACGCAGCTTGTCCTGCACGAGGTGCACCACCGCGCGCAGGCTCTGAACATGCTCCGCCAGCTCGGTGCTTCGGCCGGTGAGATCGATTACAACGCGATGATGTACGACCAGCGCGACATCCCGGCCGGGTGATCGGCTCGTCGCAGCCAGGCAAGGGAAGGCGGGAGCACGGCGTGGAACCAAATGTCTCCGACCCGTGGGCCACGGGCCATGCGTACGAGGCGTTCATGGGTCGTTGGAGCCGCATGCTCGCGCGGCGATTCATCGAATGGTTGGACGTACCGGGAAACACCCACTGGCTTGACGTGGGATGCGGAACGGGCGCCCTCGCGAGCGCGCTCTGCCGCGATGCCGATCCGGCGTCGGTGCACGCGTGCGATCCCGCCGCAGCGCTTCTCGAGCACGCCCGGCACACCAACGCAGATCCGCGTGTGACGTTCGTAGTGGCGGGCACGGGTTCGCTTCCGCCGCGTCCCGGCGGCTACGGGAGCGTCACGTCGTTGCTGGCCCTGAACTTCTTCCCGGATGTCGCGGCAGCCCTGCGGGAGCAGCGGTCGCTGGCCGGGTCGGGTGGGGTCGTCTCCGCGTGCGTGTGGGACTACGCCGGCGGCATGCAGTTCCTCCGCCGATTCTGGGATGCGGTGACGGCGGGCGATCCGTCGGCGGCCGATCTCGACGAGGGCGTCCGTTTCCCGATCTGTGCGCCGCCGATGCTCACCGATCATTTCGATGAGGCCGGTCTTCGCGACGTGACATGTGCCGCGATCGACGTGCCGACGCGGTTCGCAAGCTTCGAGGACTACTGGCGACCGTTTCTCGGCGGAACCGGGCCGGCGCCTTCGTACGTGGACGCGTTGTCGCCGTCCGAGCGTGCTGCCCTTGCCGACCGTGTCCAGGCCGACTTACCGAAGGATCCGGACGGATCGATCCCGCTCCTGGCCCGGGCCTGGGTCGTGCGCGGCACGGCGCCGTGACCGCCAAAGCGACGACGCCACACGAGTCTCCGCTCGTCTCGAGAGGAATCCTCCAATGCCCGAATCGACTACGCAGCTCGATCACTACCGACTCCTCGGCCGCAGCGGTCTCCGCGTCTCCCCGCTCTGCCTCGGCACGATGACCTTCGGGACCGACTGGGGATGGGGCGCCGATCGCGACACGAGCCGGGCGATCTTCGACGCGTACGCCGAGGCTGGCGGCAACTTCATCGATACGGCCAACTTCTACACGAAGGGCACGAGCGAGAAGCTGGTCGGTGAGTTCGTCGGTCGCGAGCGGGACCGCTTCGTGATCGCGACGAAGTACACGCTCAACATGCGGCCGGGTGATCCGAACGCCGGGGGCAATCACCGCAAGAACATGGTGCGGGCCGTCGAGGCGAGCCTCGAGCGGCTGGGCACGGACTTCATCGACCTCTACTGGCTGCACATGTGGGACTCCACGACACCCGTTGACGAAGTCATGCGAGGGCTCGACGATCTCGTGCGCGCCGGCAAGGTGGTCTACATCGGCGTCTCCGACACGGCGGCCTGGAAGGTGGCGCAGGCGAACACGCTGGCCGAGCTCCGCGGGTGGAGCCGCTTCATCGCGCTTCAGGTGAGCTACAGCCTGGCGCTGCGGGACGTCGAGCGCGACCTGGCGCCGATGGCGATCGAGCTGGGGCTGGGTGTGACGCCCTGGGCGCCGCTCGCCGGCGGTATCCTGACCGGGAAGTACACGAGAGCGGACATCCCGCGGCTGGAGGCGGCCCGCACGGCGGAGGGATTCGACCCATTCGACAGCACGGATCGACCGCTCACTCTGACCGAGCAACGCCTCGCGCTCGCCGACGTCGTGAAACAGGTGGCGGCCGAGGCCGGACGGACGCCGGCGCAGGTCGCCATCAACTGGCTGCTCACGCGTCCGGGTGTCACGAGCCCCATCATTGGCGCGCGGACGCTTGCGCAGGTGAAGGACAACCTCGCGGCGCTCGGCTTCATCCCGAGCGACGACATGCTCGCCCGGCTCGACGAAGCGAGCGCGATTTCGCTCGGCTTTCCGCACGACTTTCTTGCGGGCCCGTTTGTGCAGCAACTCGTCCACGGCGGGGCGCGGGTGGAGACGCCGGGCGTTCGAGTGCATCGTTGAGGGCCACGACGGACGTCGCTGGGGTCGTCGGAGACCGCGAGGACGGAATCGGTGAGCTCGGCCCGCTTGCGGTCCCCGCCGAGGAGCACGGCCGCCTTTCGCCGCGTCTGATCGACGAGGTCCGGCGTCAAGCCCCCGATCCCGACGCCGCGCGTCCGTCGATTCGACCGGATCATCCATTGACAAGCAAATTTGTCAATGCTAGCCTGCGGTCGTGTTGGACCTCTGCACGATCGAGAGCCCCGAGGCCGCGACGGCGGCCCTCAACCCGCTCCGCAACCGGTTGCTGGGCGAGCTTGATCAGCCGGCTTCCGCCGCCGGTATCGCGACACGGCTGGGGATCCCGCGGCAGAAGGTGAACTATCACCTGCGTGCGCTCGAACGGCTGGGGCTCGCCACCGTCGTGGAGGAGCGGCAGTGGGGCGGTCTGACGGAACGTCTCTTCGTCGCGAACGCGTCGACGTTCGTGATCTCCCCGGCGGCGCTCGGCCCGATCGGGGCGGATCCTGCTCGCTCCCGTGATCGCCTCTCGGCCGGCCACCTCATCGCGCTCGGCGCGCGGGTCGTCCGCGAGGTCAGCGATCTCGTCCGCCGCGCCGGGATCGCCAACAAGCAGCTGGCGACGCTGTCCATGGACACGACCGTGCGTTTTCGATCGCCGGCCGAGCGGGCGGGGTTCACCCGCGAGCTGACCGCGGCGGTCACGCAGCTCGTCGGCAAATACCACGACCCGCACGCTCCCCGCGGGCGTTCGCACCGGGTGCTCGTTGCCGCGCATCCACTCCCGACCCCCTCTCGAGAGGACTCATCATGCCAGTGAAAGAGGACAGCTCCGGACGCCGATCAGTCCAGGTCGAGGTCGAGGTCCCGGGCACGCCGGAGGAAGTCTGGAAGGCGATCGCCACCGGGCCGGGCATCTCCTCGTGGTTCGTTCCCACGACGACCGAGGACGACGCCAACGGCGTGCCGGTCAAGGTCCTCTCCAACTTCGGCCCCGGCATGGAGTCGGTCGCGACCGTTACCGGTTGGAATCCGCCGCAGTCGTTCTCCGCCGAATCGAACGATCTCGGGCCGGACGCCCCGCCCGTCGCCACCGAATGGTTCGTCGAAGCGCGAGATGGGGGCACGTGTGTCGTCCGTGTCGTGCACAGCCTGTTCGCCGACACCGACGATTGGGACAAGCAGCTGGAAGGGTGGGAGAGCGGGTGGCCCGACTTCTTCCGCCTCCTGCACTTGTACCTCACGCACTTCAGCGGCCAGCCCTGTTCCTCGTTCCAGCTCATGGCGTTCACGGCACCCCCGCGGGACGCGGCGTGGCGCACGCTCGTCGATGGAATCGGGTTCGAGACGGTGGCCACCGGCGAACGGGTCGAGTCGACGGGAGACACGCCACGCGTGTCCGGCGTGGTCGAGCGCCGCGGCCAGCCCTCGTATGCGGAGGAGATGCTGGTTCGGCTCCAGACGCCGGCGCCGGGGATCGCCCACCTCTTCGCGATGAAGATGGGCGAGCAGGTGCTCCTCTCGATGCGGATGCATCTGTACGGCGGGACGGCGGCCGACGTTGTTGCCCGGGAGGAGCCGGCGTGGAAGGCCTGGTTGGGCGCGCAGTTCCCCGGCGATCCGGCCGCGGTCGATTCTGGTGCGACCGTCTGAGCGTCATCACGGGCGGCGGCGGGGAGGAGCTCGGCCACCGATGTCGATCAGTCGCGTTTCTCACGCGGGAGGAGAAAGCTCAGGTGGTGCGCCGTGTGGATGCGGTGCAGCTTGACGAGCGTGTCCCGGTCGAGCATCCCGAAGAGCGGCGAGGCGTGCAGGGGTCCCTCGTGGGTCAGGAGACGCCCGACGGCCGCGTCGAGACGCGTGACGGCCGCCGCGTCGTCACCGCCCGCGGCGGGGATGGTGCGTTTGTCAGTGGGCGAGCCCGCGCGCCAGACGCCGCGGGCGAGAACTTTCCGGATCTGGCCCGGCGCAACGGTGTGCCGCAAGAGCCAGCACGCGGCGTTGACCGGAAACCGGAAGGCCGGGAAACCGTCGATGGGGTACTGCATCACCGCGGCCAGGTGATCGCAGCATTGGGCGAGATCCCATTCTCCGACGCGGTCGTACCCGGACGCCAGAAGGTTCTCGGCGTCACGCACCGCCTCCTCCAGCGTGTCGAATCGCAGCTCGCGTCGCCCGCCCGTCATCGGGGCCGATTGTACGAACCGGCGGGCCGGCGTGGCGGGGGCGTTGCATCGCCGTTTTCCATGACAGCGCCGTCAAACCGACGGGCGGTCGGTCGTTCTGGACCGAACGTCCCGATCCGGTCGATGTCACGGGCGATGGAGACCTCGCTGCACCGCCAGCTCAAGGATGCGTACGCGGAACAGGGCGGGCAGCTCGAGATGCGGCTGGGGAGCTACCGCATCGATGTCGCTCGCGCGGACGATCTGGTGGAGATCCAGCACGGTCCGCTCGCGGCGATCCGCGACAAGGTGCGTGATCTTGTCGAGCGGCACCGCGTGCTGGTGGTGAAGCCGATCGTCCGCCGGAAGCAGCTCGTCAAACGGGAGACGCGGGGCGGACGGATCGTCGGTCGCCGGCTCAGCCCCAAGCGGGGGCGGATCATGGACGTCTTCGACGAGCTGGTGCACTTCACACGCGTCTTTCCGCACCCCAACCTCACCGTCGAGGTGGCGATGGTGGACGTCGAGGAGTGGCGGTACCCCGGGCACGGGCGTCGGCGTCGTCGCCGCCCCACGGACTTCGTCGTCGAGGATCAGCGGCTTGTGCGTGTCGATCGTTGCGCGCGGCTGCATGACGCGGACGATCTCATCGGCCTGCTCCCGGGTGACTTGCCAAGCCCGTTCGACACGGCCGATCTCGCGGCGACGCTGGGGGTGGCTCGCGGCGTTGCGCAGCGTGTGGCGTACTGCCTCCGCGAGACCGGGGCGGTGGCGACGGCCGGGAAGCAGGGAAACGCCTGGCTTTACCGGCGGTGCGCGTGAACCCGTGAGCCGGCGGCCGACGCCCGAGCCTCCGTCCTCCCCTATGGTCACGGCATGGCGTCACGCATCATCGTCGATGGCATCAAGGTCGAAGGTGCGGAGGCGCAGCGCATCATCGATGAGGTGATGCGTGACGTCGACGACGCGGGGACAGCACGCCGGCTCGTGCCCTTGAGTCTGTTGGTGACGGTCGCCGTCGCCTGCGGCATCGCCGCCGGCCTGACCGGGTACCTGCTCGGGCGTGCTGCTCCAGGAGTCCCGACCGGCTGGCGGGTCGCGATCTGCATCGTCGTTTCCATTTGCGTATGTGGTGCTTGCTCTCGCGTGCACTGGCGTTTTTACCGGCGGAAACTCCGCGCGGCGATGCAGCGACGCGGATTCGATCTCTGCTCGACGTGCGGGTATTGGCTGAAGGGGCTCGGCGAACGCCAAGGGCGATGCCCGGAGTGCGGAGCGTCACGACCGGTCGGACGACCCGAAGCCGGCGTTCGCGGATGAGCCGCAGGGCCTCTGTGATCGCGATCCGGCGATGCCCGCCCGCCGTTCTGGCGGCGCGAAGAACGCCGGAGTCGACCCATCGGGTCGGCGATGTGAGCGTGGATCGGAGGGAAGTCTTGATTGTTGTTTGGACCATGCATTCGACCGCGAACTCGACCCATGACATGAATCTGGATTCCACGAGCGACCGAAATCGTGGCAGTTGCGCCCGTTCCGAGTTCTCAATCCAGGATCTCTTGTCATGAAGATGTTTGATGTGATCGCCGCCAGCCTGCTCGTCATCGGTGGTCTCAACTGGGGTCTCGTGGGCCTCTTCGAGTTCGACCTCGTGGCTACCCTGTTCGGTGGTGCTTCGCTGGTCGCCACGATCGTCTATACGTTGGTCGGTCTTTCGGCCCTTTACCAGGTCGCCGGGCTGCCGTGGATCCAGCAGCGGTGGAACGTGTCTCCCCGCCTGGTGGCGGCCGGCTGAACAGTCCCAGGGCGGTGGCGAGCGTACCGTGCCACCGCCTCTGGCACTCCAACTGGAGCTTCTCATGACCGGACGTTCAAAGGGTAAGTTGCTGTTCCTCGCCGCCGCCGGAGCATCGTTCGTGCTCTCCGTGTCCCTGTGGTTCAGCGGGGACCGCGAGCGGGGCCAATTCGTCGGGCTGTGGGTGCCCAGCATCCTGGCGTTGGGCGCGCTCGTGATGAGCGAGAATCGAGACGCGCAATGATTGACGTCTTTATCTTCGTTCTAGGACTCATGATCACGGGTATCACCGTGACCGCCGTGCTGATGGTGGGTCGATCCGAGGCCCGCGATCCGGCGTTGAACCGGGGGGGAGATGCGGCGGATGGCAATTGACGGTCCGAGACGCTGCGGAAGCGGATCGTGCGCGGCGATTCATCGTCGTGTCGGTCGAGTCAAGTGAATGGATAAGAAGAACACACAGGACCTTGCCGCCATCACGGTTGCCGTTGTCGTCGGCGCCGCGGTCGCTTGGGCCGGCAGCGACGGAGGTGATCGCATCGGCGGCGTTCCTGTCTTCGCGTTGTGTGCGGCGGTCGCGTTCGCGATCAACTGGATCGCGTTCGTCCCGTCGGCGTTAGCGAAGACGGAACACTATTACGACCTCGTCGGCGGCATCACCTATATCAGCACGACGGTGGCGGCCGTCCTGCTTTCCACCGATCTCGACCTGCGCGCGATGCTCGTGGCCGCGATGGTCATGGTCTGGGCCGTACGCCTCGCGACGTTTCTGTTTCTCCGCATCTCGAAGGCCGGCAAGGATGGTCGCTTCGACGAGATCAAGACGCGGCCGCTCAGCTTTCTCATGGCGTGGACCGTGCAGGGCCTGTGGGTGCTCATCACCGCCGCGGCGGCGTTGGCCGTGATCACCGGAGGTACGCGTGAGCCGCTCGAAGTGATCGGCATCGCAGGAATCGCGGTCTGGGCGGTTGGCATGATCATCGAGGTCGTGGCGGACCGGCAAAAGTCGGCGTTCAAGAGCGACCCGGCCAACAAAGGCAAGTTCATCAACGTCGGGCTGTGGGCGTGGTCGAGGCATCCGAACTACTTCGGCGAGATCACGTTGTGGACAGGCATGGCGATCGTCGCGGTGCCGGTGCTCAGTGGCTGGCAATGGGCGACGCTGATCTCGCCCTTGTTCGTCGCCTTCCTGCTGATTCGGGTCAGCGGCATCCCGATGCTGGAGCAACGAGCCGACGAGCGATGGGGGGGGCAGGACGAGTACGAGGAGTACAAGCGTCGGACGCCGGTGCTCATCCCGCAACCACCGTCCGCGTGACGGTCGACCGGCCCACGTTCCTCGTTCTCCCCCGCCCCCGGAAGCGGCGTTCATCGCCCCAGGCCGCGAGCACCGCGACGGATGGAGCGATTTTCGTCCCCGATTTCACGGCGTCGGCGTCGTGCGCTGCGTCAGCGAATGCCGTACAAAGGCCATCAGCCCGATCACGACGGCGGCTGCGATTGGCAGCCCGGCCGTCACCGCGTTGGGCTGGAGGAAGTAGCGCCACATGCGGAAGGGGTTCCCCGGCCCCGTGAACCACTCGACCTTCGAGAAGACCTCGCCGGGCGAGCCCATCGACGCGGCGACATCCTGCAGGACGAGGATCGGCGCTCCGCCGGCCGCGTAGAGGCCGATGCACACGCCACCCGTTGCCACCATGGCGGCACACATGCCGCCGAACCCGATCAACCCGAGCACGAGGCCGCCCGCCGCGATCGCGCCGACACTGATGCCGCCCCAGGCCGACACGAGACCGAACGCCATTCCGCCGACCGAGAAGACGCCGATCGCGCGACCGCCGATGGCAACGACCCCCCGCGCTGAATTGCCCACCGCGACGAGCCCCCGCGCGTAGTCGCCGATCGCAAAGACGCCGCGGGCCGTGCCTCTCGTCTCACTGTGCGTCGCGCCGATCGCGATGTCGACGAGCGGAAGCCCGAACATCGTGGTCTGCGAGCGGTACCGCTTCCCGAGCTTGCCCGCGCGCGTGACGACCTCGATGATCGGCCGACCGCACTCGGGACATCTCGTCGAGTCGACGAGCCCCGTCAGGCGATGCCCGCACGCTCCGCAGTAGGGTTCGCCCAGATCGAGCGTGTCCTTCGGAGGCACCGGCTTCTGAGGACTGGTCGACATCCTGACAGCCTAGCGGAACTTGGGGCGGGCGTTGCGGTCATCGAGCGTCAGGTCGAGTCAAGCTCGAGACGAGTAATATAGCCAGGAGCAGAGTCTTCGACGACACGTTTGGCAACCTCAATCAGATCGCGCAGGAGATCCAAGGACCATGACCACCGCTCCACTTCGACTCGCAGTTCTTTGCCTCGTCCCTGTCTTGCTCGCAGGGGCCTCGAAGATCGATCCGCCAAATACGGATCGAGACGAACCAAGGCAAGGGCCAGGATATCGGGATGACAATCAGGCGGTGCCCCAACCCTTGAGATTGCAGTACCTCGAGATCGTCACGCCGTCCGTCAACGAAACGTGCGATGCCTTGGCCAAGATGCACGGCGTGACGTTTGGCGAACCGATCGCTGAGTTCGGCAACGCCCGCACGGCCAAACTGAAGAATGGCGGGCGCCTCGGTGTGCGCGCGCCGATGCGCGAAACGGAGATGCCGGTCGTGCGGCCCTATCTCCTGGTTGATGACATCGAAGCCGCAGTGAAGGCAGCCGAAACGGCGGGGGCCATCGTGGCGATACCACCGATGGAGATCCCCGGCCAAGGTACGTTCTCCATCTACATTCTCGGCGGGATCGAGCATGGTCTCTGGCAACTGTGAGAACGACTGCAAGCGTTGCGGTCTACCGTTCTCCTGCGTGCGCGTCACACGTCGACGCCTGGTCCACGCCGTTTCTGCTCGCCTCGTCAGC
>JABDLI010000064.1 GCA_013003065.1 Phycisphaerales bacterium | reverse complement strand
TTCGCATGAGTGCGATGCTTTGCGTCGTGGCAAGGAGTCGAACCGACGCCGTACTTGACGATACAGCGAGGATTCGACGACGAAGTCCACGGCGGAAGTGATCGTGCCCATGCGTATTCTGAGCCGTCAGACAGGACCTCGTCAACCGGCGTCGATTGCGGTCTCCAGATCACGCCGGCGTATCGCCTCGGGCCGCAACACCCGGAGCAGCCGGCGGCGGGCCGAGATCATCTCGGTCTGGTTCGCGCCCATCACCAGCATGGCCCGCGAGAGCGTCGCCAATCGGTCGAGCGTCGCCGCGGCGTCGGCGTGAGCGGGGTTGGTCACGAAACGGCGGAAGCCCGGCCCGTCGGGCGAAGGCTCGGTGCGTCGGTAGGCGGCCCAGGCCGCGTCGAGTGCCGCGCGGGCGGATGCCGCCTCCGCCGGCGTTCCCAGCAGGGCGGTGTACGCGTCGACCACGGCGGTCACGGCGTCCGCATCGAGCCGAAGAACGGAGAGGCTCGGTGATGCCGTCGCCCACTCGGCGCTGGCCGGCAGATCATCGACGATCGATGTCGGGGCGGCGGGGTCGAGCGCACGCACCGCGACGCCCAGCGGCTGGAGGCTGGCCTGCGCGGACGCAGCATCCGTGGCCGCCGTGCGGACGCGTCGCCCGGCGGCCGGGTCACCAGCGCCGGCGGAGTACGCGACGGCGAGATCGCTCACGGTCGGGCCGGTGGCCCGCAGATCGAGGAGCGTGTCGCCGGAACGGAACAGGTCGTTGCCGAACGGCACGATGATCCGCAGCCGGAAAGCGCCGAGCGTGCCCAGGGCGTCCGCATCGACGCGTCGTGAACCGAAGACCGGCGTGGGGCCGCCGCCGCCGAGGGAGGGGATCACGCTGAAGAAGAACCGGCCCCCGGCGACGTAGTCCACGCCGTCGTCGGGCACGAGCGATCCACCGGCATCGAGGACGCTCGCCGCCGCGCGGCGGAGCAGGACGATCTCCTGCGCGAGCACCGTCATGTCGCCACGCGTGCTCACATCGCCGAGCGTGGCGGTGCCGCCGGCCTCGATCGTCAGGTCGCCCTGGACGGCGAGCTTCTCCCCGGCGCCCATTCGCACGTGGCCCAGCTCGGAACGGATGATCAGGTTGGACTGCGCGGTGATCGTGGCGACCGGCGATGGGACGACGCGGCCGGCGGGATTGAGAAGCACGTCGTCGAGCGCCGTGACCTCGCCGCCGTTGAGGATGAGCCTCGGGCCGAACAGCTCCAGCGTGCCGGCGGTCGTCTTCCGGATCACGCCACGGGCGCGGAGCACGCCGGTCACCGCCTCGATGCGCTGGGTGCCCGTACCGAGAAAGACAGCCGGGCCGTCGAACTTCACGTCGTCGTACGCGGTGATGCTGCCACCGAGCAACGCCCGCTGGGCGAACTCGACGTCGTCACCCGCGACGAGATCGCCGTCGACCTCGGCTTCGCCGAAGAACTGAATGTCGTCACCGGCCGTGATGCTCCCTCCCACGGTGGCGTCGTCGAAGAACTCCACGTCATCGAACGCCGTGATGCTGCCGCCGATGTCGGCGCCGGCGGCGAAGAGGACATCGTCACCCGTGACGATGTCGCCGCCCACGACGGCATCGTCGAAGAAATCGACGTCCTCTCCCGCCGAGACCGACCCGCCCACCTCCGCCACACGGTGGAATTCGATGTCGCCGATGGTGTTCAGCGAACCGCCGATGGAGGCGGCGCCGAAGAACGTGGCGTCATCGCCCGCCGCGACATCGCCCCCGACGTCGGCCGCGGACGAGAAGATCACGTCCTCGCCCGCCGCGACGTTGCCGCCGATGTCGGCCGCGCCCAGGAAGTCCAGGTCCTCGCCGGTGGTCACGTCGCCGCCGATGACGGCAGCGCCCGAGAATTCGGCGTCGGCGATGGCGGTGACGTTGCCGCCCACGTCGGCGGCGCCGAAAAAGATGGCATCGTCGCCGGCGTGAACGCTCCCGCCGATGGTGGCGTCCGCGGCGAACTCGACGTCGCGGCCGGCGCTCACGTCGCCGGCGACCGTCGTGGTGCCGGAGAAGCTCGCATCGGAGCCGGCGTCGACGCTGCCGATGACCGCGGTCAACCCCGCGAACGTCACGTCGCCGTTGGCCGTGACGTCGCCGCCGACGTTCGCCGCACCGAAAAAGAGCGCGTCGTCGCCCGTCGTGACGCTGCCGCCCACGATGGCATCGCCGTTCAGACGTGCGTCGACGCCGGCACTGAGATTGCCGCCGACGTCGAGAGCGCCACTGGTGAGGACGGTGCCGGTCGCGCTGACGTCTCCGCCGATCGCCATGACCGGGGCGGCGAGGCTCAGGTTGCCGCTGCCGCTCGTGGTGGCCACGGTGACGTCGCCGCCAACGTCGATCGCGTCGGCGGCCTGCACGAGCAGGGTCCCGCCTCCGATCTTCCGGATGTCGCCGCTCGCGTCGATGCGGCCGGTGCTGGCCCGCATCGCCTGGGCGCTGCTGCCGTCGAGCGTCGTGTCGCCCCCGAGCGTCAGGTCGCGGCCCGCCAGCACGTCGCCGGCGAGCGTCGCGTCGCCGTCGATGATCACGTCGCGGCCGGCCAACGCGTCGCCGTCGATGTCGGCCGCTCCGGTCACCATGACGTCGGTGCCGGCCGTCACGTCGCCGCCGATCACCGCATCGCCGTCCACGGTCACCGATCCGAAGGTCACGCTGACGGTTCCGCCGACGGCCACGGTGTCGCTGGCGCGGAGAACGAGGTCGCCGCCGGTGACCTTGCTCGCGTTGCCACCGATCTGGAGATGCCCGGCGCCCGCATCCAGCGTCTGCGTCTCCGACCCGGTGAGCAGCGCGGAGCCGCCGACGACGATGCCCGCGGCCGTGTCGACATCGCCGGCGATCGTCGCCCCGCCCGTTGTCTCGAGCGTGTGAAGCCGGCGCTCGCCACCGACATCTCCGTCGAACGTGCTCTGCGTTGCGTCGATCTCCAGTCGGTGCGTGGCATCGTCCGCGTCGTCGACGGTGGACGCGAAGTGCACGCTGTCGGCCGCATCCCCGTCCTCCCCGTCGATGCGGACGTCGGCGCCGATGATGACGGGATCGTTGAAACGCGCAGTGTCGGCGTGGATGTCCGACTCGAGAAAGATCGCTTCACCCGTGACGTTGAGCGTGCCGGTCTGCAGTGCTCCCCGATGGTGCACGGTGCCGCCGAGGGCGGCGAGCTGGGTTGATCCGCCGGCCGCGTTGATGGTGCCCGCGCTGCGGATCGCCAGCGCGTACATGTCGCCCACACCCAGAATGACCTCTCCACCCGCGGCGTCGATCGTACCGCTGTTCTCGACGCCGGCCAGCCCGGCGGTGGTGGGGACGGCCGGTCCCGTTGCGACGCTCGTGTCGTCCCGGAGTTCGACGCCGTCGATGCGAACGAGCACCCGACCGTCGGCCTCGCCGATGAACACCTCGTTCTCGCCCGCGAGCAACGTGACCACGCCGTCCCCGGCGGAGATCTCACCGAAGTTGGCGATCCGGTCACCGATCAGGTGAACGGCCGACGCCGTGATCGAGCCCTGGTTGACGACTTTGTCCGTCGGGTTCGTGAACCGATCGATGCCGGCGGCGAAATCGTCGTCGGTGAGCGACGCGGCCGCGGCGTAGAGCCCGCCGACGTTGACGACGGCGGAGCCGGTGAAGACGACGCCGGCGGGGTTGACCAAGTACACCGTGCCCGACGCGTTCAAGACGCCGGCGATCTCCGATGCGTCGGCCCCCGAGACCCGGTTGAGCACCCGCCACGCATCGCCCTGGATGAACTCGACCGCGTAGCCACCGCCGATACCGAAGGCGGCCCAGTCGATGATGCACCCGGGCGTGAGCTGCGTGATCGTCATCGTGTGGCCGTCGACCGTCACGTCGGCGCAGTCGGTGTCCGCGCCGCTCGGAAGCGATTGCCCGGACGCCGGTCGGCCGAGTAATGCCGCGGCCGAGGCGGCGATCGTCGCTGCGAGATGAAGCAGGGGTTTCATGGGGGGTCGATCTCCGGACTCCGTCGAGTATGACGCGGGGCGGGCCGCGATCAAAAGAAAAGCGTCGCGACGAACGATGCCCGATTCGATCCCGCCGAGACGTCGGCCGCGTTGCCGTCCTTCAGGGCGAACCCCCAGTCCACCCGCAGGTTCAAATTGCGTTGTACGAGGAGCTCGATGCCGATTCCGGCGCCGATGAAAGTCTCTTCCGCCTCGAACGGCAGCGCGTCGTTGATGAACGTCCGTCCAACATCACAGAAAGCCCGCAGGATGAGATCCCAGTCCGGCCGGCCGTAGACATTCTGCGGGGCGACGCGAAAGGGCTTTCCGAACAGCTCGGCGGGCGTGGGCTCGATCGCGAGGGCGCGGGGCAGGTGGTAGCGGTACTCCACGCTGCCGATGATCACGCTGTCGCCGGCCGCGGCGGACTCGGGGTAACCCCGCACCGATCGAAAACCGCCGATGACCTGCTCGAACTGGGGGACGAGCCGGTTGTCGAAAGCGTATTGACCGCGGAAGCCCACCACCAGCTCGTGCGCCAGCGTGGATGACTCCGGCGTGCTCGGGTCCTCCCACGCGACGCGATCGAAGAGCGGCTCCAGATAGACCGAGCCGCCGAAGTCCCACCGGATGATCCCGAAGTTCGGATCGGGGAACAGCCGCCCGAGCCGGTTGAGCTGCGTCGGGTCGGGCTGCGGATCCTGTCCGTCGTTCCACTCCGCCGTGAGCGCGCCGGCGAGTTGGTACCACTTCTCCTCCCGTTCGAAACGCACGCCGACGTGGGCGATGTCGAAGTCCTGCTCGCCCCGCAGCCCGAGCAGCTCGTTGTCCACCCGCTCGCGATCGCGTCGGAGACCCGCGACGAGGTCGACGAACAGGTTGCCGTCCTGGTGGACGTTGGCGATCAGCTCGCCGCCGATCGTGAAGGACGTGCCGGTGAAGATGTCCCGAAAGAAACCGAGCTGGGACGCCGTGAACTCGCTCCAGCTTCCCGCCACCCGCCACCGCAGTCGCTCGAGTCCGAGGAACGGCGCCTCGTACGACCCGGTGACGGCGTTGACCTCATCGAATGAGTGCGTCACGTAGTCGATCGCCAGGATGTCGTCGCGGCTCGAGATCTGGTTGTGAACGAGGCCGAAGCGTTCGAGCAGCCGGCCGGTGCTCGCGGTCCCCGTGTTGGAGATCTGGGCGTAGAGGACGAGCGGATCGTTCTCGGTGATCAGGTAGTCGAGCGTGACCGTGCCCGGATCGGCGCCGGGCGACAACGCGGCGTCCACGCGTCGGCCGGGGTGTCGGCTCTGACGCCGCAAGAAAGCGTCGAGCCGATCGCCGTTCAGGAGGTCAGCCCGGTCGCGGCGATCTCCCCGCTCCTCGTCGAACGACGCGAACGGTGACCGCGCGGCGAGTCGGCGGTGGAGGGGGTGATCGAGCCGATCCGCGGCGTCGATCCGCTCGCCCGACGCGAGCGTGCGGACGTCGGTGACGAGCGCGGTCGTAATGATCAGACGCAACGCGGTCCGCCCGGCGGGACGCTCATCCCGACCCGTGGGAGTGATCTGCGTGGGATCCGGCGCGACGTAGAGACCGATGAGGCCCTCGGCGGCGAGCGTGTCACGCACGCGGGCGAGCACCGTCTGCAACGCGCTCGCGTGGTAGTGTTCGAGCGGACGGTCGGCGACCTCCGCGAGGCGGAAGGTCACGGTCGGCGTGTCCGGCCGCGGTGTGACGAAGCCGGTGGAGGTTCGTCCGAGCGTGACGGCGACGTCGAGCAGCGTCTGCCGCTTCGGGTGCCCCGGGTGCCCCTGGTGCAGGTAGCGGAGGTTGAAGACGCTGACCGGGTAGGCGGGGCCATCGTCTGCGTGCGCCGGCGGGATCGCGGGAGAGGGCAGGGCGTCTTGTGACGCGGTGGCGGCGGGCGATCCGAGGGCGATCAAGAGCCACGCGGCGGCCGCAGCCGCCGTTCGCATCGCGTTCGCTGGCATCGTCATCCCATGCAAACGAGGTGACCCGCTCCCGCCCGGATACCGGCAATCGCCCGATTTCGGGTCGGGACCCCGACTCTTCTCGACCGAATCTTGCCTGCTCCCTGTATTTTCCCGCCGTCTGACTGCCCTTACTGGGGCGGGTCGCCCTTCGTCGATGGGCCTGCCCCATCAGCCGCGCGGTCTCTGAAGTCACCTCGAGGAGAACAGACATGCCCGATCGCCACCTCCCCGACGCGCTCGTCCTGGTTGCGGCTCTCGCCGGAAGTGTCTCCGCCGGCGGCGTCGATCGCGTCTGGATCACGGATGGCGGCGGCAGCTTCCACGCGAGCGGCAACTGGTCGCCCGTTGGCGTGCCCGGGACCCTCGACACGGCAATCTTCGATCTGGGCGTCGACCTCGACATCACGTTCGGCGGCGTCGCCGCGAGCGAGCAGGCGGTTGTCGTCGACAAGGTCACGACGTTCACGCTCGCCGGCCAGACCTACACCGTCAATGGAGTCACCGTCGGCGACGGGGACGGGGACGACGCAGAGCTGATCATCTCCGGTGGCGCTCTCGCGGTCGTGCCGTCGCTGTTCGCTCGGATCGGCAAGCAATTCGGCGCGATCGGGGAGTTGACGATCGACGCCGGCGGGACGCTGACCGCCACCGACTCGCTTATCGCGGGCGACGCCGGCGCCGGCACGCTCACGATCGAGAACGGAGGCGATGCGACGACCGCTCGGGTCTTTATCGCCGACGACCTCGGTTCGACCGGTCTGGTCCGGGTCCGCGATGCGGGCTCGACCTGGACGAGTCAGGACGCCGTGTTCGTCGGCAACGCCGGTGACGGCACGCTGGCGGTTTCCGCCGCGGGCGTCGCCGAGTGCCAGCAGCCCGTGCGGCTCGGCGACGATTTCGGCTCCACGGGCGTGGTCACGGTCAGTGGGGCCGGCAGCGCGCTCACCGTGAACGCAGCGCTGTCGGTCGGCAACGGCGGCACGGGTACGGTGACGGTCGATGCCGGCGGCACGCTCACGACAAGCGGCTCGTTCGTGGCCGATGACATCGGTTCCTCCGGTTCGTTGGTGGTGGAGGGCGCGGGCGCGACGTGGACCGACACCGGCACGACGTTTCTCGGCAACTTCGGCGACGGTGACCTGGAGATTCGCTCCGGGGGCAGCGTCACCTGGGAGTCGGTCAGCCGCATCGGCGACGAGTTGGGCTCGACCGGGAGCGTGTTGATCGACGGGGCGGGCTCCTCCCTCACCGTGGACGCGGAGCTCTTCGTCGGGAACAACGGCGTCGGCACCCTCACCGCGACGAACGGCGGGACGTTGACGACCAGCCGCGTCAAGATCGCCGACGAGCGTGGCTCCACCGGTACCGTCGACGTGATCGGCCCCACCGCGAGCTGGACCGACTCGGTCGAGATCTTCGTGGGCAACTTCGGACTCGGCACCTTGAACATCTCCGCCGGCGGCACGGTCGCCGGCCTGCTCGGCACGATCGGTGACGATCCCGGTGCGAATGGCACTGTGGTGGTGAGCGGCGCCGGATCGTCGTTCGACTTCACGCAGCAGCTCACAGTCGCCGACCTCGGGGCCGGCACGCTGCAGCTCATCGACAGCGCGACGGCGTCGGCGCTCTTCATCACGATCGGTACCCAGGGCGTCGCCGCGGGGCACGGCACGTTGCAGGGCAGCGTGACCAGCGGGGGCATCCTTCGACCCGACGGCGTGCTGTCGATCGACGGCGTATTCGCGCAAGTCGCCGGCGGCCGGATCGAGGTCACGCTCGCCAGCACGGGCGGGGACGCCGTCGCCGTCACCGGTGCCGCGACGCTGAACGGCGCGCTCGATGTCGCGTTCGACGCCGGATCGGAGCCGACCTGTGGGCAGGAGTTCCTCGTGCTGACGGCGGCATCGGTCGCCGGCACGTTTGCGACGGTGACCGCGCCCGAGAACGTCGAGGTCACCTACGAGGCGGGAGCGGTTCGCCTCATGATCACCGGCGATGGAGGCAGCGTCATCGGCGACGTCGACGGCGACGGATCGGTCGGCTTCAACGACCTCCTCATTCTGCTTTCGGCGTGGGGCGATTGTCCCGCCAAGGGCCCGTGCGCGGCCGACATCAATGGCGATGGCACGGTCGGCTTCAGCGATCTGCTGTCGCTCATCAGCAACTGGGGTGGGACCGGAGGCGGGTGCCCCTAGCGCTCGTTGAACGACTCGGTCGCCGCTTCTCCGACGGATGGTGAGTTTCTCGGAAGCCGGATGATCCCCCTATGACGTCCCTCGACACCAAGATCAATCCGAGTCACGAGCAGACGCGACGCCGCAATCCGTACTTGTTCGTCGTTGGCTGCCAGCGGTCGGGCACGACGCTGCTGCAACGCATGCTCGACCATCACCCCGAGCTTGCCGTTGGCTACGACTCGCAGTTCATTCCGCGTCCGATCAAGCGGCTGGCGGTCGGTGTCGACCCGCCCTTGACGCCGCGGCTCGTCGATCGCGTGGTCGGATTCGCGCGTTTCGCGCGGCTGGGGTTGCCGGAGGCGGCGGTCCGGGCGGCGGCGGATCGATCCGAGACGTACGCCGAGTTCGTGTGCGGCGTGTACGAAGCGTTCGCGCAGCAGCACGGCAAGCCGTTTGCCGGAGAGAAGAGTCCCGGGTACTGCCGGCATCTGCCGCATCTGAACGCATTGTTCCCCTGGGCGCGGATCATCCATCTCGTTCGGGACGGGCGGGACGTGGCGTTGTCCATCATGGACTGGGGCAAGGGGGCGGCCAAGCTCGAGCTCTTCGAACGCGAGCCCGTGGCCGTGTGCGCGCTCTGGTGGCGACGCGACGTGCTCGCCGGCCGGGACGGGGCGGCGGGCATCGACTCGGGTCTCACGCGTGTCGTCCGGTACGAGACGATGGTGGAAGACCCCGTCGCGACGATGCGGGATCTGGCGGCGTTCCTCGGTCTGCCGGACGCCCCCGAGATGGCCGCTTTCCACGAAGGAAAGACCCGCGTCAAGCCGGGGCGTTCCGCGAAGGCTGCCTGGCTGCCGCCGACCCAAGGGCTGCGGGACTGGCGCTCGCAGATGTCGGAACGCGATCTGGCCCTCTTCGATGCCCTGGCCGGGGATGCGCTCGACGCGTTCGGCTACCCGCGGGGCGTCGCCGACTGTTCGTCGGTCGCGGTCGAGGCCGAAGCGTGCCGCCAGTGGTGGCGTGAGCACGTCGAGGCGACCCCGCTCGGCGACGACGACGACGAAACGCCGGCGACCGGCCGTGCCGCCCGCGTCGCCCCGTCCCCGACGCGGACGAGCCGCAACCCGTTCGTCTTCATCGTCGGCTGTCCGCGTTCGGGCACGACGCTCCTCAAACGCATGGCCGACGCGCACCCGGATCTCGCGATCACGCCGGAGACGCACTGGATCCCGCGGTTCTTTCGCAAACGGGTGGGGGTCACGCCGGAGGGGCTTGCGACGAGCGAGCTGCCCGAACGGCTGCTCGAGTATCCCAAGTTCGCCAATCTGCGGCTGGAGCCCGAAGACGTGCGGGCCCTCGTTCCCGCCGGCGCGACGATGCCGTACGCGGAATTCGTCACGCGGATCTTCGACGGGTTCGGCCGCCGCCACGGGAAGTCGCTCGTCGGCGACAAGACACCCGGCTACGTTCAGTCCATGCCGCTGCTCAACGAGCAGTGGCCGCAGGCGAAGTTCGTTCATCTCATCCGCGACGGCCGCGACGTGTGTCTTTCCGTGCTCGACTGGGATCGGGCGCACCGGACCGCGGGCCGGTACGGCACCTGGGAACGGGACCGCGTCTCGACGGCCGCGTTGTGGTGGGAGCGTTTCGTTCGGCTCGGCCGGGAAGCGGGGGAGCGTCTTGGTCCGGACCTCTACCACGAAGTCCGGTACGAATCGCTCGTCACCGACCCGGAGGCCGCGATGCGATCGCTGTGCGGATTCCTGGGAATCCCGTTCGACGACGCCATGGTCTCGTTCCACGTGGGGAAGACCAAGGACGACCCGACGCTCTCGGCGAAGCGGGCGTGGCGACCGGTGACGGCCGGCATTCGCGACTGGCGCACCGACATGGCGAGCGACGACGTGGTGGCGTTCGAGGCGATCGTGGGCGACCTGCTCGACGAACTGGACTTGCCGCGAGCCGCGGCCGACATTCCATCCTCCCGCCTCGAACACGCCGCCGCCATGCGAGACGCGTTCAAGAAGGACCCGCACTTCAAGGAGCGGTCGTTGCCCGCGCACTGGACTCCCCGCCGATCGTGACGGTCGCCGCCCGCCCTCGCCGATACACCCGTTGACGATGTGTGTTCTCCGCGCCGCTCATCTCGCAACCCTCGGTGCCGTGATCGGCCTGATCACCGGCGGGGTCGTGTCGGCCGCCGGAGGCGACCATGACGATCGGCTCGATCGGCTGGCGGCGGAGATCCGGCTGCTGCAGGACCGAGCCGCAACCCGGTGGGTCGACGATCGCCGCGCGGCCGAGCTCCGGTCGCTCGTCGTGGAGGTCCTTGACGACGCCGATCGCCGCTCGCACCACCTGATGAGTGACGCGACCGGCGGATGGGACGACGAGTTCTTTCTTGCCGGCGCCGACGGCCTCTTCTCGATGACGCTGTCGGGTCAGATTCAGGTCCGGCACGTCTGGAACCGCCGGATTCGAAACATCGGCAGCGTCACCGAAGATGGATTCGAGCTGCGACGCACCAAGCTCAAGCTCGACGGCACGATCGCCGGCCCCGACATCGGGTACACGATCGGGATGGCGGCGAACGACAACGGCGGGGCCGTCGTGCTGCAATCCTACAACATGCGTTTTCGGCTGAGCGACGAGTGGCGGCTGCTGCTTGGACGCGCGCGACCGCCGTTGCTGCGGGAGGAGCAGGTGTCCAGCAAGCGCCAGCTTCTGGCCGAGCGGTCGCTCGTCTCCAAGGCGTTCGGCCAGACCCGCACGCTCGGTGTGACGTTGCGGTACCGGTCGGATCCGTGGAAGGTCTCGATTGGGGCCATGGACGCCTCGGACAACTTCGACGATCAGTCGTGGCGTCTCTCCGGTCGCGTCGAGCGGTTGCTGGCCGGCGACTGGGACGCGCTCGAGGACTTCACGAGCTTCCCGGATGACGAGCCGGCGGCGATGATCGGCGTCGCAGTGCTCTTTCAGACGTCGGATTTCGCCGATCCCGCGGCAACCGACGTGACCAACCTCCGGTGGTCGGCCGATCTGACCCTCGGAGCCGCGGGGATGAACCTCTTCGCCACCATCGCCGGAAACCACGAGGATCGCGATACGAGCGAACGCGTCGACCAGTACGGCGTCGTGGTGCACGCCGGTCGCTTCGTGAACGACCAGTGGGAGCTCTTCGCCCGCTACGAGTGGGCCGACGCCGACGATGTCATCCCGGATCTGAGCGTGGTGACCGTCGGCGTCAACTGCTACTTCGACGCCCACGACTCCAAGCTCACGTTCGACGTCGGCTACGGCGTCAACGAGGTCGATCGGTTCTTCAGCTCCACCGGAGCGGGGTGGGAGCGGGACCGGCCCGGTCAGAACGGGCAGGTGGTTGTTCGGTCCCAGCTCCAGCTCCTCTTCTGAAGGACGCATCGGCTGGAATCGATCCCGTCGCGCAACCGGGTCCGCGCGAAGTCCGTCCCCCCGAATGCCCTCCGTCCAAGCCTGCCCTGAAGTTTTCTGGAGGAAAGCGCACCCGGGTGCATCAGCCCGCCTCTTGGCCCCCTCATGCTCAGGGGCCCGATCCGAGCCCATGAGGTCCACTCGGCTATGTACCTGAACGAGCACGCCAAGCCAGCCCGCGACGCCCGGCCCCAGAGCGGCAGTCGTGCGAACGGTGCGACCCCCCCGCGCGGCCCTCGGATCGCGTTGTACTCGCACGACACGCAGGGGCTGGGTCACATCCGGCGGAACCTGCTGATCAGCCACGCCTTGTGCGGGGACGGCGCGAGCCCCATCATTCTGTTGTTGTCGGGTCTGCGTGAGGCATCGGCCTTCGCGATGCCGGCCGGCGTCGATTGCCTCACGCTTCCCTCGCTGGGAAAGGACGCCGACGGCGTCTACTACCCGCGGTCGCTGGGCGTGCCGATGGACGACCTCATGACCATGCGGAGCCGGTCGATCTCCGCGGCGCTCCAGTCGTTCGTCCCCGACGTCCTCATCGTCGACAAGGTGCCACGCGGTGTCTACGACGAGCTGGTGCCGAGCCTCGCGTGGCTGCACGGCAACGGCCGAACCCGCATCATCCTCGGTCTCCGCGAGATTCTCGACGCTCCGTCCGTGGTCGCCGAGGAGTGGCGTCGCGGTGACTACGCTGCCGCGATCCGGCAGTACTACGACCGCATCTGGGTGTACGGCGACCGGGCGGTCTTCGATCCCGTTCACGAATACGCATTCGATCCGGACCTCGCCAGCCTGGTTCGGTACAGCGGCTACCTGAACCCGCGGGACGCGGGCGACGAGTCGACGCCCGAAGTCACCGGCACCGATGGGACGCTGTGTCTGGTCGGCGGCGGCCGCGACGGGTTGCCGCTGGCGGAGGCCTTCCTCCGGGGTCGGTGGTCGGGACGCGGCGTCCTGGTAACGGGCCCGCTCATGGCCGACGACGACCGCGCCGCATTGCACACGCTCGCGACGCAGCGTCCGGGCGTCGAGGTTCGTGAGTTCGTCACGGATCCACGCCCCCTGATCGCCGGCGCGAGCAAGGTGATCGCGATGGGCGGCTACAACACGATGTGCGAGGTGCTTGCGTACCGCAAGCCGGCGCTCATCGTTCCCCGGATCGAGCCGCGGACGGAACAGCTCATTCGCGCGACGCGTTTCGCGCAGCGGGGTCTGGTGGACATGCTCCACCCGGACGACCTCACGGCGCCCGCGCTCACCGCCTGGATCGACGCCGAACTTCGGCCGATGCCGGCCGCTCGGGACGCGATCGACTTCGCCGGCGTCGAGCGACTGCCGGAGCTGCTCCGCGAGGCGATCGGCGCCCCGGGCCGCGTCGTCACCATGGCTCCGATGGGGCCGGAGCCGAAGGAGCCGACGCATGTCGCCGGCTGATCACACGCGTGTCGGATACGTCCTCAAGATGTACCCGCGTCTCGCGGAGACGTTCATCCTCAACGAGATCCTCGCCCACGAGGCGTCGGATCTCCCGATGCAGATCTACTCGTTGCGGTCGCCGATCGACGGGCGTTTTCACTCGGACCTCGCCCGCGTGCGGGCGGAGGTGACCTACATCGGCGGGCCCTCGGTGAAGGCCGAGGTCTTCTGGTCGCACCTGCAGACCGCGACGCGGGCGTTCCCCGGCGGTCCGGCGTTCCTCGACGCCGCGGCCGGCGAGTCGGCCACCGACGTCTATCAGGCCATGCTGCTCGCCGAAGCCGTCCGGGCGGATCGCGTGACGCATCTTCATGCGCACTTCGCCACGGTGGCCACGACCGTCGCGCGGCTGGCGTCGGTGCTCACCGGCGTGCCGTATTCGTTCACGGCCCACGCCAAGGACATCTACCACGAGACGGTGGTCGACGACGATCTCCGCCGCAAGCTGCGTGACGCGTCCGCGGTCGTGACCGTCAGCGACTTCAACCTCAAGCACCTCGCCGATCGTTACGGCGCCGATGCCGCCCGCGTGGAGCGAATCTACAACGGGCTCGATCTCGATCGCTTCGCGTACGAAACGCCGTCCGGGCGGCCCCCGGTCATCCTCGGCGTGGGCCGGCTCGTCGAAAAGAAGGGCTTTGCCGATCTGATCGACGCGTGCGTGACGCTGGCCGATCGCGGATGCGAGTTCTCGTGCACGATCGTCGGCGGCGGCGTGTTGCGGAACGATCTGCAACGACGCATCGACCGCCTCGACATCGGGCACGTGGTGGAGCTGCTCGGCCCCCGCCCCCGCCAGGAAGTGGCGGAGTGGATGCGTCGCGCGGCGCTCGTCGCCGCTCCGTGCGTCATCTCCGAGAACGGCAACCGGGATGGTCTGCCGACCGTGATCCTGGAAGCCATGGCGCTCGGGACGCCGTGCGTGTCGACCGACGTCACCGGCATTCCCGAGGTCGTTCGTCACGGCGAGACGGGTCTGATCGCGCCGCAGCACGACCCCGCCGCGTTGGCCGACACGCTCGAGTCGCTGCTTGGCGACGAGCCGCTGCGGCTCCGTCTCGCGCAGAACGCGCGGTCGCTGATGGAGGCCGAGTTCGACATCCGCCGCACGATCCCCGCCCTGCGTTCGCTTTTCGGTTCCGCCGCCGTCTCCCCGCCGGTGGAGCTGGAGGTCGGCTGATGCGTCTCGCGTACGTGTGCACCGATCGCGGCGTGCCGATCTTCGGCCGCAAGGGCGGTTCGATCCACGCCCAGGAGGTCATCCGCCACCTCGTCCGCGCCGGCGTGGACGTCGAGATCATCGCCGCGCGGGGCGGGGGCGACCCGCCCCCGTGCTTGAGCGCGGTCGGCTGGCACGAGCTGCCGCGTCGGCGGGGTGATGACGACGCCGCGAAGGAGCGTGCGGCCCTGGTGGCGAACGAACACGTCCGAGCCCGGCTCCTCGAGCTGGGGCCGTTCGATGCGGTGTACGAGCGACACGCGTTGTGGAGCTTCGCGGCCATGGAGTACGCGCGAGACGCCGGCATACCCGGCGTGCTCGAGGTCAACGCGCCCTTGCTGGAGGAGCAGCGACGCTACCGCACGCTCGTCCACGACGCAGAGGCGGCCGCCGCGGTGGAGCGGGTCTTCGCGGCGGCGTCGGTGATCCTCGCCGTCTCCGATCAGGTGGCCGCGTCGATTGCGGGCGCGTATCCGGACGCGGCGCCGGTCCGGGTCAACGCGAACGGCGTCGATCCCGCCCGATTCCAGCCGATGCCTCCGGCCTCCCGGGCCGCGCCGGGGTCCATCACGACCGGGTTTGTCGGGACGCTCAAGCCGTGGCACGGCGTGGATCTGCTCATCGACGCGATGGCCGCCCGCCCGCCGTCGGAGAGGCCGAGCCGGCTGCTCGTCGTTGGCGATGGTCCGATGCGTGGCGACTTGGAGACGCTCGCTCGCACGCGGGGTCTCGAGGCCGCCGAATTCACCGGGGCCGTGGCCCCATCAGAGATCCCCGGTCTCCTCGCCTCGATGGACATCGCGGTCGCGCCCTATCCTTCGTTGCCGGATTTCTACTTCTCGCCGCTCAAGATCTTCGAATACATGGCAGCGGGACGACCGATCGTCGCCGCCGCCATCGGGCAGATCGATCAACTGCTGACCGACGGCGTGACGGCGCTGCTCCATCCCCCGGGAGATCTGGACGCCATGACCAACGCCATCCACCGCCTCCACGAAGATGCGGCCCTCCGCCGCCGGCTGGGCGAGGCGGCCCGCCGGGTGGCAAGCCGCGAGCACACGTGGGAGGCGGTGACCCGACGCATCCTCGACGCCATCGAGTCGTACGCCCGGCGCCGGGGTCCGGTGCAGCCGGTGCGCTGATGGGACGCAAGAAGAAGAAGTCGATGCGGGAGTCGGTGCCGTCGATCCACTCGATGCTGGTGCGGTTCTGGCCGTGGATCCGGCGGGAGCGCAAGCTCGTCACGCTGTCCACGTTCGCACTCTTTGGCGAAGTTTTCCTGCGGCTGCTGGAGCCCTGGCCGCTGAAAGTCGTCTTCGACCAGGTCATCATGCCGGTCGGGCGGGCCGATGATCTCCCGGAAACGGCGGCGGCCGCGACGCCGGCGACCTGGGGTGGATTGTCGCCGATGACGTTGCTCGGGCTCTGCGCGATCGCCGTTGCGGTGTTCGCCGGCGCTCGGGCGTTGAGCTCCTACTATCGCCGCGTGGGCTTCGCGCTGGCGGGCAGCCGCGTGCTCACCGAGTGCCGCGGCGAGCTGTTCACGCACCTCCAGCGGCTGTCGCTGTCCTATCACGATCAGAAGCGAACCGGCGACCTGATCATGCGGGTGACCGGCGATATCGGCCGGCTCAAGGAGATCGTGATCACCGCCGGGCTGCCGATGCTCGCGCACCTCGTGACGCTCGTCGGCATGATGGCGGTGATGTTCTGGATGGACTGGCGGCTCGCGTTGATCGCCGTCGCCATCGTCCCGCTGTTCGCGCTCTCGACCCGCCGCCTCGGCAAACGCATTCGGAAAGTTGCCCGCACGCAACGGGAACGCAAGGGCGAGATGGGCGCCACCGCGACCGAGGCCATCGGCTCGATCAAGACGGTGCAGGCGTTGTCGCTCGAGAGCGTGCACGCCGAGACCTTCACCGCACGCAACAAGTCCGACCTGAAGGAAGGCGTCAAGGCCAAGCGTCTCTCGGCGCGGCTCATCAGCACGACCGACCTCCTCATCGCGATCGGCACCGCCGGGGTCCTGTATTTCGGCGGCCGGATGGTGATGCGGGCGGAGCTGTCCGCCGGCGACCTCATCGTCTTCCTGTCCTACCTGAAGGCGGCGCTCCGGCCGATTCGCAACGTCGCGAAGTATTCGGGCCGGCTCGCCAAGGCGTCGGCGTCGGCCGAGCGGATCATCGAGGTGCTCGACACGACCCCGGCGATCGTCGATCGCCCGGACGCGGTGCCGGCCCCCGAGGACATTCACACCGTCGCGTTCGAAGAAGTCACGTTCGGGTACCGTGACGACCGGGTCGTCATCGACGCGTTTTCGCTGACCGCCGCCCGGGGCGAGGTCGTCGTGCTGGCCGGCCCGTCGGGCGCCGGCAAGTCGACGATTCTCAACCTGCTGCTCCGCCTCTACGACCCCGGCGCTGGCCGGGTCGTGATCAACGGGCGAGACGCGCGGGAGTTCACGATCGATTCGCTCCGCCGGCAGATCGCCGTCGTGCCGCAGGAGAACGTCCTCTTTGCCGTCAGCATCCGCGACAACATCGCCTACGGCGCTCCGGGGGCGACCGACGAAGACGTCGTCGCCGCCGCGCGTCTCGCGCAGGCGCACGACTTCATCTCGGCCATGCCCGAAGGCTACGACACCGTCGTCGGAGAGCGGGGGGGCACGCTCTCGGAGGGCCAGCGGCAACGCGTCGCGATCGCGCGGGCGGCCATCCGCCGCGCCCCGATCCTCGTGCTCGACGAACCGACGGCGAGCCTCGACAACGAGAACAATCGCCTCGTCCGCGACGCGTTGCGTGCCTTGAGCGCCGATCGCATCACGTTCATCATCGCGCACGATCTTTCCACGGTCGCACGCGACAATCGCGTCTTGTATTTGGATCAGGGACGCGTCGTGGAAGAAGGCACGCACGAGGCGCTCATCCGGCAAGGGGGTCGGTACGCCGCGTTGTGCATGCTGCAACGCCCGGAGGAAGTCGGTCCGGGGGCGGACCACCCGCATGCCGTCGGAAGCTGACGCCAAGCTCGCGCGCCGCGATCCGGAGATACCGGCCCTCGGGCTCGTGCTCGACGGCGACGCGTTGACCGAGTGTCTCGTTCGTCTGTACCCAGCCGCCGGGGTGACCAGGGCGACACCCGAGTACGTGCGGTACAAGCGGGGCACGAGCTGTCTCGTGCGGTGCCGCGTCGAGTGTGCCGGTGGCCTGGTCGTCGCCGCCGCGGTCAAGGCGCACAACCCGTCGGTCGGTCTCAAGATCGACGACGCGGACGTGCGACGAAGTGCGGTCAGCCCGCTGGGGCCGATCGCGATCGATGCGGCCCGCGGTCTCGTCGTCAGCCCGTTTCCGAACGACCGGCGGCTCCCGGCCCTGCGCACGCTGGCGACGGAGGCGGGCACGCAGGCGGCCATCGCGACACTGTGGCCCGACCGTCCCGCCGGCCCCGAGCCGGTCCTGACCCCGCTGCGGTACAAACCCGAGCGGCGGTTCGTCGCCCGCGTCGAGTTGCCGGACTCCGGTCCGGCGATCGCGGTGAAGTTCTACACCAAGGGCGATTACCGCATCGTCTACGAGCACGTCGAGCGGCACGAGAGTCGCCCGCCGCTTCGCTTGCCGACGATGGTCGGCCACGCGAAGGAGCTGCGCGCCACCGCCGTCCAGTGGATGACCGGTACGCCCCTGGAAGCGGGGCTGCGGGACGGGCGTCTGCCGCCGCCGGTGTGCCGCGTGGTCGGCGAAGCGGTCGCGATGTTCCACGCCCAGCGAGCCAAGATCGAGGTGTACCGGACCGCCGAGCGATTTGCCGACGAGATCGACGGGGCGGCGGAGGCGGTCGCACAGCTGCTTCCCACGCTCGCGGCCGATGCCCGCCGCTGCGCGGCCGGCATGTCCGATCGCATTCGGCGACGACACTGGAGAGGCAACCGCTCCGTTCACGGTGATCTCAGCGCCGATCAGGTCATCGTCCAGGATGATGCGATCGCGATCATCGATCTCGACCGGGCCGGACGCGGCGATCCGCGCCTCGACCTCGGCGCGTTCCGCGCGCGGCTCGCGTTCGACGAGCTCCTCGGCGTGCTGACCCCGGACGTGCGGGCCGAAGCGGCGTCGTCTTTCGTCTCCGGCTACCGGGACGCGTGCGACAAGGATGTCACACGCAAGCTGGATCGCTTCGAGGCGGCGCACCTGCTGCTGTCGGCGGTCGAGCCGTTCCGCTTGCGTCACCCCCAGTGGCCGACGCTGACGGCGGCGATCATCGATCGCGTGGCCCAGACCGCCGCCGCGGGTGCCGGTGCGTCCGATGATTGAGCGTCTCGATCACCTGGAGCGGGCCGGGGGCATTGCGCTCACGCTCCGACGCGCGTGGGCGCGGAGCGCGACCCACCTGCTCCTGGAGTACCTCGACGAACGGGGCGCGATCGTCCCCGGCCAGTGGATGGCGGATCCGGAGGAGACGAAGCGACGGGTGGAGGCGACCCGCGATCGCGCTCCCGAGGCGGGGGTGGAGTGGATCGAATCCACCGGCGTGCTGCTGCAACCGGGCGGCGCGGACCGGAAGCTCCGGGGGATTCCGACGCTTCTGCGCGAGCCCGGGACAGTCTTGCTGTCGCACCGCCCGGAGCGTCGGGCGGTCGTGCAACGAGCGGGGGGCCGCTTCACCAAGGTGCTGCGCCCGGGACGGGCCGAGGCGATGGTCGACGGCCTCGAGCGGTTGACCACCGCGTTGGCCGGCGGTCAATGCCGGGTGCCGACGCTGACCGATGTCGACGTGGCGGCCGGGCATGTGACGTGCGCGGCGTTGCCCGGGCGCTCGATGGACGACGTGCTGGACGAATCCGGTCGCGCGCCCGCGGCCGCCCGTGCGGCGGGGGTCGCGTTGCGTCACCTGCACGACGCCGACCTTCCGGCGCCGGACCACGCCGCCGCGGCCGAGCGGGCCCTCCTCGCCGAACAGATCGATCGGCTCGACGCTTTCGCGCCGGCCGCGGCGGCCGCGTGCCGGGCGGCCCTGCCACCGGTTGAAGCGCGGCTCGCCGATGCGCCGGGGCGGCGCGTGTTGATCCATCGCGATTTCTACGACAAGCAGGTCTTCTTCGATGAACGCACCGGCCCCGGGTTGCTCGATTTCGATACGCTCGCCCGGGGGGAAGCGGCGCTCGATGTCGGGAACATGCTCGCTCATCTGGAGTTGCGGGTGATGCAGGGCCGCTGCCGGTCATCGCTCGCGGTCGTGGCCAGCGATGCGTTCCTCGACACGTACCACCCCGACGCCGCCGTCGTGGATCGCGTGCCGGCGTACCTCGACGCGAGCCGCCTTCGCCTCGCGTGTCTCTACGCCTACCGGCCACGCTGGCGCGAGCTGACGGGCCGACTGCTCGAGCGTTTGGGCACGCCGGCGACAACGATGAACGGGGGCCGGACGTAGCGTTGTCATACAATCTCCTTCCATGCGGCGACGCCTGATCGAAACCGGATTGCTCGCGGCCATCGGGAGCGGCGTCGTCGCGTCGAGTCAGCTCATCTGGTCGCCGCCGCCGATCGGGGCGGCCACGACGGTTGGCGGCGGCGTGCTCCTGTTCGCGTTCGCGTCGCGACCGCCGTGGCTGACGCTGACGATCGGCGCGGCGCTCGGTTGGGCGTTCGGCGTTGCATTGCACGTGCGGTCGCACGTGGTCGAGGATCGGGTCGGCGAGCCGGACGCGTTCGTCGGTCACGTGCTGTCGGACGCGGGGCTGGGGGCTGCGATCGGCGGCCTGGGGCTCGCCATCGGCGTGGCCGTCCTGATCGCCGTCCGGGGTCGGCGTGGCTGACGAAAGGGAATCGGCTGACGGCGGTACAATCCGGCGATGCCGACGAAGACCAAGAAGAAGACGACCAAGAAGAAGACCACGCGCAAGAAGACCACCCAAAAGAAGAGCCGCAAGGTCAACTCGCGGAAGCGTCTCACGCCACGAAAGGAAAAGCAGGGGCTGCAAGCCGGCGAGATCGGTCTGGACCTGACGGCGCGGGAAGTGGCGCCGCTCGTGCGTGAGGTCGAGTCGGCCGGCGGCGCGCCGATCGGAGCCTACCGCGAGCCGCTGTCGGGTCGTCCGATCCTGCTCGCGTCGTTGCCGCTCGCGTCGGTGACGCCCACCCCGTTCCAACGCGATCTGTCCCCGACCCACACCAAGCGACTGGCGCAGAAGATCGAGGAGAGTGGTTCGTTTCTCGACCCGCTCATCGTCGTGCGCGGATCCGACGGCCGGCTGTGGACGCCGAACGGGCGTCATCGCCTCGCCGCCGCGAAGGTGCTCGGGCTCCGCCAGATCACCGCCCTGGTGTCACCCGATGAGGATCTCGCCTACCGCATCCTCGCGCTCAACACGGAGAAGGCGCACAACCTCAAGGATCAGAGCCTGGAGGTCATCCGGATGGCCCGCGCGCTCGCCAAGCAGCGACCCCGGACCCGCGAGTCGACGTACGCGGCGGAGTTCGACGCGCCCGAGCTGCTCACCCTCGGCATCGTCTACGCGGAGAACGGGCGTTTCGCCGGCAGCGCGTACCGGCCGCTCCTGAAGAAGCTGGACCGCTTCACCGACAAGACGCTGCCGGCGAGCCTCCGCCAGCGGGAGGGCTACGCCGCCCGGCTCGAGGACATCGACGCGATGGTCAAGGAGATCATCGAGGAGCTGCGTGAGCGTGGCTTCAAGTCGCCGTACTTGCGATCGTACGTCGTGGCCCGACTCAACCCGGTCCGGTTCCACCGGGCGAAGAAGGGTGACACGACGCCCCCGATGACGCTCGCGGCGGCGCTCACACGCATGACGAGCGCGGCAAAGAAATTCGACACGTCCTCGGTGCGGATGGGCGATCTGGCGCTCGTCGCGGCCGTGGCCAGCGACGAATGAACACGACCTCAGAGGAAGCAGCGTCCTCCGCCCGACGACGCGATCCGGGTCAGCTCCTTTGCCTGCTGACGCGTGACTTCCGTGAAGGCGATGCCGGTCTCGGTCTCGAAGTTGCCGACGAAACGCGACCAGACGACGCGACCACGGACGTTCACCGACTTGTCGAGCGCGTAGAGCTGCAGGTCGACGCGTGATCGCCCGACTTTGCGGCCGGTGATGCGAAGACCGCACGGTGAAACGTCGCGGACCGATCCGAGGTTGCAACGCAGCGAGGCCGGCGTGACGCGGTTGGCGGTGCGGCGGGGATCGTCCGTCGGACGCTGGCGGGTGGAGGGGCTGATCATGCCTCCACCGTGCCCCGAGCCGGACGCGGGGCCAGCGGGAGACCCGTTCCGCGCGGGTTCCGCGCTCGGGTCACGCCGGTCCTGCGGCGCGAGCCGATAACCGCGGATGGTTCCGGACGTGGCGCAGTAGGATGAGGCCGATGCGCGACCCGGCTCAGAGATCGTCCGTGAAGCTCGCCACCCGCTCACCGATGTTCTGCAGACGCTGTTCGTCGTCGATCGACGGGTCCGACAGTTCGTCCTCGATCGCCCGGATGAGCCGGAGCATTCGGTCGTGCGCAGCGAGCCGGCGGGGAATCGACGGGTCGGCCACGACATCGACGATGACGGTGGCCGGGTCGGCCGAGCCGGCTCGAGTCGAAGAGTTGGTGGTGTCGGCGGAGGCCCGGACCATGCGTGTCTCCCGTCGGGGTGGAGATGAGCGTACCGGGCCAGACGCCCTCCGCCGCTCTCTGTCAAGTTGTCCAGACACCGTCTCCTCGTCGAGGGGAGCGATGTGAGCCGTTGGCAGACGGAAGTGGTCGAACTGCACGACGCGTTCGAGCGGTGGTTCGCGGGTCGGGAGCGAGCCGATGACGCCGGGTTTGCCCGCATCGAGGGGGCGCTGGCGTCGGGCTTCTCGATGGTGACGCCATCCGGCGCGATTCTCGAGCGTGAGCCGCTCCTCACGCGTTTGCGTTCGATGCACGGGTCGTGCCCCACCATGAAGATTTGGGTCGATCGCGTCGAGGCGATTGCCGCTTCGTCCCCGCTCGCGATCGTGCGGTACGAGGAATGGCAATCCGAGGGCGATCGTCCGAGGGGCCGCCGGAGCACGGCCGTGTTGCGAGCGGCGAACGAGGTGATCGAATGGGTCTCGGTCCACGAGACGTGGATGCCGGACGAGCCGGCGTCTCCCCGGTGAGGCTCCGTCAGTTCACGATGCGTACGAACGATCCCGGCACCAGCGCGTGGGGGCCGGTCGGCTCGGCGAAACCCGGGGGCGGGTCGAGGGCCCAGGTGTCTTCGTAGCGGATGTGGGCTTCGGGGTTGTCGGTGCACGTGACGTTGCCGCCGGCAACGATGACGCCCTCGATGTACTGCTCGCCGTTGGTATTGTCTTCCTGAAACTGCACGTGACCGGTCGCGTAGAAGAGCCCCTTGATGACGTTGGGAAAGTCGTCGGTCTGCGTCGCGTTGGTGAATCCCTGAAACGGCGCACCGACAGGGTTGAAGTTGGTGAAGCGGGCGGCCTCGTTCAGCGGGGGGTCTTCGAGCTTGAAGATCAGGTCGCCTTCGACCAGCAATGCCGGGTAGTTCGGGAATGCCGGCTGCCAGGTCAGCGACTTCTCGATCTTGGTCGGCTTCGCGGGATCGGCGTTGATAACGATGATCGTCCCGATGATGCGGCTGTTCTTGATCTTGAGGTGGCGACCTTCGCAGTCGACGATGTAGATGCCCTCCGGATTCGGGGGGCCGAAGGGGTTGAGGGTGGGGGTGAGGACGAGGTCCTGAAGATCCGAGTGCTGGTCGGTCGAGCCGACGTGCTCCATCGCCGACATCGGCAGATAGGTGCCGTGCGCGAGGTAGTACTCCAGCGCCGAGGTTCCGGGCAGGTCCCGAGACGCGGCGCCGGCGAGGGTCGGCTGGTGATAGGTCGATCCGGTCACCGTCCCCGACGCCTCCACGCTCGCGTAGATGTCGGCGTTGGCGACGAAGTCGGCGTTGGTGCTGAGGACCCCGTCGCTGGAGAGGAACGCTCCGTCGAAGTTGACCTGGCCGCCGGCGTGCAACGCCGATTGGAGGCAGCTGAGGCCGGCCGCGCCCGGACCCGGCGCGAGCGTGAACCGAACGATCTCCGTCGACGTGCCCGACTGGGCGGTGACGGTGACGGCGACCGGGTCACGCGTGTCGTCGGTCAGGTCGTCGTCGGTGGGATCGGAGATGACCCACGTGAACGATCCGCCTCCGACCGTGAAGGGGCCGTGCGGGAGGTCGGTGACGACGGTTCGCCAGTCTGTTGGCGAACTGCTCACGGAGTCGATCGCCAGCATGATCTCGTGGTGCGCATGCTCGATGCCGGCGATGGCGACCGAATGGGCGGCGATGACGTCCCCCATGCCCACCGTTTCCTCGTGCCCGAGACGCGCGACGGTCATCGACGACAGGCCGATCGTCACCACCATTGCCGAGACGAGCAGCACGAGGACGTAGGTCGATCCCACGCGATGGCGGGGAGGTCGTCTCGTCATCACGGCTCCTCGCTCAAATGGAGGTCGTCGAGGAAGAGGTCCTTCGTGCCGCCGCCCGGCCACGTCGAGATCCGCAACGACGCGCCGGTGATGGTGCCGCTCCAGCTTGGCGTCAAGGTCCCCGAGACGAAGGTCCAGCTCGAGCCGATCGTGGTTGCATCAGTGACGAAGACGTTCGAGGAAGCGTCTCCCGTTGCGTCCACGTGCATCGCGATGGTGACGCCTTCGGAGCCGCTCGTCGTCTTCGCCCAGCCCGACACCCGGTATGTCTGGTTCCGCTCGATCTTGCCGAGGATCGACTGACCGACGTCGGAGGCGCTCGTCATCCGGCTCTGAAGGCGACCGCTGGCGAGTCCTCCGTGGGCGGAACCGCTTTCGGACAGGACACACGAGGTGGGAAACCACGAGGCCGTTCCCGACTCGAAACCCGAGTTGACGAGCAGATTGTGTTCACCGTCGGGACGGTTGAGCAGGGTCGTGGCGGAGCGCATCCGCGTCGATGTGTCCCCGATCTGGATCGACGTCTCCAGCCGCCCGGCGAACGTGCGTCCGTACGGGAGTTGCGTGTCGAGGACACCACGCTCGGCCCGCAGCGTGCTGATCGACACGGTATGCCCGGCCGGGTCGGTCGCGGTCACCGTGATCTTCTTCAGCCCCGTCTCGGTACCGCGGGTCTCGTGCGTCTTGTCGGTGGCGACCCAATTGACGACCACGCTCCGGCTCCACCCCGCATAGCCGTCGATCGGGTCGCCCGCGAGATCGGTCGGCGGGGAGTCCGTCACGCCGGCGTAGTCGTCGACGTCGTTCCACTTCGAGCGATCGCCGGGGGGCTCTCCCTCGCGGCCGAAGTTCGGGGGGGCGTCCGGATCCGCGTAGGCGGTCTGGATGATCTCCTCCATCAGGTCGCGGGCCAGGTGGATCCCGCGGGGGCGTTCCTTCCCGATGTGCCGGACCCGAACGCTCGCGCCGGCCAGCTCCATCGCCCCGACCATGACCAGGCCGACCAGCGCAATGGAGATCGTCGCTTCGATCAGCGTAAAGCCCCGGCGATCGGTGGCGGGTTGGCGATCAGTTGGGCGTGTACGTTGCATGGATCGAAGCGCTCACGTTGAACGAGTCGCTGGGCATGCCCCAGGTCTCGCGGAATCCATCCAGAGCATTGTGATCGGCGTAGCGAAGCTCGCCGGGAGCACCGTGGTAATAGAACTGGTTGTTCCGCTCGAAGACGAGAGCGAGCCAGTAGTCGCCCGCGGGGAGAAGGGTCGGTTTGATCGGCAGCGTCTTCCATCCGAGCCCGCTGAGCTGAACGACCTCGCTCTCGACGAGCAGCGTCCCCGGCTCGCCACCGGTGTCGTCGTAGACGGCGAGCCGCATCTTCTTGCCGGCGGGATCGACGTATGCGCTGATGCTCGAGACGATCCCATCCTCGGGCAGATTGGCGAGCGTTCCGACTTGCGTCTTCTCCACGTTGGTCGCGGCGGTCGTGTAGATGTCGGTGTGGCCGAATTGCTTCGAGATGACACGTTCCGACGCCCACTCCAGGGACCGCCGCACGAGCGCGAGCCCGTTCGCGTTCAGCAGATCGAAATCGAAGTCGCTGCCGCCGAACGGCAGGTTCACACGCCGGCTCGGGCTTGTCGTCGAATCCTCCCGAATTCCGCCGCTCTCGAGGAGCGCGAGCGCGGGGTCGCCCGAGACCTCGCCGAGGGTCACCAACGACACGGCGAGATCGTCCTGCAACCGCGTGAGCTTGCGGGCGGCGTCCTGGACCGTCATGTTGCCCGTCGCCATCCCGGCGGTGATATCGTGCGTCGTGTCGATGATCGAGACGGCGGCCTGGGATCGCGTGTCGGCCGTCGTGGCGAAGCCCTGTTCGTCGTGCAAACGCGTCGGCTCGCTGACGACCCCGATCGGTGCGTCCCTGAGCTTGTTGCCGATCTCCAGCTCGTCGCACTCCTGCGTGATGTAGACGACGTCGGCCGCCGCGATCGCCGCATCGAAACTCGCCTTGGTGGCGTTCGCGGAGATCAGCGTGACCACCGCCGACCACGACTCGAGCATCGATTGCCGCTGCACCGACTGCAGCGAGGGCGAGGCGGCGTCGGTGATCACCATGAGCACGGCGGCGTTCAGAATGCCGTCGTCGCCGCCGAAGTATCCCCAGGAGCTGGGATCGAGCGCCGGCGGTACCTGCGACGGCTCGGTGGTCCTGGTGGGCGGGAAGAACTCCAGGTCGGTCACCGCCGACGCGATCGTGACCTCCGGGTCGGCGTTGTACCGGCGGAGGAGGGGATCGCCCGGGATCCCCGACCACCGGTAGACGATCGTCTCGGGAAGGAGGTCCGCGTCATTGCGGTCGGGGACGGTGAGCGCCAGTTCGTGCGGCGATGTCTCGGCCGTCGTGGCGAACGCGAGGTCCGTCTCGATCCAGTCCAGCGTGTCGTTGGCCGAGCGGGTGTCGGCAACCGGTGACACGCCCGTGTCGATCGATCGGGTCGCGAGCAGGATGGCTGAGGCCAGACCACCGACGAGCAGCGTCGTGATCCCGGTCGCGAGGATCAGCTCGATGAGCGTGAACCCGTGACGAGCGCGCGATGCGCGATGACGCGTGCGGTTTCTCATGACGCAGCGATAGCGACCCATCGATGGAAGTTGAAGTGACAATTGTGAACCGTTGCTGCGGTGTCCTGGGCCTTCATCGACGATGGGGGCGTCCCCATTGAAAGGGATCTCCGGTCGCGGCCCGATAACGGGCTTGGTTCGATGCATCTGCGCCGCTTGTGCGGACCACCGTTCCCGTTGCCGTCCGCGTGGATCAGCGCGACCGGGGCCGGGGGAACCGCCGAGCCGATTCCCTTCGCGTGAGACTCTTTGCGCGCGCAACCCTCCGACGCATGGCTACCCCCGTCCGGCCGGGCCGGCGCGCGTTCTCGATGCTCGAGATCGTCATCACGCTTCTCATCGCATCGACGCTCTTCGCGATTGCGGCGCCACGGTACGTGGTATCCCTCGAGCGGTTTCGCGCGGAGTCCGCGGCTCGGCGGGTTGTCGGTGATCTGGAGGCCACCCGCAAACGAGCGCGGGCGACCGGTGTGGCCAAGCAGATCGCGTTCGATCTGACGAAGGACGCTTACACTGTGCAGGGAATCACCGTCGCCCAGAACGTGACCGTGAAGCTCGCCGATGCCCCGTATCTCGCCGGACTGGATTCGGCGGTCTGTGACAATCCGATCGACGCGAGTGATGCGGCGACGGACATCGTCTTCGACGCCTACGGAGTGCCGGACAGCGCCGGCACGATCGTGATCCGGGCGGGAGGCATCACGGAGACCGTCGTGGTCGATCCGTATTCGGGCCGTTCGACGATCCAGTGAGACCCGCCCGCGGCGAGCGTCGGGTACGCTGAGCGTACCCAGGACGCTTCACCGTGCCGCCAGGTCGCAACGCTCGTGTCTACGCCGTCGTTCGCCGCATCCCGCGTGGTCGCGTGGCGACCTACGGCCAGATCGCCGAGCTCGCGGGCCTTGGCCCGCACGCCCGCCAGGTCGGGTACGCGTTGAGCGCGCTCGAGGACGATCGGGTGCCGTGGCACCGGGTCGTCAACGCGCAGGGAGCAGTCAGCGTGCGGACGCAGACCGGCGACGACCACGGCCAGCAGGAGAGGCTGGTCGCGGAAGGCGTTCGATTCGAAGCGAACGGGCGGATCGATCTGAAGCGATTCCGTTGGCGTCCGCGGGTGATCCACGGATCGGGGACACGTCGATGACGGACCGGCTGGATGCCCCAACCGCGCACGGTGACCTCCGGACGTCCTGTGCTTCCACGGCGTCCTGCCGCCCTCCGAATTCCAATTCAGATTCCCCGGGTCCCCGTTCTCCGGGTCCAATTCCACTTCGCCTTCCCATTCCAATTCCCATTCCAATTCCACTTCCCCTTCCCATTCCCATTCCCATTCCAAATCCAATTCTCCTCCAACCGCGCAAACACGCCGGTGACCTCCGGACGCCCTGCGCATCCACGGGCGGCGTCCTGCCGCCCTCGGCCTCAGAAACCGCACGTTGTACGCTGAGTCGTCCGGCGCTCAACCGACCCACGCACGATCCGCCGCATCCTGCGGCGAAGCACAAACCGGCCCCGACGCCCAAATACACCGCCCGCATCCTGCGGGCTCGCGTCTGGATGTTTCAGCGTGGGTTCGGACTATTTTTCGCACCGCCTCCGGCGGGTGCAGGCTGCGTGGGGACCGGCGGCGTCCATGCCGCCTCGGGCAGGTTGGGTCGGGGGATTGCGCGATGGGCGCGTTTGCGCTGACGCACCGCGAGCGCGAGCGAGCGCTCCCGTGTCCGCGTCCGTGTCCGCGTTCGGTCCTCGCACACGAACGCCCGGCGAACAGGCCGATCGTTCCCCCTGGATTCCGCCCCCTCCATCCCGCACGTCCGCTATCGTGAAACGGCCGCGTACACGCAACCCACCGGAGTCGAGAAATGATCCGTACCGTCTGCTGCGTTCCGTTCGTTCTCGCCCTGACCGTCCCCACCGACGCCAGCGAGATCGGGTCCGATCACTTTCGGGTCGGTCTCAACGAGTTTGGGGTGATCACGAAACGACCGGAGGCGGGGCTGCAGCACGTTGACGGTCCGCTGTTGACGGTCGGAGCCGGGAGTGGTGAGTGGTACGGTGTCTCCTTCCGGACCGGTGGCGCGACCTTTGCGGCCGTGGCGCCCGGCAGCGAGCCGGCGTGGGATGAGCGGCCCGTGGTCACGCCGGTGTCGTTCTCGGCCGGCGCTGCCACGGCCGTTGCCGTGGTGCGGCACGAGGCGATCGAGATGGAGTCGTTCATGCGGTTCGACGCGACCGGCACCTTGCTGCACGTCACCGTCACGCTCACGAATCGCGGGGCGGCCCCCGTCACCGACCTGTATTACTCTCGCGAGTGGCGGGTGCCGCCGACGACGGGCTGGACGTTCCCGAGGGATCTCCCCGACCTGACGAAGGCCCCCGACGACGTGGCGCGTCAGCTTTGGATGCTCGACAATCTCCTGCCGGGCGCCTCGGCGTCGCTCACGCTCTCCTACCGGGACGCCGGTGCCGGCCCGTCCGGCGGCGCGTCGGCGGGTGATGGCGTGGACGTCCCGCTGTCGCTCTGGACCAGCGGATCGTGGCCATCGGGTCTGCCGGTCGGCGATACGTTCGGGATCGTGTTCGGCGACTACGACGCGGACGGGTGGATCGACATCTTTGCGCTTCAGTCCGCGAACCTCTGGCGGAACCTCGGCGGTACGGACTGGGTGCTGGCCGCAAACCTCGACGACAAGCTGCCCCCCACCGAGTTCCGCTACAGCATCTCGTTCGGCGACTACAACAACGACGGCCTGCTCGACATGGCCACGGAGTCGCGGAACTGCTGCGCGGGGGACCAGTGCTGCCACATCCTGAAGAACCTGGGCGACAGCGTCTTTCTCAACGTGGCGGTCGATCCGACGATCGTCGACACGCCGCTGTGTAATGCCGACGCCGAGACGAATTGCTGGGGCGACGTCGACTGCGACGGCGACCTGGATTTGTTCATTCCCGTCTACCCGCCCACGATCGGGGACAACTCCGGCAACTTCTTCCTGGAGAACCTCGGCGAGAGCGGCGGCGAGTACCGATTCGCCGAACGGGTGGACGAGGTCGGCCTCGACAACCCGCCCGGCGCGGCCCGGCCCGAAGGCGCTCAGTTCGTCGACGTCGACTTCGACGGCGACATGGATCTCTACAGCAACGGCACGCTCTACCAGAACGTCTCGTCGCTCGGGTCGCCGCTCTTCAACCCCATGACGGAGAACGGCTCGGGCATCGGTTTGTCGACACAGCTCGACGAGGGCGCTGCGTTGTTCGATTACGACCTCGACGGCGATTACGACCTCGCCATCGTCTACACCGGACCGGGCGTGAAGATCTGGGAAGCCCGCGGTGACGGCACCTACTTCGCCGCCGGGGACATCATCGACTCGGCGTTCACCGGTTTGAATCTGGGTCTCTCGGCCGAGGACTGGGACAACGACGGCGACATCGACTTCACGACGCGACAGGTCTTCCGCCGCAACATGTTCATGGAGACCGGCGGTGACCGTCACTTCACCGTAGCCTCGACGTCGATCCCGGCCGGCCACATCACGTCGGCAACGCCGGCGTGGGGCGACTGGGATCGCGACGGTGATCTCGACTGCGCGCTCGGCAACTGGTTCGACGTCGGACACTTCTACGAGAACACGCTCTACGACGGCTCCACCCCGATGGACGATCGGCGTTACGTGCGGGTTCGAACGCTCCGCGACTCCGAGACCGTGCCGGCCGGACTCGAGACCGAGTATGCGACGTCCGTCGAGCTCGTCGTCGCCGGCGATCCGGCCTCGATGCGACGCAAGAAGTTCGTCGCCAGCGGTCACGGGTACCTCAACCAGAACGAATACACGCTGCACTTCGCGTTGCCCGCCGATCCGGCGCCGGGTGACCCCGGCGAGGATGTCCACTTCGATGCGATCATCGATTTCCCCAACCTGCCGGCCGAAGGCTTCCGCCGAGTGGACAAGCACGTCAACTCCGCGCTTGGTGATGTCAACCTCGCCGACCTCGCGGAGCGTGAGATCATCGTGTTCCGCTCCGGCCGAGTGCTGATCGACGGTGAAGAGCATCTGCCCGACGGTGATCCCGCCCTCCTCGTCACCGCGGCCGGCGGGCTCGCGCTTCCGGATCCCAGCGGCGGTCTCGATGATCCCTCCGGCGCCGGCGGCAACGGCGCGTGGGTGGGGGTCGACCTGGATACCGGCGACGCCACCACGCCGCTGCGGGTCCGGGAGGTCATCGTCGACGGCATCATCCGTCCCGGCACGAGCTGTGACGGCACGCCACGCAACCTCGCGCTCTGGGACGTGACCAACCCGGTCGAACCGGTCGTCGTCGCCGGCATGGAGCTTCCTGCGAGCAACCGCAACCACCGCCTCGGCGTTCCCACCAACATCCTGCTGCAGCCCGACCGGCACTACCGGCTCGTCGCCTCCGTCGACGCCCTGCGGGGTTCGCCGATCGCCGGCCCGACCTCGGAAGGCGGTCTGACCGTGGCGGGCGGGCTGCTGATCATCGATCTCGATCCCTGCTCCGGTCAGAACGTCGTGACGGCGCCCGTCGACCCGTCGCAGATCTTCGCGACGGTCCGCTTCGGCCCGGTCGGCGACGTGCCCGGCGACGTTGACGGCGACGGCTCCGTCGGCTTCACCGATCTGCTCGCGCTCCTCGCGGCGTGGGGTCCGTGTCTTCCGCCGCCGGATCCGTGTCCGGCGGACTTCGATGGAAACGGGGTCGTGGACTTCGTCGACCTGCTGGTGGTGCTGAGCGGCTGGACGGGGTGAGCGGATCCGGGGTGCCCGCGACCGCGTCCGCGACCGTGCCCGCGCCCGCGTCCGTGTCCGCGACCGCGACCGCGTCCGTGTCCGTGTCCGCGTCCGCGGCCGTGTCCGTGTCCGTGTCCGTGTCCGTGTCCGCGCCCGTGCTGCTACACTCTCGCCCCCGTGCCCGCCCTCCCCATCTTCGCCGGCTGGTTTCTCCTCGTCCTCGCCACGCTGGCCCTCCTGCTCTGGCTCACCGTGGCCGGACGCCTCGTGCGTCTCGCTCGGCTGCGCCCGAGCGTGCGTGAGGGGCGCGGCGCGATCGGCGACACCACCGCCTGGCCGCCGGTGAGCGTGGTCATTCCCGCGCACAACGAAGAGCGGGTGGTTGACGCGTGCGTTCGGTCGCTGCGGGATCAGGACTATCCGAACCTCGAGATCATCTTCGTCCTCGATCGCTGCACCGACGACACCAGGAACATCCTCTCGCGGCATGCGGCCGAGGACGACCGAGTCCGCTTCGTCGAGAACGAGACGTGCCCCGATGACTGGGCCGGCAAGTGCAACGCGGCTCGCTGCGGGGCCGAGCTGGCGTCGGGCGATTTTCTGCTCTTTACCGATGCGGACACCATCTTCGCTCCCGACCTCATCCGCGCCGCTGTCACGCTCGCCCGGACCCACGCGCTCGCGCTCCTCAGCATCCTGAGCACCCTGACGACGCACCACCGGTACGAGCGGATCGCGCAACCGGTGGCGTCGATCAACCTCATCCGGCTGTACCCCATCGAGCGTGTCAACACCGACCGCAACCCCCGCCCGTTTGCCAATGGCCAGTTCATGCTGTTCCGCCGACAGGACTACGACACGCTCGGGGGACATGCGGCCGTGAAATCGGCGCTTCTCGAGGACATCGCCTTCGCTCGCGCCGTCCATGCGAGCGGGGGCCGGACGGGCGTGTTCGTGGCCGACGGCATGCTGGTCTGCTCGATGTACGACACGTTCGCCGCGTTCCGGACGGGGTGGAAGCGGATCTACATCGAGGCGTGCAACCGCCGACCGGATCGACTGCGGAAGAACGCCTGGCGCACGATGGTCGTGGGCGTGGGGATTCCCCTGCTGCAGATCGCGACCTTCGGAGTCGGCGTCGCGTTCGCGGCCGGATCCGCCCGCACGCTCGGGGTCGCCCTCATGGGCGTCGCCGGGGCCGGCTTCCTCACGCAGCTCGGCGCGCTGCTGTACATGTACCGACTCTGCGGCGCACCGCTCACCGCGGTCGCCGGCTATCCGCTCGGGGCGTGGGCGGTCGCGGGAATCATGCGCGAAGCAGCGGATGACCTGGAGCGTCGCCGCCCGATCGCCTGGGGCGGACGGGAGTACGTGCTGGAGCCACGCTGATCGGGCCGCCGGCGACGACGGTCACCCCTGCGTCTTGAGCGTCGCGAGCACCGCGTCCGCGTGTCCCGCCACCCGCACCTTGTCCCAACGCTCGACGACGAGACCGTCGTCATCGAGAAGGTACGTCGTCCGCACGACGCCCATGTACGTTCGCCCGTACATCGACTTCTCCTGCCACACGCCGTAGGCGGCGCACACCGGTGGCGTGTCGTCGGCGTCCCGCTCGTCGGCCAGCAGGGTGAAGTTCAGGTCGTGCTTCGCCGCGAACGCGGCATGCGACGCAGACGAATCCGGGCTGATGCCCAGGATGCCCGCGCCGAAGTGCCGGAACTTCGGCAGCAGATCGCGAAACTGGCACGCCTCCTTGGTGCACCCGGAGGTGTCGTCCTTCGGATAGAAGTACACGACCAACGGGCGGCCCGCGTAGTCGCCGAGCCGGTGCGTGCAGCCATCCTGGTCGGGAAGCTGGAACGCGGGAGCGGGTTGACCGGGTTCGATCATGCGACGGGAGCATACCGCGCGGGTCACGGTTGCGCCGGCACGTCGGGGGGACGCTGGGGATGGTCGGCCACGTAGGCGGTGCGCCAGCACGCGACCCAGTGCATCGGCGCGATCTGATGCAGGCAGGACGCCCGCCGATCGGCGGGATCCACCGTGAGCTCGGGGGGAGGCCGCATGGTGGGCCACCACGGCACGACACCGTACTGATGGCCGGGCAGACGCGTGAACTCGGTCTGGTCGGTCATCAGCTCGTCGACGGTGCGCAACCGCGGACGTCGCGCTCCAAGCCGGGGAATCGCGCTGAACAGCCCGCGGGTGTACGGGTGGGCCGGCGACTCGAACAGGTCACGCACCGACGCGTACTCGACCACGCGGCCGGCGTACATGACGCAGACCACGTCCGCGTGCTGAGCCACGACGCCGAGGTCATGGGTGATCAGCAGAATGGCCATGCGGTTCCGCTGCCGCAACGCGAGGAGCAAGTCGAGGATCTGCGCCTGGATCGTCACGTCGAGCGCGGTCGTGGGTTCGTCGGCGATGAGCAGACGCGGCCCTCCGGTCAGGGCGAGCGCGATCATCACCCGTTGACACATGCCACCGGAAAGCTCGTGGGGATACGCCGCAAGCATGGCATCGGGTCGGGGCAACCCGACCTGCTTGAGCAGGGCGACAGCATGATCGCGGGCCGCCGCCCGCGGGATGCGTCGATGCCGCCGGACCGCCTCGACGAGCTGGTCGCCGATCGAGAGCACCGGGTTCAACGACGAAACGGGTTCCTGGAAGATCATGCCGATCTCGGATCCACGCACGGCAAGCAGGTCCGCTTCGCCGAGCCCGAGGAGCTCGCGTCCGCTCGCGCGAATGCTGCCACCGTCGATCCGGGCCGGCGGACAGGCCAGCAGCCCGAGCACGCTCAGGGCGGTGACGGATTTTCCACAGCCGGACTCGCCAACGAGAGCGAGCGTCTGGCCGTCGTGAATGGTCAGACTCAACCCGTCGACCGCGGTCACCCGCTCGCCCCGGTCCCCTTCGAACGAGATGGCCAGATCGCGAATCGCGAGCAGCGGCCCGCTCCCCGGAGCCGGTTCGGATCGATCACGCGACGGGGCCGCGGTTGGCGTCATGGGGCGGCAGTATACGGCTCAGCCGCCGACGGCGAACTCCGCCGCCGCGGCCGTCATCGCCCGATCCACCTGCGCGGGCGCGGTGCCGCCGAGCACATCGCGACGCGCGAGCAACGTCTCCAGCGTCAGCCGCTCGCTCACGTCCGCCTCGATCGCGGGAGCGAGCGTTCGCAGCTCTTCGAGCGGCAACGCTTCCAGCGGCTCGCCCCGCTCGATCGCGTGGCGAACGATCTGTCCCACGAGATCATGGGCCGTGCGAAACGGGATGCCGCGTCCGACGAGGTAATCGGCCAGCTCGGTCGCGTTCGCGTACCCGCCCTCGGCGGCGCGGCGGGTCCGCTCGCTCTTGACGCGAATGCCCTGGAGCACGCGGGGCACCGCCTTGAGACACAGCTCCAGATCGTCCATGGCGGCGAAGAGGGGCGGCGTGAGCTCCTGGAGGTCCTTGTTGTAGGCGAGCGGCAGACCCTTCTGGATGCACGAGACGGCCGTCAGGTGCCCGAGCAACGCCCCGGCCTTGGCCCGCACGAGCTCGAGCGCGTCGGGGTTCTTCTTCTGTGGCATCAGCGACGAGCCGCTGGTCATCGTGTCGTCGAGCTCGATGAAGTCCGCTTCGCCGCTGGCGAAGAAGATCAGGTCGTCGGCGAGACGGCTGAGGTGCGATGCACACAGCGAGGCGACCCCGATCGTCTCGATGATGAAATCGCGATCCGACACCGCATCCAGGCTGTTGGCCGTCGGCGCGCGAAACCCGAGCGCCGCGGCGAGCCGCATCCGATCGATGGGGAAGCTGGTGCCCGCGAGCGCCGCCGACCCCAGCGGGCACTCGTCGGCGCGACGCGCGGCGTCGATGAGACGGGTGTCGTCGCGGCGCAGCATCTCCACGAACGCGAGGCACCAGTGACCGAACAGGACCGGCTGCGCACGCTGCCGATGCGTATACCCGGGAAGGACCACGCCCGCCGATCGTTGCCCGAGCGCGACCAGCGCGGCTTGCGCGGCACGCAACTCCCTTCGCCGCTCGGCGATCGCGGCCCGCACCCACAGTCGCAGGTCGGTCGCGACCTGGTCGTTGCGACTCCGCCCCGTGTGCAGCTTCCGCCCCAGGTCACCGATCGACTCGATCAGCCGTCGCTCGACCCAAGAGTGGACATCCTCGTCGCCCGCCTCCCGCAACGCCGCGGGATCGTCCCGCACCTCATCGGCCAGCGTCTGAAGACCGGCAACGAGACGCCGGGTCTCTTCGCCGTCCAGCACGCCCGCGTCACCCAACGCGCGGGCCCACGCCTGGGAACCGGCGATGTCGTGCTCCACCAGGTGACGATCGAAGGGCAACGAGTCGTTCAGCCGCCGGAAGAGCGGATCCGGATCGTCCTCGAAGCGCCCGCCCCAGAGCCCGCTCACTGCGTCGTCACCGCCGCCCGCCGGGCCGCGATGCGTCCGGGGAGCGAGAAGAGCCGGATGAACCCCTCGGCGTGCCGGTGGTCGAACACTTCGTCGGCGCCGAACGTGGCGAAGTCCTCGTCGTACAGGCTCGCCGGCGACCGACGCTGAACCGGCGCGGCCTTGCCCGCATGCAGACGCACGACGACCTCGCCCGTGAGCGGTTCGGCGATCTTCTCGGCGCAGGCGGAGAGCGCTTCCCGCAGCGGCGAGAACCACTGACCGTTGTAGACGATGTCGGCGAACGTAAGGCCGAGGTGCTGACGGTAGTGCAGCGTCTCGCGATCGAGGACGAGCTCTTCGAGCGTGCGGAGCGCTTCCATCAGCACCGTGCCCCCCGGCGTTTCGTAGCACCCGCGGGACTTCATGCCGACGAGGCGATTCTCGACGAGATCCACCCGGCCCACGCCGTGCCGGCCGGCGATCTCATTGAGCGTGCCCAGCAGTGCGTGCGCCGGCAACGGAGCGCCGTTGACGGTGCGGGGGCGACCGGACTCGAAACCGATCGCGACGTCTTCGGGCTCGGACGGCGCGGCCGCCGGCGACACGGTCTTCAGCCAGATCTCCTCCGGCGGGGCCTTCCACGGATCCTCCAGCTCGCCGCCTTCGTGGGAGACGTGCCACAGGTTGGCGTCCCGGCTGTAGATCGCTTCGCGGCTGGCGGAGCATGGGATCTTCCGGGCCTCGAGATACGCCAGCAGCTCCTCCCGCGAACGCATCGACCACTCGCGCCACGGGGCGATGACCGGAAGATCCGGGGCGAGCCCGGCGTAGGCCGTCTCGAAGCGGACCTGGTCGTTGCCTTTGCCCGTACATCCGTGGGCGAGCGCGTCGGCGCCGCACTCCCGGGCGATCTGCACCTGCGCTTGGGCAAGCACGGGCCGGGCCATCGCGGTTCCGAGCAGATACCGGCGTTCGTACTCGGCGCCGGCGAGCAGCGTCGGGAACACGTAGTCCTCGACGAAGGCGTGCTGGAGATCGACGACATAGCACGCGCTTGCGCCCGTGCGTTTGGCCTTTGCTTCGATCCCCTCCAGCTCGCCGGCGCCCTGACCGACGTCGCCGACGACCGCGATGACCTCGCAGTCGTACTCCTCGATGAGCCAGGGGATGATGACCGACGTGTCGAGCCCGCCCGAATACGCGAGGGCAACCTTGTTCATTCGTCGTCTACCTTGAGAGCTTGGGGGAAGGGAGCGGAGAGCGGTCATGCATCGGCCAGCTCGGCCATCCTGGACAACCTCGTGACGACCGCCTGGGCCTGTCGCGGCGACGGGGCCAACGCGAAGATCGTGTCATCGCCGGCGATGGTGCCGAGCACCTCCGGCCACTGGGCCCGGTCGAGCTCGAAGGCGAGCGCGTTCGCATGACCGGGACGAGTGCGGATGACGATGGTGTGACCAGCCGCATCCAAGACGAGGAGCTCCTGCCGGACCGTGCGTTCGAGCGTGCGGAGGACGCCGTTGGACGCCCCGCCCATCGGCGGGATCGAATAGCCCTCGGGGCCCTTCGAGACACCCAGCTCGCGAAAGTCACGCGAGAGCGTCGCCTGCGTGGCCTCGATGCCGTCGCGGGCGAGGAGACCCTGCATCTCCTGCTGGCTCCGGACCCGGTGGTGATCCAGGAGCTCCACGATCCGCTGGTGCCGTTGGTGGCGGCTGGGCATTGCATGAATATACCCCGCCATGCATATTCATGTCAAGCCCGTCGCTTCGGATCCGCCCAGGCTCGCAGCCCCTCCCCCACGAAGTTGAGGGCCAGCAGCGTCACGCCCAGCAGGACACAGGGGAAGAGCAACAGCCACCAGCGTGAGTGCACGACGTTCAGCTCGTTCAGCCCGTCCGCCGCGAGGCTGCCCCAGCTCGCCAGCGGTTCCTTGACCCCGATACCGAGGAAGCTCAGGAACGACTCGGACAGGATCGCGGCCGGCACCGTCAGCGTCGCGTAGACCACGATCGGTCCCATCAGGTTCGGCAGCAGGTGCCGCGTGAACTGGCGACGCACCGGCACGCCGATGGCCCGGCAGGCCTCCATGAACGGGAGCTGCTTGAGGCTCAACACCTGGCCGCGGATGACCCGGGCCATGGTCAGCCACGTGACTCCGCCGATCGCCACCAGCAACGTCACCACGTTGATGATCTGCCGCACGCCGGGGGCGAGATCGGCCCCGAATCGAGCCGTGAGCCCGTCGACGGCCACCGCCAGAAGGACGACGAGCAGGATGTTGGGCAGACCGTAGAGGATGTCCACGATCCGCATCATCGCCTCGTCCACGCGACCGCCGCAGAACCCCGCGATGCTCCCGTACAGCGTCCCGATGACGACCGCGACGAGCGCCGCGGCGATCCCGATGCTCAGGCTGATGCCTCCGCCCGCCAACGCGCGCACGAAGAGATCGCGTCCGAGCCGATCCGTCCCGAGGACGTGACGACCACCGTCATCCGACACGCCATCCGCCCAGAAGGGCGGGCGCAACGCCGCATCGAGATCACTCGCCTCGAACCGACGCGGCATCGTCGCTTCCTCGCCGGGCGCCGCGCCGCCGACCCGCGCCAGCGTGAACGGCAGCGAGCCCAGGCACACGAGCAGCATGAGCGCAACCACTGCGGCGCCGATGCGACCGGAGATTCGAGAGGACCGAACGCCACGCGGACGCGTGGTGAGCGTGGGCGGCGTTTGGGGCATGGGGGGCATGGTAGCGTCCGGGGCCG